>CBDUOS010000006.1:0-45723 GCA_965368905.1 uncultured Bdellovibrionales bacterium | reverse complement strand
CTGGGAACAAAGCCCCAGGTCACACCATACGCGTCGATATCGCTAGAGTTGCGCGGTTGAATATAAAGAGTGCGCGGGATGTACACATGTGTGGCGGAGATTTCATGAAAACTCAAAGCCAGCTTGCGAAACTTTTGGGGAATTTTCTTTTCATATTTTTTCACAGTTTTGCGTTCGACCACAGCATTTAGATTGATCTCACCGGCGAAGATCGAAGGCGCGCGTTCGGCTTGGCCAGTCGGTGTGTCGTAAACATCAAAAAGACGATACTTAGAAAGAGAGAAGCCCACGTTGATCAACAGGGGAACCTTCTCTTTGTTTTTTTTTGGCTTTTGCGCCTTCGGTGGATTGAAGGCTTTGTCGACAGCCTTTTTACCCATACCCTCAGCGGATACGTTCACTTGTATAATAAAAATGGCCAAAACAATCGCGAGTCTGTGTTTCATCGGTGCATTCCTTCTCAAATTTAAGGGGGATCTTATCATTTTGCTATCTATTTGTCGCTTTTCCCCCTACTGTTCATTTGCGAAATAAGCAGTTGGGAGAAGTATGATTCAGCGTGTTTTTTTCATTACGATTGTTCTAATTTCTGTTCTTAGTTGCACCAGCCTGAAAACAATTGATAAACCACCGACCCAGATTATTCTGGTCCGTCATGCAGAGAAACGCTCAGGAAATGACCCCATGCTCACGCCAGCAGGTAAAGATCGGGCTCAGGCCCTTTCTGAAATCAGTGAGATGTTTCCAATCTCTGGAGTCTACTCTTCAAATTACAAGAGAGCCTTAAGCACGGCTCAACCATTAGCCAGCAAACTGGGGGTCACTATCAATAAGAGTATTTTTCCAACTCACTACAGTGAACTTCTACAAGACATTGAGAGCAAGCACGTTGGCAAGGCTGTTCTCGTTGTTGGGCATAGCAACACCATACCGGCTTTTGTTAACCATGTTCTGGGTCAGAAAAAATTGTCCATGATTGATGAAAAAGATTTTTCTAATCTTTACGTCATCACCATCAATGCAGGCTCCCCCAGTTTAGCTAAGTTTACTTACGAAGCTGCAGATAATTTAAAAATTCAGTTGAGAAAAAAGTAGTTCAGATCAAAAACCCCCAAATGAAGATTGGGGGCGATTCGGATAAGGGCAGAGATTATTTTTTTTGATTCTGGTTCTTCGGTTTTTTGTATTTTGATTTTTCACATCTTTTTGAAATTTCAAATTCGACGCCTTCGCTGGTGGTGTTGACGTGAGCTTTGTAAGAACAACTGTAACTTGTTTCGATCATAATCAAACCGAAAGCGTTTAGAGCCGAACAACTGCCTTTTTGACCTCTGGTCAAAATAAAGCCAGGTGCGAAACGAACTTTGGTGACATTTTTAATCGGAATTCCAGCTTCATTGATGACCTCCATGGCCAACTCATTCTGGATCTCTACAGACTCTTCCTCGGTGACATCGGGACCGATACAGGCTAGGGTGGTGTTTGCGGCAAGCATAACTCCCATCAAGATTAGTATTTTTGACATAACATTCTCCTTTTCTGTTTCACAAGGTAATCGAAACGGGGGTAAATATCAGAAAAATCAGATAAAAATGAACTTTACTGTTTCTATGCCATGAAACAGTAAGGTCTTTGTTTCAAAAACCAGAGTTTTGAACCTTCATGAGATAAAACAGCCTTTGACAGCAGGACTCGACATGACTGCCAAAATAAAATGAATGCGCAACGAACCTATTACCCTGCTCTAGATCGTAGAATTATTCCTAAGAGAAATTTTCAAACACTGGTGAGTGAAGCGACCATGGGTCGTCTTTGGAAATTTTGGTGGAGGTAACAGGGATCGAACCTGCGACCTCGACGCTGCCAGCGTCGCGCTCTCCCAACTGAGCTATACCCCCACGGTATTATTCGAATAGAGAGCACAAGTACCCAAACAAATTGGGGAAATCAAGAGTTAATCATTGAATTTTCTGGGAAATGGATTTTAATAGGAACCGTAACAGATTTGCAGGGGGCAGAGGCCGTGAGACGCATCATATTTTTGCTAGTGATTTCAGCAACTTTCTTTTGGAGCCAGAATGGCTTTGCTATGGATTTGGCCAACCGGCTCGGTGTCGGTTACAGTGACCAGCTCTCTTCGACGGTGAGTCTTCCAAGTATAACAGCACGATATTACCCCAATTCACGCACTGGTTTTTCTCTGGCGGTTGGTGTCAACACCCAGAACCAAAACTCTCGTTTTGGGGTTCTCGGAAAACTTTACCGAATCATTTTTATGGAAGACCATATGAACTTCTACGTCGGTGGCGGCGCCGGAATGCTCAGTGTTGAGACGGCTGGAAATAACAACTCAGGCTTTGTGTTGATGGGTTTTCTTGGCGGAGAGTTCTTTTTTGCCGGTTTAGAAAACCTGGGTTTTACCTTTGAGGCGGGGGTGGGCATTCGCTCTGACTCCAATGGAACTTTATTCCGAACCATCGGTGACCACCCCATGCGTGGTGGAATCATTTTTTACTTCTAAAACTCGTTAAGATTTTTGAACAAGGAGACATTCAATGAAAAAAGTGATCGAAACAAAAGACGCCCCATCACCTGTTGGACCTTATTCACAGGCTCTCGAAGTGGACGGAACACTTTATTGTTCAGGGCAAATCCCCTTGAACCCAGCCACCGGTGAAATACTGACTGGCGCCATTGAAGAGCAAACCCAATTGGTTATGAAAAATGCCGAAGCTGTGCTGAAGCAGGCCGACTACACCTGGGGTGATGTGATCAAGGCAACGATCTTTCTGACCGACCTCAATGACTTTGGAAAGGTAAACGAGATTTACGCGTCTTATTTACAAGATCCCTTCCCGGCGCGGTCCTGCGTGCAAGTGGCGGCTCTTCCGAAGGGTGTGAATGTGGAGATGGAGTTTCTCGCTCGTAAGGCCTAATGAAAAACCGGCAAGGCATGGCCCTCGCTGCAGGGCTCTTTATTTTGATGGCCCTGGTGTTTTTTGGATTGAAGTCCTATCGTCACTTCAAGACTATTAAAAACTATCCTGTGACCGCTTGGTTAGAGGACCACAAGGCTGACTGTGGCGTGGTCCTGACTGGTGGTCCGAATCGCATTGACGATGCCCTCGAGCTTCTTTACTTAAAGCGAGTGAAGAAAGTGATCATCTCAGGAGTGAACCCGAAGACCCAGTTGCGAGAAATCTTTCCACAAGCCATTTTCTTTGGTGAAATCGATTCGGATGACATCATTTTAGAAAAGCGATCACTGACTACATACGGAAACGCGCAACAGTCTCTTCCTTTGGTCGAGGCGTTGAATTGTAAAGATGTGGTTTTGATCACCTCGAAGCTTCATATGTTTCGGGCTCACTCCACATTCAAAGCCCATTTTCCGAAAGAGATTCCCATTTATCGACGAGCCACAGTGGGACGTCGCTTTCGTCCCTTCTGGTCTCAGGTCTGGGGTGAAACCATGAAAACCGTTTTCTACGATTTGTGGGTTTTTTGAAGTCGACTGACTCGACCAAAGACTGCGTCCTGAAGAAGATTAAAAGTCTTTATAAATTCAATATTTAACTGCGAATTTCCGATAAATTTGTGAGGCCCTTGTGGTCAAAGTTTAAAGGAACAATCCATATGCTAGCAGTTGTTGATCACATTGGATCGAAAATTTCGCAAAACCTCAGTTACACCTATCAGCTCTTTTTGCTGACTTACCTGAGTTTTCGTTCCACGTTGGTGGGCCAAACCCAGGGTTGGCGTACTTTGTACGGTGTGATCTCGGCACAAATCTACTTCACGGGTTGGCAAGCAATGCCTTTGATTGCATTTCTTGGAGCCGGGGCGGGTGTCTTGGTAGCCTTGCAATCGATTATGCAAATGACTTTTCTTGGCGGCGTTGATTACGTCGGACGCTTTATGGTGATGATTGTGGTGCGTGAACTCGGACCTTTGTTAACAGCTTTGATCGTTATTGCTCGGTCTGGAACCGCTGTAGCCTCTGAGTTGGGTTCGATGCAAGTGAACAAAGAACTGGATGCTTTGCGTGCGATGGGAATCAATCCTATGAGTTTTGTGATTTTTCCCCGTTTGATCGGTGGAGTGATCAGTGTCATCTGCTTGGCTTTTTACTTTGTAATGTTCGCGACGATCGCCGGTGCGACCTTCTGTCGGGTGATGAAGGGGATGCCCTTTGATGTCTATTTCACATCTTTGTCTCAGGCCGCCGGCATAAGTGATGTGTTGGTGTTTTTACTCAAGAACTTAGTCGGTGGATTAATAATTTTCGCTGTGAGCTGCTTTCAAGGCTTACAAGTGCAAAGAAGTCCCCATGAAATTCCGCAGGTAACGACCAAGGCGGTTGTAAAAAGTACGGTTTATGTTTTGGTTTTTAATATGATTCTGACTCTGTATTTTTACATGGACTACATTGTTAGCTTTGGGATTCTATGATGAGTGAAGTGATAAAAAGTATGAAATTAGAAAAAGCCACGATGGGGTTTGAAGACCAAGAAATCTTACAGAACTGCAGCTTTGACTTCCCGATGGGACAAAACTGTCGAATCGTATTCAATAACGATCGTGAAAAGTTTTTCTTCTTCCATGCCATGACTCAAATCGAAGGTTTTAAAAAAGGCCAATATCTGCTTAATAATCAGAATATTGTCGACATGTCATTTGAAGAGTTTCTGCCATTTCGCTTGAAAATAGGATTTGGATTCTCTACTCGTGGATTGATACACAACCGAACCTTGCGGCAAAATTTGGAACTGCCTTTGCGCTTTCACAAGATCGCCGATGGATCAGAATTGCGTGATTGGATGCAAACCTGTGTCGAGTACTTTGATCTTGAGAAAGATTTGGATAAGCGCCCAGCTGAGGTTTCCACCAGCTCACAGAAGGCAACCTTGGTTCTAAGAGCTTTTATTCTTAAGCCCGAGCTGATCTTCCTAGACACTCCCGAGTTGATGTTGTCTACCAAATTGCAAGCCAATCTACTGCAGTTGATAGACGATCACCGCAATCATCACAATTTAAAACATTTATTCTTCGCCACTTATGACGAAGATCTATCGGATTGTTTAGTGGATCAGAATCTCATTTTACGAAAAAAGAATTTGCATCGAGTTGAAATTAAAAAACAAAAAAGGATAGCACTGTGAAAGTAAAATTCAGTTTATTCGAAAGAGTTGCAGGATTATTTGTGTTAGGGGCCGTTGTGATGGCTTGCGCTGTAACCATCGGAATGGGAATTAAAAAAGGTTGGTTTGAACAAAAGGTGCCACTTAAGACCTTTGTCAAATCTGCAGATGGAATCAATCCGGGTACTCCGGTTCGATTTCTAGGAACACGCATTGGTGCTGTCGACACAGTGGAGCTTCGTTCTTCAAGTGAGGTTGTTATTCACTTTAAAGTACTTAAACGCTTTGCCAACCGAATCAACACCAATAGTATTGTGCATGTGGTACGTCCCTTCGTCATCGGAGAGAAAGCCTTAGAGATTTCTGACGGAAAGTTTCCAGGGGAACCCATCAAAAATGGTCAACGTTTGGTGGCGGAGTATTCACCCGATTTTCTTGAAATGCTGGGAGGAAGTAAGTTGGGGGCTTATATGGAGTCTCTTAGTATGACAGCGCAAAATCTACAAAAATTGGCGGAGGCCTTTTTGTCCAACGAAAGATCCGATCAAATCATCCAATTGTTTGATGATCTGACCCCTCTTATGAAGCGAATGAATGAAATGGCAACAGAGGTCTCAGTACTCTCAGCCAGTTTGAATGAAAAGAAGAAAATGGTTCAGGTGATGGATGATGTGTTGGTTATGACCAAGCAAATGAACAAAGCTTTGCCTAAAATGACCAAAGACATGCCCGAACTCTCTGATAATATGCTTGAATTGACCAAAAACTTGAATCTGCTGACCAAAGATATGAAAGATATTGTACCCATTGTAAAGCAAGTGGCTCCGGAGATTCCAGATGCCACTCATAAAGCCGTTAAGGCTTTGGATGAAGTGGTCTTAACACTGAAGGCAATGCAGAAAACATGGTTTTTAAGAAGTAACGTTGAAGAAGTACAAGAAGAACAAATGAAACTTAAAATGCGAGAACCAGCGAGCAACTAAAATGAATGAAGCATTCGGTCGTCCATTAAGCCATTATGATCTGAAGTCTTTAGCGAAAAGTCTAAAGCTCACGTCAATCGACATTATTAAAACGTCGAGTATGGATATTGAAAGTCATTGGTTTCGTTCCAATGGACCGGCCGATCTATATTTTTGGAAAGCTAAAGACAAAATCGTCAAACACCAAATCTCACTTTTCAATCAAGTGGTGGAGTGGAATGAATACGATGGTGTTAAAACCGGCTACGTCAATGATGACATCCAAGGTGGCAAAGCCGAGGTGATCTGCTTTGATCAAAGAGTCAATCACGGGGTTGTTGAACAGGCCATCGAATTTTTATTGAAGGTGGATCATGTCGAAAAAGAGATCATTGTTGAGCTCATCGATCACTATCAGTTCTACAACAAATGGAAGGGTTTCGGCCTGACCAAGTGGGTTCGACGCCTGTGGGGCCGAATTCAGTCATTGCGCAAAAAGTAATGTGCACATTTTAGTCACTTCGTTGCACCGCTAGGCTCTATTTTGCATTAAATTATTGCTATTCCAGACCATTTTCACTTTAATGATGGGATGTTGAGTTTTGAGTTCTTCCATCGATTTCTGATTTCTCGTCGCGCCGGTTCATTGGTGAAAACCATCTCGCGCATTAGCATTACTGGGATTTGGTTGGGTGTGATGGCCCTGATTGTGGTGGTCAGTGTGATGAATGGCTTCAACCGCTCGATTCGCAGTCGGTTGCTTGAAGTGGAGCCTCATGTGGTCATCGACTTCGACGAAATCAACGACTCGCAAAAGATCATTGATCACCCGGTTTATGAAAAAATCAAAGGCTATGACACCGAACTGGTGGCGCCGATCAGTCACCAAGATGTGATCCTTCGTACCTCCGACGGTTTTGTTCAGCATGCTATTGCTAACGGTGTGACCCGTGAACGTCTTCTTCAGCTTTTGGAGTTCGCCAATAAAAAAGCAGGCCAAGTGGATGAAGAACTGAAAGAAAAAATTGAAAACCTTGGCGCCGGTGAAGTGATACTGGGTGTTGGGCTAGCCGATATGATCGGATTGTTTCGCGAAGACTCGGTGGTGATTATTCCTCCAGAAAACCTTTTGTTGCCTAGCAGTGAAATTCCCCGTTTGTCTCAGGGGACGGTGAAGGGCTTTTTACTGACCGATGTGGATCGAATTGATGGTCGCTCCTTTTACTATATTTTGGACCAATCCTTTCCACGTTTACGAAAAGCAGCTGGTCGCAGTTTGGCGCTTGAGATTTGGTTGAAAGATGCCGAACAAGCCGATTGGTTAAAATCAGAAATTTCGGCTCCCGGACTAAAGATCGAAACTTGGAAAGAGCGAAACGCCTCGTTGTTTTTCGCTCTTAAAATCGAAAAGTTTGTAGTCAGTTTTTTGGTGGGATTGAGCACGATGATTGCCGGGCTTTCTATTATTTCAGTGATGGTGCTTTTACTCACTCAGAAAAAGAAAGATGTAGGAAACCTCTTAGCCATGGGCATGACCAAGACCGCAACCAAGAACACTTTCGTCTCGATTGGGATGTTCTTGGCCTTGTTTGGTGTTCTAGGTGGACTGATCAGTGGAGTTATCTTAGCTCTCCTCGTCGATCGCTTTTCAGACGATGTGTTGCCTCAGTTTTATCAAGAGACCAATATCCCAGCGGAGATTCAGATCTGGCAGGTGGCCTCGATTGTCGTGATCGCTGTGATTTTTAGTTACCTAGCCCTTAACATTACCATGAAAAAGCTATCCTCTTTTAACCCCAGCGAGATATTGCGGGGCTAATTTTACCTCCGGGTTTTCATTTCGTTAATTTAATGGTGATTTTTTCACATTCCCCCACAAGCTTTGCCGCTGGCTCAGCAGATTGATACTTTGCGACTCTCACTAACATATCAAAAAGGGGAATTTGTGAAGAACATCTTATTTTTATTTATTTTTTTAATCGCAGGGTCTTGGGCTGTCGCCAGTGATCATATTGATGGAGCGCCCACACTTTCCAATGGCCAGGCCGACCTCTCGGATCTTTACGCTTTTCCAACGCCCGGAAAAACCAACAGTTTAACTCTCATCTTAAACACCTATCCCGGTGTGAAACCAAGCGGTCACTTCTCGAAAAAAGTGAAATATGAAATCGAAATGCGACAAGCGGAGGCGGTTGAGTCGGATCAAACTATTAAGATGCAAAGTTTTGATGTTTTTAAAATCCAATGTGCCTTTACCGACCCCGGACATCATCAAAGCAATGCGCTGTTCGCCTCGAATGAAGCAACAGTCGGAACATGCCAACTCTTAAAAGACGGAGAAATCCTTTCGGAGATTTCTGGAACATCAGGAAGTATTCACTTCAACAATAGCTTTAAGTTTTTCGCCGGCCCGAGAACCGATGCCTTTTTTCTTACGGTGAAACACTTTCAAGGCGTGACGGAACGCAAAGGCTTTCCAGAATCCGACCCGGGGGCTTCCAACGCAATGAACACTATCAACATTCTATCCATGGCATTTGAAATTGATTTTGCTGAGCTCGGTCTTAATATTGGAACCCTGGCGATTTCGGCACAAAGCTTGGATGCTGAGAATAATACGAGCATCGATCGGGTGGGGCGTCCTGAAGTCACCAACCTCAGTCTGCATGCCTATGATGGAGCCGAGCCGTTGAAACGCATTTACAACAAGCTTCCTCAGTTTGCAGTGGCGCAAAGTTTCAAAGACAAGTTTCAACAACGTCTGACAGAAAATATCACGGCGTACGATCAAATGGATCAGCAGACTGACTGGTCTAGCGATCGTTTAAGCGCATTAACATCTATATTAGTGGAAGACGCTCTTGTGATAGACCTTAATGGCACTTGTTCTGATGAGACTAACGATTACCTGGCCATCGAGAAAAGCCTCTTGAATGGTGAAGCACCCACAAGCTGTGGTGGTCGCAGTCTGAGCGATGACATCATGGCCTCCATGTACGCGCTTTATATTGGGGGGCCAATGGCTTCTGCAGTGGAATTCGCCACCGGCGTCAACGAGCCCTATTATGGCAACGATGATAAAGAGCTTTCCGATCGCTTTCCGTACTTGGCGACTCCCGGCAAAACCTCATTTTTACAAGGCGCTCTTCTGAAGATCCTAATTATGGGACAAGAGTAAACACCTCTGTTTTTTTTTCATACACTATTGTTTAAGAACCCCAGTTTTACGTAAACTGGGGCAATGTTGAAAAGCTTTGCCCTCTCCCTTTTCATATTTCTATGGCACTTGTCGAGTCAGGCCCAGATCGTGGTGTATACCGGAACTTTTGACCCCCCTCATGATGGGCATAAAGAAGTTCTTTTGCAGGGGATGGAGCAGGTCAATTCAAGGGTGGCTTTTGTCAATCCCGGTCCCACTGATCATAAACCCGAAGCCCGCCCGTTGCGTCTGCGTATGGAAATGGCGGAAGCCAAATTTCTGGGAATCCCAGGAGTGGAGTTCCCTCACCCAGAAGTGCAGGAGCTGTTCTGGGCTCGGCAAGATCAACGTGCAATGGAAGTTTTAAAAGAGATGTACCCCGATGATGAGCTCTATCGGGTGGTGGGAACCGATCGCATGGCTTGGGAGACAGCCGAGACGGTGAAGTCGGCTCCCTATGTTTTTCTGGTTTCAGCCCGCGCTGGAGACGCACCTTTGAGTCCAGAATTGATGGATTTGGTTGGGTCTCGTATTGTTTTCTTGCCGGAGCCAGAGTTGAACATTTCTTCCACTTTAATGCGAGAGTCGATTCGTGAGGGGATTCTCCCCGAGGCCATGCGCCGACAAATCTTCGATATGTTCACCAGCGACCCCGAAGGTTTTGGGATTCGTTGCCAGGTGATTTATCAGTAAAAAAACTCTATTGATCTTTTGCAAAATCCCAGCGTATCTGTTGCGAACCGATGTTTTGCACCAAGCGCAATTGACCATCGATAAATTGCAAGTCTCCGAAGATGTGGGCTTCGCCAGGTTTGTTGGTAATAGTCAGCAAGTGTAAACCGACGACATTGGGACGTTCTGGATCAAACTTCAGCAAATATTGAAATTCGAAGTCTTTGTCGCGATTGTTAACATAGATTTTGCCACCATCGCCAAAAGACATGTGCCATGGAATTACGATGTTCTCGGCAACTGTGAAACGATCCACTTGAATGGTCATATATTCGGCCATGTCGTAGTAGACCTCAGCTCCGGGGGGAAGACGTAAAGACTCTCTAAACTGAGGGTTGTTTTCTTCGCCATAGAAGACACTCATGCTTTCAACGACAAAGTGAGACTGGTCAATAGATCTTCGGGCGAAGGACTGACCCACTAAAATCCAATCATTGGCTTGCAGTTTTCTGCGAATCTCGGGTCCTTCTACTTTTAGGCGCTCTGTATCTTGTGCCGTATTTCCAGCCTGTGCTGTGCTCGTAAGCAGCAATGAAGTGAGCAGAATGGCTAAAATTGACAGATGAGACACGAATCTTCCTTTGTAGAAAGTTCTTATAACTGACTATTTATAAGCAGGGGTAGGGCGCGAGTAAAGATTTCAGGACCGTGAAGTCCTTGGCTATGGTTCTTTAGAACTCTTCTTGTAAATAGGTGACGGATTGACCGTTGGTTTCTTCGATGGTGACAGTGAATCCTTCTAAGCCAATGGCGTGAAAGTCGCGTTCAAGATGATTATGAACCCACTTAGCCAAGCATTCTGAAGACACGTTTACAATATCGAGAAGGACGCAATCTTCTTTCGGAAAAGAGTAAAACTTTTCATTAAAAATCACTTCAAAGTTGGTTTCGGTTTCTGCGATTTCTAAAAAGGGAGACTCGGCGGGGAGTAGAACGCGCTCGTCTAGCTCTTCGCAGAGGGTATCGATCTTCGACTTCAGGTGTCCGAACTCGGCGCTGAGACCGGTGTCTTCGGCGAGGCTACGAAAATCCAAGTCGACGGACACCAAGTAGTTGTGGCCGTGTAGGCATTCGGCTTCAGAGTCATTGAAGATCGTGAAGTGGGTGGAAGAGAATTTGAATCGTTCTTTCGAAAGGCTAACTTGAAAAGGCATCAGACCGACACATCGAACTCGCGCAAGGCATCGTTCAAAGAGGTTTTCTTGTCAGTGGAATCTTTACGCTGGCCAATGATCAAAGCACAGGGAACATTGTAGCTGCCTCCGGGAAAGTCTTTTGCCGTGGTCCCAGGGATCACCACCGAGTTTTCAGGGACTACGCCTTTGTACTGCTTCACTTCACTGGTCGAGACATCAAATATTTTGGTGGACCCGGTGATGGTGACGCCGGCGCCGATCACAGCGCCCTTTTTGACGTGCACGCCTTCAACTAAAATGCAGCGGCTACCAACAAAGCAACCGTCTTCAATAATAACAGGGTTGGCTTGCAAAGGCTCCAGAACGCCGCCGATTCCGACGCCTCCTGAAAGATGCACTCCGGCACCAATATGGGCACAAGACCCGACAGTGGCCCAGGTGTCGACCATAGAGCCTTTTCCTACATAGGCACCGATGTTGACGTAAGAAGGCATCAACACAGCCCCTTCATCGACGAACGACCCGTATCGTACCAGCGCTTGCGGAACCACGCGCACTTTTTCTGTTCCATCCCATTGCTTCAAGGGCACTTTATCGAAATAAGAAAATGGTCCACATTGCACGGCTTTGTTTTGTTTGTAGCGAAAATACAAAAGAATGGCTTTCTTGGCCCATTGGTTAACCACCCATTCGCCACTGGTCTCTTCGCAAACTTTCAGTTCACCCGTATCGAGCAGGCCGATGGCTTTCTCAATGGTCTCTCCGTGGGGGGCCAGTTCATTGGATGGTAGATCAAAGATCTCCTCGATTTTTTCTTTCATTTTATGACTCCAAAACTTTCAGGCCTTCAATTATGGCGGGCACATGTGTTTTTAAAATTTTTCGTGGATCCAAGTGTCTTTCAAATTCATAGGTGATGGTGGGGATGTTGCGCTCAAGCCCCGTGTAGGTTCCGAGCGATCCAGGGGTGGGGTAGCCAATGTCATCGGTGATATCATATCCGGTGCGACGAGCAATGGCCGTGGCAACGGCCGCGCAATCACCATTGGTGTTCAGCATCGGCATCCAAGAGTGCAAAGTGATAATAAACTTGGGAGATTTATTTTTGATATAGTCCACCAGGGCGTGGTTTTCGGGCTCACTGTTGGCCGAGGGGCCGGGAGCATAGCGCTCTTTGGCCACTTCTGGCGTCCAATCCTGGGTGGGAAGGTTGCGGTTCAAGTCGATACTGCGGCCGTTTTTACGTTGGCACATCAAGGCACCATCCAAGTTGAAGATCGGCACCAAAGTCACTTGTAAGCGGTAAGGAAACGAGCGACTAAACGATTGCAATAAGCCGTTGGCGGCTTGGATGCCCTCGGTTTCATCGCCGTGGACGCCGCCGAGTAATAGAATTTCGGGACCCTTGTCGCCGAAACGATAAGCCGGAATGGTTAGGCCATTTGAGGTGGAGCCAAAATGAAAAGACTTTTGATAATAGGACATGAGCAGCCTCGTACTTAACTTCGTTTATTGAAGCTCTCATTGCTAACAAAACGGTGATGGCCTGTCACGTTATAAAGGTCTGAAATACTTATGATTCAGGAACCAAAATGGGGGTGTTGCCCAGAGGACCCAGCAGGCTTTCAGCGTGACGCAAAAAGTGGGGAGCGTGGTCGGTGAGGTAGACTTGCAGCAGGCCACTACCATCTTTGGGGCTGTGATTTTTTGCAATCTGGTGGGCCACCGCTTGCGCTGGATCAATCAGCTCCACCGATTCCCCTAGAATTTTGCCAATCGGCGACTTTAAAATAGGGTAGTGGGTGCAGCCCAAGATGACAGTATCCGCTCCTGACTTTTTTACCGCTTGTAAGTACCGATGCAGCACCAGATCGGTAATTTCGTCATCGATCAAGCCCTCTTCAACCAGGGGAACCAACAGTGGGCACTCTTGTGAGGCCACTTCAAGGCTATCATCTAAACTCTTAAAATAATTAGGGTAAACCATGCTGCGAACAGTGGCCTTGGTGGCCATCACGGCCACTATATGGTTTTGACTTTTCTGTAGGGCCGATTGCCCACAGGGAGTGATCATATTCAAAACTGGCGTGCCCTTGTCGGTTTTATTAATATCCAATGCCACTGTTGATGCAGAATGGCAGGCGACCACAATCAGGTCCACGCCCTGATTTTCTAAAAACTGAATATTCTCAGTCGTGTATTTGCGCAAAGTTTCGGGCGCTTTGTTGCCATAGGGGAGGCGAGCGGTGTCTCCCAAATAAGTGAAATCGGCTTTTGGGAATGCCGTCTTTAGTTCACGTAAAACAGTGAGTCCTCCCACTCCAGAATCGAACAGTCCAATGTGCATTAGGCTCTCTCCATTTTCAGGCTGGCGCGGGCAAAGAAGGTGAGTGAGAAGTAGATGGCAAAGTACAGGTGCAAAACCCAAGCGAACAGTAACAAGGGGGCTGAAGTCCAATTCAGATGGGTCTTGGCCATTTCTTCAAAGGCCATGGGGACGAGCATTTGAAAGATCAACAGAAAGAACATGGCGAACCAAGCAAAGCCGCGCAAAAGGCGCGCGGACTCTTTTAAGGCGTCGACGTTGCCTTTTTGGTATTCGGGGTTGAAAGCGGCGACCAAGCCGGTAAAAACCAACTGGATCCAACGAATAACCCCAGGAATGATCAGAAAAATAGTGTAGATCCCGGTGCTAATAAAAGCTCGCAAATACTCGATCAATGTTTGGTGAAAATGTGTTTTCAAAAACACCCAGGGGTGTTCCCCGGCACCGTTCTTCATTTGTCGTTGGGTGCTGCGAGCCACATACAACAAGCCGGCGACCGCTCCTAAACTTTGTAATATCACGCCAGCCAAACCGGCAATTACCATTGGTAACATCGAAGAATTGTAAGGGTCTTCAAAGCGAGCATTTTTTAAAAATGCCACATAAAACTCCAGCCCCCAGATCACAAGACTGATGGGTAACAAGAGTGGTGCTACCTCTTTAAGCACTCGCGGTAGAAGTTCAAAGGAATGTTGAAATCGCTGCTTTGACCAAATCATGAAATCTCCACTTTTTATGGGTGACAACATAACACGTTTTGTGTGAGGTTAGGACCCTCTTAATGTGCCCTGGTGGCGAAATTGGTAGACGCACAGGACTTAAAATCCTGGGACCGGTAACGGTCGTGCCAGTTCAAGTCTGGCCCGGGGCACCACAAATTCAATCACCACCTATAGTTGTTTACAGCCCTATTCGTGAAGAACCAGTTTATTTTGTAACACAATAGCCAATAGTGAAACCCGGATTGGGATTGTTCCCTAAGTACCACATGTGGGCTTGATCACCTTCGATTAAGACAGTGGGAGCTAAGACACCAATGGAATCAATGGGTGAATTCGGAGAAGGTTCTAGAACGGGAGTTTTGTGAATTTCCCATGGCTCTGCAAAACTAGTAGTCTCAGCAAAACCAAGAACCCGTTCTTCGTCATGAAGACCGGTGAAAATCACTTGATAGTGATTATCGAGCTTAACTAAAGTTGGTTCTGCCGCCCCCCAATCCATCCAACTGATTGTAGGATTGGCGAATAATAAAGGTTCAGGTAACTTTGTCCAATTAATTCCATCAATTGAAGTGGCGCCAATAACAAAGTTGCTCATAGGTTTTTCTACATTTGTACAAAACTGAGACCCATAACAATGTCCCGCATACATCATTTTAAAACCATTATCATAAATGACAGTCGGGCTTGTTACTGCGTGGTGATCATACCAGCCGGTAGAAGGTTCAATAATTGGTTCAAAATGTGTTATAGTAAAATCCTTAAAATTGTCTGATATGGCAAGACCTACTGAAGCTGGAAAGCCTTTTTCATTTAATTCTGGACCACCTATATCTAAATAACCGGAAAAATATAAGTAAACTTTATCTTCATACAGTACAGCCTCTGCTGCCTCCATATTTTCTGACCAAGTTCCGGTCGATCCTACTAGAACTGCCCCCGGGAGGCCCAAGGTTGATGTAATTTTTGTCCAATTTTTCCCATCGCTGGAAGTGGCTAGGGCGATATAAGTGCGATCAGTAGTTAGATCGAGATCTGTGTAATACATGTAATAGGTGTCGTTGGCTTTGATAACAGACGGATCAGAGGCAATAACTGTTCCAGAAAATGAAGATTCAGACTGTTTCTCCCAGATCTTTAAATCAATGGGTCTTATAATTGGAGCTTCATTTTGTTCGTTATTTCCACTCGTCTGTTGAGTTGTGTTTCTTGATTTGGAGCAGTTATTAAAGCAGACGACACAGCTGCCAGCTAATAGTATAGATATTATTTGGTTTTTCATCTAACTTCATTTTAATCTTGAAGATGAATATCTCAAGTTTTTACCGAAAAAAGCTCTTAAAGAGACTTTAGGAGTATACAAAAGTCTAATTTTTCCCATTTTGAGATCTTACTGCGTCCGTGTATTGGGATTGTATTTTGTCCAGTTGATTTGAGGCGCCATAAGTCCAGCCACCTCTGTTAGTTGGTTACATTCCCCTTCTTCAGACTTTGTGTTGATGTTTGGCGCACTCGCGTGCGCGTGGCGTCCCAGGCCAGACTAGAAATGACGTTCAACGATTGGTAGCAATCGAGAATCTGCTAAAGCCGCTTCACGGTGCCCAATCACTTTTAGGTACTCCTCATTACTTGCGAAGCTAAGAAAATCCGCCAACGAATTTTGACGGATCAACATGACAAAATCCCAGGTTTCATCGTCTGGTCCAATGAAAAAATCCCAAGAATCACCCAGGAAGAGTATCTCACCACCAGATTGGCTTAAAAATGGTCTTGAGGCAGAAATGTATAAATCGAAGGCTTCGCGACCAGAAATAGAACTTTTTGGGGCAATTGAGGTGTGATTTGAATAGTCGGCAATTTCACGGAATCTCAATAGATTCAACATCACTATGGGACCAGTTATTCCACGAGTAAATAGTTTACGACCAGCTTCTGGTGTCGGATGAATGTAAGTTGCATTCATGATTTCTTCTCCGCTTTGTTTCCTCGAATCTTTGATTTGATACGTTCGAACGCATCTCGATTTTTTGGTGAAAACCAATCTTTTCCAACCAACTCAAGATCTGGGTCGTTTCGATTTATTCCAAGTGCTTCTATGTAGTCGATGCCACAAAGAAAGAACTGTTGCTCATATGGTAAGAGGAAGTCTGAGTTTGTTCTTTGATATTTTTTCGCATCTTTATACGAGTCATACCAGTTATTCCAGTACGGAAGACTAATTCCAGAAGGGCGGAAGAGAGCATACTGCTCGACACTCTCTTTCATTTCTCTCCAAGAAGTGTAGCCAGCGGACTTTGCAATAATATTGTAGGCATCCTTGAGTCGAATAGGCTTACCAAGCTTATGTTTAGATTTTTGCAGTAATTTCGCTTTGATTTTAAGAGAACTAATACGGGACATCTTAAACTCCTTTGATATATCTACCAAACTCCCGCATCTTGGTAATCAAGTGAGTTTTTTGCTCTTTAAATGGAGTGAGGTTCTCTTTAGCGGGTGAGGCGTCTCCAATCAGCCTATTAACTTTAGTTTATTAGAAATAGTTTTGAAAATAAAGCTTAATGTTAAAACGTGGGGGCTTCTATGGTTTGCCACCAGTTGTTATAATTCACAAGATAGTGTTTGTGAAAGATTGTTCTGAAATACTATAAGCCAATGAAATCATGAGAGATTTTCAGTATATCGTGCCTGACTTCATAAGATCTGGGACATATTCCTTTTGAAAATATTTTATAGTCTTCAGAGGTTTAGGAGTCCCTTTTGGAGTTTGATTGAGCTTCGCTGCAATACTCTAATTTAGAGTGAACAGAAGCAAAAATGTTGTTAAAGAGACTATATAAATTGTGCAAAATCTTTTCTAATACAGGTAAAAATGGCTAAGGATTATTATAAAATTTTGAATGTCAGTCGTTCAGCTAAAGATGACGAGATCAAGAAATCATATAGGGAGTTGGCTCGTAAATATCACCCTGATCTTAATCCTAACAGTAAAGAGGCTGAAGAGAAATTCAAAGAAATCAGCGAAGCATATGAAGTTTTAAGTGATGATGAAAAGAGAGCGACTTATGATGCTGGTGGTTTCGACCCTAGCAAACAAGGTTTTCAAAGAGGACCTTTCTATACTCACACTCAATCGGGTGATAGTAGCCGCTACCGTGATATATTCAATGAAAATTTTGGTGGGATAAATTTTGAAGATCTTATTAAAGAGCAAGCTCGACGCCAAGGGACTCAGCCTTTTCGAGGTGAAGATCATATCTTTCAGATGGAAATTGAATTTAAAGATGCTGTCTTGGGTGCAGATAAAATCTTTTCTCTACCAAATGGAAGTAAAATTTCAGCAAAAATTCCTGCCGGTATTAAAACCGGGCAAAAAATTAAACTCGCCGGGCGAGGTGGTCCTGGCTACAATGGCGGTCCTAGTGGAGACCTTTATATAGAAATTCATGTCCGCTCTTCACCCCAGTTTAAAAGAATAGGAAATGATCTTGAGGTGGAAGTTTCTGTTTTGTTCTCAAAAGCTCTTTTAGGGGGAAAAATTCGCATTCCTACCATTGATGGCACAGTAGAGCTAGATCTTCCAAGTGGAGTCAGTACTGGAACAAGGCTTCGATTGAAGGGGAAGGGGATTAAAAAAGATAAGAATCCTGGGGATCTTTATGCTGTTGTTAAAATTACTATGCCAAAAGAAATCACTCCCGAGCTCAAAGTCGCTGTAGAGAAATGGCATGAGGCAATGGAAGCTAAGGCTGGAGAGGCTATCAATGAAAAAATTTGAAATGAGTTTTATTTGTGAAGAATTAGAACTAGATGAAGAAACTGTTTTAAGTTGGGTAAAATGTCGTATGGTACAGCCGTTGGATTTAGAAGGCCCTTACTTTGACGAGGAAGATTTGAGTCGAATTCGTTTTATTGCAGACATGAGAAAAACATACAGTACAAATGATGAGTCGCTAGAGGTTATTATGCATTTGATTGATCAAATCCATAATTTAACTTCAGAGCTCAAAAAAATAAAAGGATCATAGTTTAGAAAGTAAGGTAGATGATGAGTTCCAAAAAAACCAAAGATAAGCCACGGAAGATTAAAGAAGAGATTATACAATCTGGGCCCAAAACATTTAATTTCTTTAATCTAATTATATTATTTTGGATTGGAATGATAATTTTTCAGTATTTTATGTCTAAAGATCAGACTCCTGTAGATTATAGTGAGCTTTTAAATCGACTGAATAATGAGGAAGTCAAAGAAGTTGTTATCTCAGAAGATTATATCAAGGCTGTTTTAAAAAGCAAAAAAGAAGGCACTGATAAAAATGAAGTGCTCATTGCAGTGCCCGTTCAGGACGACAAGCTTACAGAGAGACTTGTGGCTAAGAACATTTCTTTCAGGGCCATTCCATCAGATACATTTTTTTCGAATATTTTAAAATGGCTCATTCCAATTATAATTTTGATATTTATTTTTAACCTATTTTCTAAAAAAATAATGGGTGCTGCGGGGGGAGGATTACTAAATTTGCAAAAATCCAAGGCTCGAGTTTATGTCGAGAAGGATATTCCAACAACATTTAAAGATATTGCTGGAGTAGAAGAGGCTAAGGAAGAGTTGAGAGAAGTTGTTAATTTTTTAAAAAATCCTAAGAGCTACGGACGTCTTGGTGGCAGATCCCCTAAAGGGATTTTGTTGGTTGGTCCTCCAGGAACAGGAAAAACATTGATGGCACGAGCCGTGGCAGGAGAGGCTAATGTACAGTTTTATCATATTAATGGATCTGAATTTGTAGAGATGTTTGTTGGTATGGGTGCTGCTAGAGTAAGGGATCTTTTTGAACAAGCTCGAAAGAATGCCCCATGTATAATCTTTATAGATGAGCTCGATGCACTAGGGAAGGCCAGAGCCTCAGGTCCTCTTACGGGCGCTAATGATGAAAAAGAACAAACGCTCAATCAATTGCTTGCAGAACTTGATGGCTTTGATTCAGCATCGGGAGTTATTCTACTAGCTGCAACAAACCGTCCTGAAGTTTTAGATCCAGCATTATTAAGAAGTGGACGATTCGACAGACAGGTTCTTATAGACAAGCCAGATTTAAAAGGACGAATAGCAATTTTAAAAATACATATTAAGAAAGTCCAATCAATAAAGAATTTAGACATTGAAAAAGTAGCTCACTTAACCCCGGGATTTTCAGGGGCTGATTTAGAGAATTTAACCAATGAAGCCGCATTGGTTGCAACTCGTAGAGATGCCGAAAGCATTACCGAAGAGGACTTTGTGCAGGCAATGGAACGAATTGTCGCAGGTCTAGAGAGGAAAAATAGAATTATTAATCCAGAAGAGAAAAAGCGAATTGCTTATCATGAAATGGGTCACGCTACCGTTGCTCTAGCAAAAAAATCTCTGGATAAGATACAGAAAATTAGCATAATACCTCGAGGTATAGGGGCATTGGGTTACACTCTTCAGCGTCCAACGGAAGATCGCTATTTATTAACAAAAAATCAACTTCTTGGAAAAATCTCAGTTTTATTAGGCGGGCGAGTCAGCGAAAAACTCTTCTTTACAGACGTGTCTACTGGGGCTTCGGATGATCTGAACAAAGCCACTGACATTGCTCGAGCTATGGTTACTCAGTACTCTATGAGTGATAAGGTGGGCTTGCCAACCTATGAGGTTAGAAACAATCAATTTTTAACAGACATGCCATCCCAGTCTAGGCAAATGAGTGAAGAGACAAGTCGAATAATTGATGTCGAAGTTAAAAATATTTTAGAAAAAGAAGAGAAGATTGTTGAAGATATTCTTGAGAAGAATAAAGAATTTATTGAGGTTTGTGTTAACCAATTATTGATTGATGAAACCTTAGAAGAGAGAACAATAGCCTCTTTATGGGAAAAATATAAAGTTTTGTAGAATTTATTTTATTTAGGAGAATTTGTTCCATATACCTATAAAAAATAATCCCATTCAACCTTCCACCTTGTTATTTGAAAAAGGGAGGCAAGAATCGAATTGTCTGACATCATAAGCTTTGGGACAAAACCTAACTGGATTTAATATACAGTTTTCAGTGGGTTGGAGATCCGTTTTGTATATAGAATAAGCTCCATTATAATACCCCGACTGGGGGCGAATTGGAGTTTAAGATTTAAAAAGATGTAGTGAAAGAAATTCGCAGAGTCACCATGAAGAGATATTATTCTGATGAGAAAATCAGGGTTGTTCTTGAAGGTTTGCGGGGAACGATCCCTGTGAAAGAGCTTTGCCGCAGAGAAGGCTTTCCAACTGTAACTTATTATAAATGCTCAAAAGGCTTGATCTGTATTAATTGGGGAAGATTGTAAATACACTCAAGAATCATTAAATTCAATAGATTCTCCAAGATGTGGAATGTGGCATTCAATATTCATTTTGTCTTTGATGCGAAGTCTTAGGGCATCAGAAGAAGAAGGTTCTCCGTGGGTTAAGAATATTTTTTTTGGAGGTTGAGTTTTAAGGGGACTGAGCCAATGGAGTAAGTCTTTTTGATCGGCATGAGCAGACAACGCATCTATTTGTAAAACATTTGCTTTGATTTGATGATACTGGCCATGGATTTTAAGCTCACGGCTACCAGATGTGATGGTGTACCCCCTAGTACCTGGAGCTTGGAAGACAACGAGAAGAATCGTATTGTTGGGGTCTTTTCCAAAAGCTTTAAGGTGATGTAAAATTCTTCCACCAGTCAGCATTCCACTGGCCGATATTATTGCCATAGGTCCTTTTTGTTTGTTTAACTCTTTAGATTCATCGGCAGAACCGACATAATGTGCCACATCACACACTTCATGGCATTTATCTTCCTCCAACTTATGTTCGTTTATGTAATGGCGAAATAAAGCCGTTACATCAGTAGCCATTGGACTATTTAAATACACAGGAACTTTGAGATCTGGATACTTTTCAAAAACTTGGTAAAATAAGTATAAAAGTGTTTGTGTGCGTCCAACGGCAAAGGATGGTATTAGCAGAACGCCAGCTTTAGCAACATTTTCTCGCATAACTTCGGCAAGAAATTCAATGGGATCGTCCTTAGGATGGTTACGATCCCCATAGGTAGACTCCATAATCACATAATCAACTTTTGGACATAAATCAGGCGAAGTTATCAGTGGATCATCAAATCGCCCAAGATCACCAGAAAAAATAAAAGTTTTATCGTGACAGTTAACGAGAATACTAGATGCTCCTAAGATATGACCGGCTTCCCGAAAATTAAACTCGAAAGGACCAATTTTAAAAGGTTGATTTAATGTTTTGACTGCAAAATTTTCCAAACTGTGTTCGGCTTCTTTTTGAGTGTAGAGAGGAAGTGCTGGTTTATGTTTTGTTTGACCTTTTTTGTTGCGATATGAGGCTTCTTCTTCTTGTAGGTGACCGCTATCAGAAAGCAATATTTTGCAAAGCTCTCGAGTCGGTTCAGTTGTGTAGATAGGGCCATCAAAGCCTTGTGAAATAAATCGTGGTACGTAGCCACTATGATCAAGGTGGGCGTGAGTTAAGACGACAGCATCAATACTGCTTGGTGAAATAGGAAAAGAGGACCAATTTTTCAGTCGAAGCTCTTTTAATCCCTGAAAAAGTCCACAATCAACTAATACCTTTGTCCCATCCGACTCAAGAAGGTATTTTGAGCCAGTGACTCCACCCACTCCTCCCAAAAAAGAAAGTTTCATAGTATCAAGCCCTTTAAGTGTTTATTTTTAAACCTAAAGATTGAGGTAGTTCTGCTTCAGAAACATGTCCCAAATCTTTACTGACCCATTCACAATGTTCCATAATTCTTTTGGGTAGGTGTTCACGTATTCTTCCCATCATTTTAGGTTCAGCAACAATTAGAAGTTTATCAAAATTATTTTGATCAGATTCTTTTTTCAAATAATTTCTTATTTCTCTGGCAAAATCTACGGCAGCATCTTCATGAGGGTTTTTTTCGCCAGTTAAACTATGTGTGCTTGAGGATCCTGAAAATTTAGCCTGACTCATGCCTGGTTGGTCGTATTTGAGTGAACGATTTCTCTCCTTACCCATTGGGTTTTTCATAGTTATAATGTGCTGAAAAGATTTTTCAGAATAAATCCTTGTACTAATTCTGTTAGCTATAACGATCCACTTTTTCATCATACCTCCTCTAAAGGTGAGATACAGTCATTTATTCTTATAGTAGAACAGAGTCAATGTCGCAAATAGTGTATTTGAGAGTGGTTTAAAAGAGGGATTAGTAAGTATCAAGATTTTGTGTTTTATTAATTGTGACAATTTGACACAAAATCTGGACAAAATGTCTCAGGTATTTTGTTCTGCTAGAATTATGATGAAAATGTTATGACAAGCGATGTGTTAAGTTGTTGGCATGGCAGCCACTTGAAAGTCGATAATGTTACTCCGAAATTAGCAAAAGTGGTTGGAGAAGTGAGTGATGCTCTTAGCGGTGGGGTATTTTGGGAATATCTCAGTAGTAAAGGCTTAACATGAAGGGGGGGAGTGGAGATTTTTGGTTTGAAGTCAGCTCTTGAGCTGTTCTTGGGAAAACTCAATGTTCAGTTCTAAAAAGGAGTGTAACCATTGCGTAAATTGCGTTCTTGCGTAAGATTGCTTCCATGAGAGCGTTCTTGTATGGAACAACAATAAAATGCTGTCACTTCGTCCAATTTTGTTACTTACTCAGAATGTTAAACTAGTGCGTATCCTCACAGATCACTAAATTCAGCAATAATAGGTAAATGGTCGGAGCAATGTTTGAAATCTAAGGAGACTTTGCTGTTAACTAAATTAAATCCTTTGTAATAAAAACGATCCAAGGGCAATGCTGGAAGAAAGCTTGGGAATGTTCTATGCAAGGCAATAGATTTGAAACTTTCAGTTTTAGTAAACTGTCTGTGTGCTGAGTAATTCCAATCGTTGAAGTCTCCTGCCAGGATTGAGTATGGTGAGATGCTTTTGTTACGAATCAATTTTGCAATTTTTTTTGTTTGGAAATAATGCCCCAATGGAGATAAATTTAGATGAGTGCAAAAAAGATCTACCTCTATTTTATCTTTAACTTCAATTCGTGCATGGAGTAAGCCTCTTTTTTCAATAAAATTGGTTGAGATATCAGTATTACCCCATTGTAAAATGGGGAATCGACTCATGATTGCATTGCCATGAAAATTTGAAGGATAGATGGAATTGATTCCGTGTTTAAAGTGAGGCCAGTTTGTATCAGCAAGAATTTCAAGAGGAGATGCTGACTCTTCATAATTCTCAGGGTGATATCCATGTAATTCTTGTAAAAATACAATATCTGGCTGAAGATTGTCTAACATAGTTTTTATAGTATCAAGAGCATAGTTCCTTTTGAATAAGCTATACCCTTTGTGCATATTGAAAGAGATGATTTTAATTTTCATATCCAACTCTTAAATAATTTAGCTAAAATGGTGTAAAACAATAAAGACAGTTTAGTCTCACCAATAGAATCAGAAAATATTTCTTGTGAATTATTTTTGTCATCAATGAACTGTTTGGTGATGTGTAGTAAATTGCTAATGTCAGAAAGAGAATAATCAATCTCGAGATCAAGAAAGAAACTTCGGTGATTAAAGTTACTAGATCCAATAATAATCCAGTTATCAATTAAAATTTGCTTGGCATGGAGTATGTTATTTTTATATTCAAAAATTCTTACTCCTGAGTGCAGTAGTGTTTTGTATAGTACATGACTTATTCGAGGAAAAAGAATAATATCTGACTTTTGCGGGAGGATAATCTCTATATTAACTCCTCGTTTAGCGGCTTTTGTTAATGCACTCATGATTTTTAAAGGAGGAAAAAAGTAGGGCATAACAATTTGTATTCTTTGTTGCGATTTGGAGATGCGGTAAGTAAGTTCTTCTCTTAAATTTTTTCTCAACCCAAAATGTGATGAGAAGAAGAGGCGTTGAGAAGTTAATCGGGGTTTTTTTGTTTTTAAAAGTATTTTTTCTGTTGGGGAAAAAGAGCGACACCAGGTCCAATCAAATACTTTTACCAGGTCAATAATGGTTTCAGGATGATTGACTTCGAGACTCGTTTCTCTCCATAGAAGAGATCTGTGATCGATATTATGACTGCCTATAAAAGCTGTAATTTCATCAATAATAATTAGTTTCTTATGGTTTCTTCTGTTGATCCGCGACACAAAATAAAAAAATCTTTTGGGTGAAATGAATTCTCTTATATAGATCTTTGAAAATGGCCACGGTATTGGGTTGAAAATTTTAGAAAGAAAATTTGGTTTACTAAATATAAAATCCGACGATTGTATTAAATCCAATGATCCAACGCCATCTACGTTTACTTTGACTTGAACTCCTCTAAGTGAAGCTTTGGTTAATTCAGACAGAAAAATATTACCTAAACGATCAGTGGAGAATATGTACATATCGACAAAAATACATTTTTCTGCACTCCTAATTTTACGCAGTACATTTAGGAAGAATAAAAAATTGTTAAAATAAATTTTTTCAACATTCGTTTTAATATTTTTATTTAAGTCCATATTGTTTCGCAGCGTAAATAAGTGAAAAATTCATATGATTTAATCTTGCCAAATGGAGCGTGTTACTCTCTTTCAGAAATTTGTTTTAATATGAGTTTGGTCAAAATGTTGTTGCAATGACTGAGTGATACTATCAAGTACTTCTTTATTACGTATAAGGCTCTCCTTTAAACAGTATTTGTATATCATGCACGGTCAGTGGAAACAAATTTTAACTTGGTTTTGATTTGGTCGTGACCCACCGATAGTTTTAGTACCAATACATAAGTTCCCCTTAGACCGTAAGTAATTCAAAGTTTGGTAGAAAAGTACTGGGTGTAGTAGTCCTGCCACCAAGACTCGAATGATGTTGGACACCTCAGTTTAATCTTTAAGATGAATATCTCAAGTTTTTACCAAAAAATGTTCTTAAAGAGGCTTTTGGAGCATGCAAAAGTCTAATTTTTCCCATTTTGAAATTTTACTACGTCAGTGTATTGGGAGTGAATTCTGTTCAGTGCCTACATCATATTTTCGTTCTGAGTCACTTTGCTGCTCCGTATACAAGAAGTTGCCTAATCATCAGTACAACAACATTAATTAACTGAAGAGAGGTCTCGATATAAGACACACAAAAAGATGTCTCGCAATTGGGCTACTATACTCTAAGAAAGCAAGGTGTTCATGAAGGCTATGAAATATAGCATGTCTTAACTTCTAAGACATGTACATACAAAATTAAGTTTTTTTTAATTTTCATTATCTGAGAGGAAGGAAAAATGAAGCGAATACTACTTCTAGTTATCATGCTATCGATGGGAAGTTATGCTCATTCTATGTCGAGAAACAGAAATACACAAAAGGACTTTAATTGGAAGAATAACGTTAAACATTACGGTAAGTATGGAGGTCTTAAAGTTGTTTGGTGGAATCTTGGCTGTGGTGCAAAAGGTATGATCAGTGCGAGTAATAATTTAAATGTTCTCACCTCAAATTCTCATTTAAAGCCAGACGTCCTCATTCTAGGAGAATATTGTGAAAATCATCTCACTAGCAAAGTTAAAAATATGTTGCATGCGAGATATCCTTTTGTGGAGATTATGAGAAGATACACACAATATCATGTTGATGATGATGGTGTAGAAAATGGTGTGCGGATATTTAGTCGTTTTAAACTTGAAGATGTAAAAGCAAAAAGACTTCCTGCAGGCCCTTGGTTAACTAGAGATTTGGGGAACTGTAGCCATGCTAAAAAGGAAAATTCGGGTCGGTATGCATTCCCGTATATTAAGTTTAGTGTCCGCAATAGTAAAAGAAGAAAGTACACAGTTGTTCAGAATCATTTGCCACAACCATGGAGTCTTTGGGATAAATGCAAAGGAAAAGTTTCTACTGCAAAGCAAGCTATTATTGGTAAGAGAAACCCAAATTATTTTCACGCTGTACAATTGATTTATGATTTTGAGAACGCGAGAGACACTTTACTTATTGGTGATTATAACACTGTTAAAAATAAAAGAGTTTTAGGTATTAAAGTCTCAGGTATGGGGTATAAAAAGTTAAAAAAGGCCTTTGGATCAAGTGTCATTGAAACTGATGCTGCCACGACAACATCTGGTGCCACTGGCTCGGTCAGTATTGATCATGCCTTTATCACTACCGGCCTAAGCACTAGATATGCTCACGTTCTCCCTTTAGCTGGTTCTGATCATTACCCAATTTATGTCATTCTGGAGTGAAGTAATAAACTTTAAACACTTCATGACAGAATGCTTTGCAAGACAGATATATTCGTTAAAAATTTATCCAATGTTATTCATATTACCAATTTCCTCAAAAGTTGAGCTTGGCCGTTGAAGAGTACTACTTATTATTAGTAAGTCCCATTTATTTTCCGTGATTTGTTTAAGTTAACGATCATCTCGTTAACCTTCGGACACTTCTATTTAGAGTCCAATTGGTTCCAATGTTGATAAGTGTGATGTCTTTCCGGTTTTCGACTTATGCTGGCTTAGATGATGAGCTTGAATCTGTAATTTAGGTGAAATCAAAAGATTACATAACATAAATTATGGCAGTACAAAAACTACATTGAGTTGATGAATTTAAGTTAAGCATGACACTCAGCTGACGCGATCTTTTATTGCCGATTTTAGAGCGTTAAACATATCTGGATCTAAATGATCTTTTTTGTATTGCTCCATTAAAAGTATCGCCTTGGCTGCGGGAATTCATGATGATCTACGGCGTGAACAATAACCTCACCTCGCTTGATCGGGCTTGGAAGTTTCCCGAAGCAACGTCTTTCAGGATCGCATTGTCGAGAGCCATGTCGGTTACCATACGCTTCAGCTGAATATTTTCCTTCTCGAACTTCTTGAGTCTTTTAGCCTGATCGACCTTCATGCCGCCATACTCGTTGCGCCAGCGCACGATCGTTTGCGGTTTCACACGAACTTTTTTAGCTGCTTGTTCAAGCTTCAAGCCTTTGCCTTGCTCAAGCTCAACTGTGCGTTAATGTTGAATAATTTCCTTTGGGGTATAGCGCTTTCTCGCCATCTTTGACCTCCGGTTATGGGGGCCACCTTAACACAAAAGGTGGACTCAGTTAGTCCGGGCAAGTCAAATTGAACTTATATATAGTAATTTATACTTAAAGGCAGTGTTTGATGAACACTAAAGGGGTTTGGGTCCTAAAGAAGCCTAACTCTGAGCTTTTCAGAAAGGAAAGCGTCAATAGAATGAGCTCCATCAAATTTGCGGATATATGAAAATAAAATATACACCGGGGATGATATTTCAAGGTGCGGAATTTAACATACAGCCATCAGATTTATGTAGTTATATTTCGGTTTCTTTTTAAAAGTAGCGAGAGGCAAAGGCTGATTTCTGCAAATACAGAAACTAATAAGAGTGGTGATAAATCAATCATTCCAGGGAATAAAAATTGGTTAATGGCATCAGAAAAGTAAGCCACTGCAGCAAGACCCACGAGAATTCCTAAAAATTTCGAAAAAAGAGGGGAGTGGAACAGTAAGTACGCCATGAGCAAGCAATTGATACTGAAAAACACCTGACTAATTAGATAGCCTTGTTTATGGCACTCTAACAGGTATTGCGCCCAAGCGTTAAGTTGATTCATCTCCATACTATTCAAGGCTTCGATTTGGTTCAAGAGGATCAATGGCGACAGGAAATTAAGTAAGTTTGTGCCAATGACAGCTGCTTGAATTAGTCTAAAGAAAAGAGCCAACAGGGCAAGTGTTTGGTTGACCGTCTTCAATAAATTATAAAAGAGTCCGGCAACAATAATGTCCGAGATAACCATAAATAAATCACTGACGAAACCTATTCTTAAAGAAAACTGATTGGTCTTTAAAACCTCCACTAAAGAGTGAGAAGTGTCCGGAACTAAAAGAAAGTTCCGGACATATCCTTCGCTAAAAAGGCCACAAACAATAATAAGTAAGTAAAAAAAACCAGTTGTTTGAGAGAGTTGTCTTGTCGACATGCTAAGCGTCCTTTCAAATTTGGATTGATAGGGGAGAAGTGTTCTGTACTTCTAACTTATCAGATTCATATTGGTTTTTTAACTTAGGGTCTTCAGTGCTGTATTCAAGAAATTCAAATTCAAACCCTTGAGGATCTATAAAATAATAAGATTTGCGGTAGGGGTCGGCTCCTGTGGTTCGAAGTTCATAGCCAGCATTGTTGAGCCTTTGCAAAACCTTGTCACAATCCTCAACGACAAATCCAATATGGGCCAACCCTGGCTGATGTCCTTGAAGGTCCCGGTTCAATCCATCTCCGTTGTCATTGAGAGTGATATAATAATCATCCGTGCCTATGTGGAGCCATGTGCGTTCTTTTTCACCCCAGGTGCCAGTGCCACGCCCCCTCTCTTTCCACTCCGGAAAAGCGGTTAACAGAAACTTTTTAGTCTCTTCAAGATTGGTGACCACCAGATTGGCGTGTTCAAGTTTCCGAAAGTTCCCCGATTCAAAGACTTTCCCTGAGATATTCGACTCGATGGCTTTGATATACAGTTGTGAGACCTCGTCGACTGAATAACCTGATGTTGGATCCATGCCAAACTCCACCATAGTTTCTTTAATCCAGCCAGGACTAACTATATTCAGTCTCTGATGGGGCTTAAGATCTAGGTTTACAGCTTTAACAAATGAATCCAACGCTCCGTTGACGAAGGCCGCTCCTGCGCTTCCAGGGATGGGGTTGTGAGACAATGTTCCACTTGTTAGCGTTACAGAGTGAACATCTGTTTGTTTAAAGGCTTCAAGAGTTACAATGATTTGTCCCATGAGTTTGCTATGCAAACCCACTTCAAAATCTTTTTGTTGCATATCATAAAAGTTTCCAAAAAAAGCAGCGCCTGTTGTTACAATGACGTGTTGGAACTTCTGATTGTTATGAAAATAATCCCGAATTGAGTTAGGGCTATTGATATCAAGCGCTGGGGTTGTCTTATGGCTGGCACCAACAACATCATAGCCCTTGGCTTTTAGTTGTTGAAAAACTTTACTGCCAATTAGTCCTGTGTGTCCGATAACTAATGTTTTCATTTGATTCTCCTTTCAATAGTTTTTGTTGCGATCATTATCGTCGAAAATATTAATGACAAAAATGCTAATAATGTTAAAATACTATTAATGTATAGTTAATAATATGTAACATACTGGAAATATTGATGAATTTAAGATCTATGGAAGTTTTTTGCAGGGTTGTTAAAAAAGGTGTTATGGCTCGAGCGGCTGATGAGTTGCAAATGACTCCTGCAGCAGTCAGTCGTTGCATCACTGAATTAGAAGAGGCGCTGGGAAAAAAATTACTAAGCCGTACCACTCGTAAAATGAGCGTGACGCCTGAAGGAAGGCACTATTACGAGCAAGCAATACAGATTTTGGATGGGTTCCATAAGCTCCATGATGAGTTCGAAACTTTGACTAGCGAGAAAAAGGGAAATGTTAAAATTGCTGCTCCCATGTCCTATGGTTTGGTTCAGCTTGGCCCCATAGTATCAAGTTTTAAACAAAAATATCCGGATGTGACAATTGAAGTTCTACTACAAGATTCCATAACCGACATTGTCGAGCAAGGATACGACTTGGCCATTCGTATTCGTAGAAATATGAAGAGTACATCTTTGATTGGAAGAAAGATCCAGGAATTCAATCACCATATTGTGGCGAGCCCAGAGAGATTAAAGGGGCTGGGTAAAATAAAAACCCCTGATGATTTAAAAAAAGTTCCATGCTTAGCTTATTCAGGTTCATCGACACCAAATAAATGGAAGCTACAATTTCGTAAAAAGAAATACACTCACACTTTCAAACCTGAGATCACTGTCAACAACAGTCAGTTTTTAATTGAATTGGCTAAAAAAGGAAGAGGTGTTTGTATGGTTCCCACATTTTTAGCAAAAGAACCTCTAGGAAAAGGCGAACTAGTTGAACTTTTTCCAGATTATGAAAAACCAAGGGCCTGTTGCTGGTTGGTTTATCCCAGTCGAAAATTTCAGCGTCCCATTGTACAAGATTTCATTCATCATTTCATAGAAACCTCCAGTAAGATTGTGAAGGAATAAGAAAATAGTACCTTTGAAATCAATATGGCAAAGGGGGCGACGAGCAAAAAAGATCAGTTCTGCGTCCCTTTAAGGTATATAGTACATTGGAATCAGCTGAACATTTCAGTGTAGATTTGTTTGATTGTGTTTTGCTCTAAGCGCGCATTGAATTCAGTCACAAGTTGTGAAGAGCAGTGACAAGCGAACTTTCCGGATTCAAAATAGGAATGTCCATGGGTTAATGCGTAAAGAAAAGCTCCGGCAAAAAGGTCGCCAGCTCCGTTGGTATCTTTTGCATGAACTTTTGGTGCTTCGATATCGATCATTTGTTCACCATCCCAGAGGCGTGCACCTTGAGCGCCTCGGGTCACAGCTAAAGTTGCTCCATACTTTTTTAGGCTCTCCATGGCTGTGATGAGATTATCTGTCTCCGTAAAACTTAAGGCTTCGGCTTCGTTGCAGAAAAGAAGGTCAACGCCTTCTCCAATCATTTCTTTAAAGCCATCTTTAAAATAGCCAACAACACCGGGGTCAGAGAGAGTGAGCGATGTTTTTACTGAATTTTTCTTCGCACAATCCCTAGCATGAATGGCAGCGGCTCTCCCAGTTTCACTTGTTACCAGGTAACCTTCGATATAGAGGTAATGGCTAGCAGCAAGTTCCTCGTCTTTGATTTCATCTTTAGAGAAAGTTTCAGTGATACCCAAATAGCTGTTCATGGTGCGGTCAGCATCTGGTGTGATAAAGACCAAACACTTGCCTGTGATTCCAGGTGCCCGTTCTTTACCAAGGTTGGTCGTTAAGCCGTTGTTCACGAGGTCTTCATAATAAAAGTCTCCGGTTTCGTCATTAGCCACTTTGCAACTGTAAAAGGCCTTTCCACCCAGTTGGCTAATCGCGATCATTGTGTTGGCGGCACTTCCTCCACAGGTTCTTTTGTGAACTTTTCCTTCAACATGACTAAGAAGCTCGGTTTGCCTTTGTTCATCAACAAGAGTCATTAGGCCTTTTTCAATTTGTGATTTTTTTAGAAACTCTTCAGTGGTTTCGATTTCCATATCAACAAGAGCATTCCCTATACCGTAGACATTATATTTAGCCATTTTTTACCTCTGGATTTTTTCAGTGAAGCGGCAAATTAACATAATTTTTGGAGTTGGAAACTCTCTAACACGAGTCAGCAAGATCTTCTGATGGCAAAATGGGGGCCTTACAGAGCTTAGAATTCTGAGGCTGGTAACGATCACTCCATTTTGAGGCCTCGAATACTCCGGCTCTTATATTTGGCTCCACTTAAGTTTGCAATTCAAATTGAGCGACTTCCGTGTTTCTTAGAATCTTCTTGGCTGTGTCTTCTTTTAATTTCTGAGGTTCTAGCCACTGGTCGATCAAGGTTTCATTTAAAAAGATGGGACAACGGTCATGGCCTTGTTCCTCAATCTCTTTTGGAGGGTCCGTCGTTATTAGGGCAAATGATTTGAAGTGGATCTCGTTATCCGCTGAGGCCCAATCATCAAATATTGCGGGAGCCCACATCAGATCTCTTTTTTGTGGTTTGAATCTGACCAGTTTCTTTTTGGAGTCTCTCTCAACCCACTCGTAGAAATGTTTGAAGGGGAAGAGGGCGTGGTTTTTTAAAAAAATTGAAGACCAGGTTCTTCGCGTCGTTAATGAATCATACCTGGCATTGAAGACATTGTACTTGCTGGGAATTTCTTCCACCGAGTTTTTTGGGCGAACCCGGTAGCGCATGAATTCAATTTCTCTTTCTCCATTATTGCTAACAATCACGGGTGCGAAATAACCGGGGTAAATTCGTCCTTCTTCATCAGGCCCTTTGAAGACGTGGGATGAGGGCTTTCTTTTTAAGCCTAAGATCTGCTTGAGGTCTTCGGGTGAATGAGAGCCTTCGTATTCTTTGAGCTGTTTAAAGTTGTTTAAAGACTTTTCGGACACTCTTGCGTTGAAGCGGGCGGATAATTTTTTAAGGTCTTTATCGACCTGCACTGAGAAGCAAATGGCACCCTCCCTAAGTCGTAACGAGTCGCAATAAATATCAGGCATCTTAGGGGTGAAGTCAAAAATATCCGAATTCTGAATTTTTCTCTGTTTTCACCCTTGAAAAGCTCTCAAATACAAGATATGTAAGTTATATGTAAGTCTATTGGGTGGAAAATGAAATACTACAAAGATATTAGCTCGAGCCGGGCTCTGGCCACGGACTGGGCTCCTATGCCGACAGTCAACTGGTATGAACCCTTTGAAGTCACAGAGAAGCAGAACAGAGAGCCTCTGGTTCCGGTTTTTGGACAGACGGTGAGTTGTGGACTCTTTGGAATCCAAGACGACTACATTCAAAAGTATCAGTCTTTGGATGAGCGCTTTGTTAAGAATAGAGCTTCGACTTACTTCTTTGTGGCGGCCGGGGACTCGATGAGTTCATTGATTATTGAAAAAGACATACTCATTGTTGATCGCTCAATAGAGCCCACTCATAACCGAGTTGTCGTTGTTTCTGTTAATGGAGAAATGTTCTGCAAAAGGTTAATAAGCTCGGCTGGAAAACTTGTCTTAAGGTCCGACAACTCCAGCTACCAAGACATTATTGTCACTGGCGCAATGGACATCAATTTTTTTGGAGTTGTAACGGGTTTAGGGCGCGATATCTATCAATGAGCAAAGTCTACGCATTGGTCGATTGCAATTCATTTTTTTGTAGCTGTGAGCGGCTGTTCCGGCCTGATTTGGCAAATGTTCCCGTGGGGGTGCTTTCAAATAATGATGGTTGTTTTGTTTCAAGAACCAAAGAGTTAAAGAAACTTGGAATAAAAATGGGAGAGCCTTATTTCAAGGTGAAGAATATTTGCAATAAAAATGGCGTTGCCGTTTTTTCCTCAAACTTCTCTCTTTACACGAATATTTCAGACAGGGTCATGCTAACGCTGGCAAAGTTTACTCCAGAACTTGAAGTCTACTCGGTTGATGAGGCTTTTTTGAATCTGGCAGGGTTTTCAGGACTCGAAGACTACGCCAGAGAAATCAAAAGAGTGGTAGAAAGAGACACCGGTATTCCCGTCAGCGTTGGCGTGGGACCAACAAAAACTTTAGCAAAAGTGGCGAATCACTTTGCAAAAAAATCAGAAAAGGCGGACGGAGTTGTCATCTTAATGGAGAAGATTCTGCAAGACGAGGCCTTAAGAAGAATTGCAGTTGGTGATATTTGGGGAATAGGACGAGCCAGTTCTGAAAAGTTAAATAGATTGGGCGTTAAGACGGGGATAGAGTTTCGAGATTACCAGAACGACAAACAAATACAAAAAGTATTCACCAAGGTTGGTTTGCAGCGAAAAGAAGAGCTGCAGGGAAAGCCTCGATTTGAACTGGAACTCATACCCGAGAAAAAGAAAGAAATCATTTGCAGCAGAACCTTCGGCTCCTCAGTATTTAATTTCGAGGGTTTAAGGGAGTCGGTGGCTAATTATATCAGTTCAGCAGCAGAGAAATTAAGAAAACAAGACTCTGTATGTGGGGCCATCGATGTTTACACGCGAACCTCTCCTCATAAGAATGTACCGCAATACTATGGTTACAACTCGTGTGTTATGCTATCCACGACCTCGGACACGAGGAAGATGATTAAATATGCGGTGAGAGTGTTAGAAGGCCTGTATCGAGCCGGCTATGAGTATAAGAAGGCAGGCATAAAGCTCTCACAGATTCGCAATAAAAATGAATCACAAATGAGCCTACTTGATCCACCGGATGATTGGAAAAGCGATATTCTGATGAAGTGCATGGATCAAATAAATAAAAGAGATGGGGCGGGGACAATCTTCGCAGCCGAATGCGGCATTCAAAAAAAGGCCTGGGCCATGAACAGGAATTTTAAGTCACCACGATATGTTACTGGCTGGACAGAGCTAAGAAAACTTTATTGATCATACAAAACTAATTTCTTGCTTTGATTTCTGAAAAATCATGACAAAGAGCAATGCCCTCCATACGACCCTTTTTTCATTCTATATCTCAAAAGCCCGGATACTACCTCCTCTAAAAACTGAAGACAATATAGGGGCCCAGATTAGCCTAAAATTGGAAGAATTAAAAAGGCCAGACTCAACTTGTCGAAGAGTCTTTTACCGTGATAGAGATGACACCCATTTTATGAAAGCGTCAGATTTAATTGATATCCCTAAGTTGACCCGTTCGGCGATTCGAGAAATCCCGAAAACCTGGCAAAGCCTTAATAACACTTATTTGAGACCTGTGACGAGAAAAGAGGTTTTTTACCTCAATTCAATCGCCATATTAGTCGGTATTTCGGCTGGATACGCAGCCATTGGCTTTCGCCTTTTAATAGGCACATTTCAAAACTCGATTCTGCATCATCAAATCGATTTTGAGCTCATCTCTCCGATGGACCATGTTCGCGGATACTGGCTTCTGTTAATCCTTCCTTTTGGGTTGCTTGTATCAACCCTGATCTCCCATTTTTTAGCTCCAGAGACGAAAGGTCATGGGGTTCCTGAAGTCATTGAAGCGGTGATGACCCGTGGAGGAAAAATACGTAAACGGGTGGTGGCTTACAAGGCTCTGGCTTCAAGTATCACCATCGCCTGTGGAGGCTCTGTTGGCCGAGAGGGCCCCATCGTACAGATCGGATCGGCAGCGGGCTCTGGTCTGGGACAATTGCTTAAAATGGACCCCAAGTTAGTGAAAACATTGGTCGGTTGTGGAGCCGCTGGCGCCATAGCTGCAACTTTCAATACTCCCATTGCAGGAGTGATTTTCGCCATCGAAATCATCGTGCTTGAGCTTAAAACCAAATCTTTCATCCCTCTGGTCATTTCTTCTGTTTTCGCCACAGTGGTGTCCAGGCAGTATCTTGGTAATGAGCCGGCCTTTATTGTTCCCGAATACAGTCTCACTGGACCAGACGAACTTTTCTTCTATCTGATTTTAGGGATACTTTCAGGCATTTTGGGTAATGTTTTCATAAAAGTCGTCTATGGGTTTGAAGATTTCTTTGATCATTTAACGATTCCCTTTTGGACCAAACCCCTTTTGGGTGGAATTATTTTAGCTCTGATTGCACTCAAGTATCCAGAAACTCTTGGTGTCGGTTATGAAACGGTGTCTTCTGTTTTGCAGCAAAAAAGCACCCTTCCGCTCATGGGAGCACTGATTGTTTTAAAAATATTCTGTACAAGCCTCACACTTGCAAGTGGTGGCTCCGGAGGGGTTTTTGCCCCCTCACTCTATGTGGGAGCAATGTTTGGCGGTGCCTATGGAGCCCTTGTTCACAGTTACTTCCCTGAAGTCAGTATTGGCTACGGCGCCTATGCTTTGGTGGGCATGGCGGCCATGTTCTCTGCTACTGGCCGAGCTACATTCACGGCTATTGTCATACTGTTCGAAATGACAATGGATTACTCAATTATTCTCCCCTTGATGTTTGTTTGTGTCATAGCAGACCAAATTGCCTCGGCGATTTCTAAAGACAGCATCTACTCCTTGAAGCTTAGAAGAAAAGGGCTGGAGTTCATCAACGATCTTTCAGTCAACATAATGTCTGTTACCTTGGTTAAAGACATCATGACGACGGAGCTACACACGGCACTTGAATCCATGACATTAAAAGACGCGTCTGAGGGACTCTCACATCATGGCCACTCGGCTTATCCCGTCGTTAATGAAGACAGACAACTGACAGGTTTTTTAACTAAAGATCAACTCAAGAAAAAGTCACAAGACCAACAGGGAGTCTTGGTAAAAGAAGTCAAAAATGACCCTCCCCCATATGTTTATCCCAATGAAACAGTTTTAAGAGCATTAACAAAAATCGAGAAGACAAGAGATCCGCGGATTTTAGTTGTGGAAAGAAAAACTCATAAACTCATTGGAATAGTTAGCCCTATAGACTTTGTCCGTCTCAGCTCTGCTGACATTGATTGAAACGGGTAGAGAAGAAGACCCTGGGATTTTTATTCCTGACTATTAGCCTTAGCGTGTCTAAATAGTCTTGCGGTCCTTGGGATGGTTGCAGGTCAGGTTGCTTGTTTCTGTCTGTCGGCTGCCTCAAATTGAGAAAATCGTGCATTTTAGTAGAATAGGCCGTGTCGCTTTCTTATTGTAGTGATAAAATAAGGCTTATGAGGAAACTTTTTGTAATTTTCTTAATTCTACAAACCAGCTTTGCTTGGAGCTGTCTGAATCCCACAGGAGACGAACTGAGTCACTTTTTTGAAGGCTCGTCTCTTTGGACCGAAGTGACAAATGAAAACAGTCACACAAGTGCAGAGAATCGGCCAGTTTTTTTAAATATCAGTTTTACCAACTCAGAAAAAACGCAAATTCAATGGGGGACCAATGTCATCAAAGGCGCGGACATTTCCCTTTGTTGGAGGACTCGAAACCGAAAGAAGCTGCAGATTCGGCGTCGCTTTTTCACAACCACATTGATTAAGATTAAACCGGGACTTATGAAAAGTTGGATTCCCTTCGACGGTGATCTCTACTACAGAAAAGACGCCGAGGTGAAAAGACCTTCTCAAGACCGCCAACTCGCTGAAGAAGTTTAACCCTCTCTGTTACAAGAATAGTCCCGATATCTAAATATTTGAAAGGAAAATTTCCTATTCCAATAGAATAATTACTTCCGACGTGCAGACAATCTTTTTGATTTTGATTTTTTACGTTTTTTCGACTTTTTACTCCGTGCGATTCGTTTTTTTGCACGAGACTTCTTTTTTGCAGCCACTTTTTTCTCAGCTTTATGGCCTTTTGTGCCCTTGTCGATTTCGTGTTTCTCTCGCTTTAGTTTTACGGTTTCTATAAAACACTGTTTTGAGTAGTTACTGTTCTTAAACCAAGTCACTGTCCGGTCATTCAAGTCGACTACGAAATGACCAGCTTTCTTTTTTGACCATTTTCGTTTGAGATACTTGTAAGCTGATTTGGCAGTTCTTTTTGATTTGAATCTCGTTGATAAACTGACAAACCAAGGTTTATGTTTGAAATCCTTTTCATAGTACATGCTTGAGTTAAGAACTCTTACATAGCGTGCATAACTTTTTGCCTTTTTGCCGTAGCTCGCATTCATCAGTAATCGAAGGCGACTTCTCTCTTTGCCTTTGACTTTAATTTCTGATGTTTGCAACTTGGTGATTCGGCAGGGATCATTGGGCTGGATCGACTGAGTGAAAAAGTATCCGGCGATTAATAGAATACCAAGTCCAGCAATAAAGGAATTTTTTGTCGATTTCGCCTGCTTATGCAATGGGGTCCCTTCCTCCAAGAATTCACTAGTAATTTATGCAATTTAGATGCCGACTGAATTGAAATGAGAGGCTAAAAGAGGTGAAATAATCGTTAAAAAACTGTTAGAGTGTTAATAATTAGTCAACTCGTGTGGATTTCAATTTGAGATTGGCCGAAATCACTTGTCATTAGTTCAAAGTTCTTTGGTTCTGTGCTGATTTTACGGACCAATAAATCAAGAGTCCAAAAAAGCAGTCAATAGGTTTCGACGTGTGATAATGCCAGTCAACTTTTTATTAACAACGACTGGAATTCTTTTCAGTTTCTTCTTCATCATCAAGCGGACCACTTCATCGAGACTGTCTTTAGGGCCGACAGTATGGACGTGTGTTGTCATGACATCGGCAATCTTTTTACTCTTAGCCTCATGATAAATTCCTTCAATATCGCGTGAGTAAAAATCGGTACCCAATAGATGTTTGATGTTGACGAGAGCATGTGGAATCTCAATTTCTTTGCCGACAAAATCAGATTGGGTAATAATACCGTGCAAGCTTCCATCTGCACCCAACACGGGAAGTACGCTGATCTTTTTATCTACCATTAGTCGTGCGGCATCTGAAATTTTTTGATCAGCTTGAATAGTTACTGGATCTAAGCTCATAAAATTTTCAGCTAACATGGGGCCTCCTGCATTGGTGCCTTAAATTTTAAATTGTTCGAAAAGTTTTGTTAAGGTCTTTTTGCGGAGCAACGGATAAAAGAGCTGGGCGAGGTCTATTATTCTTTGATAATCAAGTGATTGGAAAGCTCGTCCACATCATCGGGAAGAATCGGGAAGTGCTCAGACAAAACTTCGCCACACTTTTCGATTGCTTGTTGGTAACCAAGCGCCAGGTCTTTCTTTTTGGCTCCTTGTAACATCAATTGCATGACTTGGTTCCAAGTTTCAGGTGAGATCTTTTCTGAGATGCTTTTGTCGGCAAGAACCACAGCCTCGTGATCGTTAAGAGAGATAAAGAGTAAAATACCTGTAGAGCCTTCGGTCTTGTGAAGGTTGGCTTCGTAAAACTCATTCATGGCACGCCCACGAGCTTGGATCTCGCGGTCGATGGCACTGACGAACATTCGCTGAACCCTTGGTATTTTTGCTAGCAGGAAACTCAAAACCAAACTGGAAACCGACCATGCCAATGTCCAGGGCCAAGATAGCTCCCAGACTTCGTGAACCCAGTCATATACGCCGGATACGTAGTAAAGCAAAACCAATAGCGTGAAGATAATAATCGGAACATGGCCCGTGGTGGAGCTGCTGCGCACGATCATGGGCACGATCTCGCCCCGAGTTTTCTTTTCAGCTGTGATGATCGCCTCTTCAATGGTTTGCAGGCCGTCATCGGTCAGGTATTTTCTTAACCATGGTACCATTACCAGCCTCCTGAGGCGCCACCGCCACTAAAGCCGCCACCACCACCGGACCAGCCACCACCTCCGCCACCGCCACGATAACCACGGCCACCACCGGCGAAGAGCAATAGGAACAGCATGGGGTTGCGAACGAAAACAAAAAGCATAAACAGCATAAAGGCGATTGAGGAGATTCTAGAAATCAAGCTCTGCTTTTTCTTTTCTCGATGCACGGATTGAAAGTTTTGCTTAGCAAAATAATTATCGAGGGTAAATTTGGGGTCGGTGCGCTTCAGTATGTTCACAACGCCCATTAGAATTCCACTTTCCGGTTGTCCGGCGCGGAATAAGGGAACCATAACTTCATCGATGATACGTTTGGCGTAGGCATCAGGAATATTGCCTTCAAGACCTTGCCCAACCTCAATGCGAATTTTTCTTTCTTTTTCTGCCACCAAAAGTAAGATGCCATTGTCTTTTTCATTGTCGCCCAGTTCCCACTGATCGGCGATTTGTATGGAGACTTGTTCGATTGTTTCACCTTGTAGGTCTTTGACTGTGAAAACTTGCAACTGCGACCCACCTTGGCTCCAAAGGCTTTTTAAAGCGCTATTGAGACGTTTCTCTTGGTTACTGGGGATCATGCCTGCGTGATCCATTACGGGTGCAGTTAATCGAGGGACTTTAAAGCCAGCAAGAGCTATGGCTGATAGAAAAAGAAAAACAAGTGCGTAACCACGTTTGTTTTTGAGCATTAAAACTCAACTTCAGGTGTTTTTTGCACTTCCTCTGGGTTGTCTACTGTCCACTGGGCCATCTTATCGTGTTTGAACATGAAAGTGTTGGTCAGGCTGGTCGGGAATACGGTCACCAAATCATTGAAAGATTGAATGTTCTGGATGTGGCGTTGGCGAGCAATAGTGATGCGGTTTTCTGTTCCCTCCAGTTGAGCCTGTAATTCGCGAAAGTTTCGATCGGCCTTTAGATCTGGGTACTTTTCAACAACGACCATTAGGCGGGACAGAGCTTGTCCTAAACCACTTTGTGCCTGCTGAAACTTTTGTAGAGATGCGGCGTCCGAAGCATTGAGAGTGGTGGATGTGGCTTTGGCTCGTGCTTCAACCACTGACTGCAAGGTCTCGCTTTCGTGGGCGGCATAGCCTTTGACTGTCTTCACCAAGTTGGGGATCAGATCGGCCCTGCGTTTGTACTGGTTCATGATTTCAGCTTGCGAAGCTTCAGTTTTGTTTAGGGCTCGTGGAATTGATTGGATCCCACAGCCAGAGATAAGAGAAACCATAAGAATTAAACATAAATATTTCATATTTTTGACCTTTTGCTTGAAAACAGTCCAACGTGTATCAGGAAACTATTCTCTCAGATAGTCGAAGTGCACAAACTATGAGGAAAAAAGGGCTAAGCCCTGTACTCAGGGGCTTCTGACGACTTTAACATTGGAACTAGTCAATATTTAAGCAGTAACCATCTTAGAATCAGCGGGATGGATTGACTAAAAGCCAAACACGCTGGAGTCTCCTTACTCAATGGTCGGTTGCCCGATGATGATTGGTGAGTTGTTAGAAGTTAAAAAATAGAATGCTAGCATCTCAAAATGGTAAAAAAGGAATTCTGCATGACGGAGACAATCGAGGTGTCTAGATTTCGATCTCTGTAGAACGGCTGTATGTGGCTGGCAACACACGCTCAGGTCCGCCAGTTTCAATTGTGGAGTCTAGTAATTGTGCCACTTGGACTTCTTCAGATTCAACCAGATAGAAATCCAAAGCGACCTCAACGCGCGCTTGACGTGTTTCTTCGCCATCTAAATAAACAAACTCGGCTCCAGCAAAACACAGTTGGGATTCTAAGTGTCGTAGAGTCAGCACTTGTTCACTTTCGGGATCAACGACACGTGCGTTACAAACCTCGGTAGAATTTTCGGCTGTCATGATCCCAGATTCGGTTTCGTTACCAGTATCATTCTGCAGAATGTACTGATCTCCGACCGAGGCCACTCGCAGCTTTCGACCCCAACCAAATGAACCGTCTATTGCGGCATGGCGCTGACAGTGAGCCACGGGAAGAACAACCGATTGGCAATCGTTTTCACAAATATCGTATCGATTGAAAGGAGCAACGGAAAATTCGTCAACCATGACTCGGCAAACGACTTCGCCAGGCTGGGGGCGACGAATATTATTGTCCTCATAAAAATCGGCGGCACTTGTGGAAGCAAGGCAAAAAATGGCGATCACGCTCATTAGTTGACAAAAAATCACTTTGCTTTCTTTCATTTTAGATCTCCTTGGGACTGAACTTTTAGTGAGCAAGAAAAGAGCCGTTTTCTAAAACTTTTTAACGGTCAGTAAATTTAGTAGGTTAGCAGGTATTCTTAGGGAGGGGGGGCGAAACTAGTGGGAATTTTTTTCAATTTGACTGACAAAAAATGGCTTTTTATAGCCCAAGGTCGGTGCCGGACTCGGATCTTTTTCCCGAAAAGGAGGGGTGCGACTTTATCTACTGACTTCTCTATTTGGACTGTCCCTATGGGCGGTTTCAACAGCCGTTCTGGCAAAATTTGGGACTGCGGTTTGCCCGTTATTAAAAAGCCATGGGTTTTGGGCGGGTTGTCAGTTTTATCAACAATCCATGTTCACCCTCGTTGTCTATTGTGGCGCCGCCAGTGTGGCCTGTTTATTCTTACGGCGTAATAATATTTTTGGGAATCTCACCAATAATTTGTTTCTACACGCTGTTTTCAGTCTGGGTTTTCTCGTTATTGCCCGATCTCTCACACCTCATTTCACTGAAACACTTGAGGCCACTGGAACATCCTATGCCGAACCCATCACCTATATGTTTTTGATCTTGTCACTTATGATCTACTCCCTTTTTATCAAGCTCAATGAATACATGATGGTCATCGAAACATTTGATAAACCGACGAAGGAGTCTCGTCGACAAGGCTCTCTTGTTCCTATGATTAGTGAGTACTTTCATTTGGCAATGAGTTTTGCTGTTCCGTTAGCAGCCATGGGATTTTTTATTTACATGACTCTAGAGATAACTGACATCGGCTCTCCATGGTCGAGTCAGGAAAAACGTGTTTCAAATATAATCACCGCCGGGGAATGTTTCATTGTCTGGTTTCTAGTTTATAGTTTTCTTGAATTTTTGAAAAAAGACTTTATCGTTGGGCGACTGAGAAGAAAGGCTCTGTCTTTGTCGAAAAACAATGATGTGCGAGAAGTTTGTTTACAAAATTTAGACGGCTTATTTGAGGTGGGAAAGGCGTTGAATCGCTCTTCTTATTTGATTCTGCAAAAAAATAGGTTGCTGCGAGGGTTCTCGCAATTCGTTTCAAGTGATGTGGTTGAGAAAGTCCTAAAGGATGAAGAGTTGGAGCCTTTCTCAGAAAACAGTCGCGCCTTTGTTTTTATGATTGATATTCGTAACTACACGGAGATCTCAAACCGGTTGGAGCCAAGAGAATTAGTGCAATGGCTCAATCTCTATTTCGAGATTCTTATTGATCACTTTGACGAGCATGGATTGATCATTGATAAATTCATCGGTGATGGCGTACTAGGATACACCGTCCTCGGAGATGAAGGTGATCCCACCAGTTTAGTCAATCAAACCACTCGCACTCTTTTAAGGCTTTTCAAAAAAGTAGATAAGCTCAATGAAAAAATGGGAGCGTACAACCTTCCCCAAATATCGATTGGTGTGGGCGCTCAGTTTGGCGAGGTGATTATTGGACTTGTGGGTTCTAAGTCGAAAAGGCAGTACACAATCGTAGGGGATCCGGTGAATCAAGCCGCCCGCTTTGAGTCACTGTGCCGCCGCTATCAAACAGACTTCGTGATCTCTGAGAAGATTTACGACTATTTATTAGACAAATCAAAAGTTCAATTCTCGATTTCCGAGGGCGTGGTGGTCAAAGGAGCTCCGACCCCTATGAATTTGTATATTCGTACAGCGGAGCATTTGGGAAAATCCTCAGTGGCCTAATATATAAAATCTAATAAGTGACTTTGTCTGACTTGGTTTGCCACTTTTGGAAAACTTTGAAGGCTTCATCGCGCAACAGCTGTTGCGTGGGGATTTTTCGTTGATCAATCGGTAAGGCAATTTCTTGGTACAAAAACTCGTCATCAAAATCGATAGATGCAGCATCGTGGCGGGTGTTAGCATAGTAAATTCTGTCGATTCGAGCCCAGTATATGCTAGCCAAACACATCGGGCAGGGCTCGCAACTTGTGTAAATCTCGCAACCTTTAAGTTCAAAGGTTTGAAGTTTTTGGCAAGCTTCGCGGATAGCCGAGACCTCGGCGTGAGCTGTGGGGTCATTGGTTGATGTGACCTGGTTCCACCCTTCCGCAATGATTCGGCCCTCCTTTACAATAACGGCAGCAAATGGTCCGCCTTGGTTGGCTTGCATTTTTTCTAAACTGAGAGCAATTGCTCTTTTCATAAATTGAGAGTTCATTTCTTTATACTCCGATACGGGGAATGAAAAGAAAAGGAAAAAACTGTCACAGGACGGGATATACGAACGCAGATAGAATGCACGCGAATTTCATGTTGTCTCCTTGAAAGGTGTGTACTTGATGTTATTAGAATCACAGCTATGACCTAAAGAGGAATCAGCGAATGGCTTCTAAACTGTTCTGCGATGCGTGCTTAATCTTTTAGCCTCGAGTTGAGGTTGTAAAATTTGAGGCTTCGGTGAGAAGAGCGAAGCTGTGTCGTTTCTTGCCCTCTCACCTTGGCCGTCTCTTAAAGTTTAGAGTGGAGACGTTCCATAGGATGGTATGTATTGAGTTGGTCATTCTTCAGGTGGGCGGTTTTGTTTTAAGCTATTGAAAACTTTTGGATCCATTTGAATATTGGTATTCGTCATTTGAAATGAGATATTATTTTTTTGTAATGTTTGTATCAAATTGCGACGAGCGGCAGACTTCAATGCCCAAGCTCTGGGTGGGTCGGCCGCCCAACCGGCCACCCAGCAAAGAACAGAGTCCTTGTTCATGTCCATAATCCAAAAGCTAGGTTCTTCATCAGAATCTCGGTACTTCGACTGCATGGAGCTTTTCGCTAAGTCTCTAACCAAGTTGATGTCGACGTTGGGCTCCACATAAAAAGCGATATAGGCCCACTCCCACTCGTCTCCCAAGGTCAGATTGAGTATTTCTTTTTGCAGAAGCTTATTGTTAGGGATGACCAGTCTCTGTGCGTTCCATATTTTTATCCGAGTGTAGAGGAGGGTGATTTTTTCGACGGTTCCGTACTTGTCATCGATGATCACCGTGTCATTGATTCGGATCGGTTGCGAAAACGTAAGGACCAGCCCGCCAATGGCATTTTCGATTACAGGTTTTGCAGCGAAACCAACCACACCAGCAATTAGACCCGTGAACAGAGATAGGTAGGTCGCGGGGAGAGTTGGAAGAAATGGTAACAGAACCAGAAAGGTTGTGAGAATGATGACGAGTGGGATATAAAACCGTCGCATAAACTCAAATCGAGATTCAACGCTTTGTTCGGCTCGTCTTCGTTTGAGTATGTTCTGGCCACCGTCATCATCTTCGTCCACGCTGTCGGCTGGAATCACGGCTTCAGAAAAATCCATACTTTCAATATCTTTGAGTCGTCGTTTTTCTTCACGTCGAATCATAAACACACCTCGTAAAAGAAGAAACGAGGCGCCACATAAGACGACTGTTAGGTAGATAGACTGAAAGTTGAGGTAGTTTTCGTAGCCTTCCATCAGCCGCTCACATAGCTAGGAATTCTCTTCCCAGTGCTCGAAGTGATTGAGATGCAAATAGTGGAGATGTTTTTTGTATTGGTTGATCGCATCGGCAATGACCTGTTCTTTGTTGTAGCCATAAACATCATAATCTTGGCCCCCTTGAAGCAGAAACACTTCAGCCCGGTAGTAGTAGTCATTGTTTTCCGGAATGTAATCCGGAGTCACAAAAGTTCGTAGACGCACGCCATAGGTAAAGTTTTCAACCCCTTTATTGCGCACTGCTAATCGTACCGAGTCCGTCTTGCTTAAATCAAGGCTCACATCAAAATTTCTTTTTTTCAACTCATCGCATAGTTCACCAAGTCCTGGTCGTACCACTTCGTTGAGAAATTTTTGAGCGTCTCCCAAGCGTGGGTGACTGACAATGGAGTCGAGACGATCCATCCAATTGAGCCCTCCATTGGACGATACCGGAGGCGCTGACAAAGTCGGGTGATGGACGGCTGTCACAAGGCTGTAATCTTCTTTGAGTGATTTTAGAAAAGAGAACATGGCGATCATGATTAAAATAATCATGGGAAAAGCCGATGCGATGGTCATTGTCTGTAAAGCTTCAAGGCCGCCGGTTAACATTAAAACAGCGGCGACAAGGCCTTCTAGGGCGGCCCAGTAGATTCGTTGCCAGACCGGCGGTTCCTTGGCCCCGCCAGAGGCCAAGGTGTCTATAACCAAAGATCCCGAGTCCGAAGAACTGACAAAAAAAGTGACAACGAGGCAAACCCCCAGCACTGACAAAAATGGAGACATAGGGAAAAATTCGAAAAAACGAAAGAGTGCAACGGGGACATTCTCGTCCACCACTCGGATCAGATCGCCACCGTTATGATTCATAACCAAGTTTATGGCCGAATTGCCAAAAACGGTCATCCATAAGAACGTAAAACCGGCAGGAATGAAC
>CBDUOS010000005.1:0-46513 GCA_965368905.1 uncultured Bdellovibrionales bacterium | reverse complement strand
CATCACGAAGAGCTCCATGTAATTCTCGTTCACAGGGGGGCAGGTACTTTGGATCACGAACACACTGTCACCACGGACACTTTCGTTGATCTCCACCTGAACTTCCCCATCGGCGAAGCGGGTGATTTGTGAATTCCCAAGATTCACACCGGCCGATTTGGCTACAGCCTTGGCGAATAGGGGATTTGAGGTTCCAGAGAACATTTTAATTTGCGACATGACTCACCTTGTTATCACCCGTAGGCGCCCTTGTAAATGATTGAATTAAACAGTTGTTTTTAAAACTTCAACGAAGGCTTTTAAAGCTTTAGAACGGTGGGATATTGCAATTTTTTCAGCGTAGCTTAATTCCGCAACAGTTCTGTCTTCTCCTTCCGGAATAAAAACCGGATCATAACCAAACCCGCCATCACCTTTAGCCGCTTTAGCAATCTCACCTTTCAAAAGGCCTTGAAATACATACTCTTTTCCGTTGGGGTCGATCGCAACTAATGTGCAGTGGAAATGAGCTTTTCGATCAGTCATGCTCCGCAACTGCATCATCTTCAGTAACTTGGCATTGTTCTCAGAGGAGCGGGCCTGAGGGCCGGCATAACGAGCCGAGTGTATTCCTGGTAAGCCACCTAAACCATCGACAACCAACCCTGAGTCGTCAGCCAATGTCCAAGAATCGGATTGCATAGAGTGAAGGGCTTTGGCTTTAATGCGAGCGTTGGCTTCAAAGCTGTCTCCGTCTTCGGGAGGTTGAGAAAAATAACTCATCTCATCTTGGGTGTGAATTTCAATAGCAATGTCATCCAATAGAGCGGAGATCTCTTGCACCTTGCCTTTGTTTCCGGTGGCCAACCAAAGTTCCATTAAGAGTGCCTTCCTTTGAGAGCCAAGCCCTGGGCTTGGTGTAACTCTTCGCAGCCTTTGACTGCTAAATCCAACATTTGATTAAATTGGTCGCGCGAAAAAGAGGTTTCCTCGGCGGTTCCTTGAATTTCAACTAATCCACCGTTGTTATTGAGCACAAAATTACAATCTGTTTCAGCGTTACTGTCTTCCTGGTAACACAAGTCCAACAGCGCTTGACCTTCCAGGATTCCAACACTGATCGCTGACACTTTATTGAGAAGTGGACTTTCTGTGAGTTGTTTTTTCTCGAGAAGATAGTCTATGGCCATGGCCAATGCGACGTATCCTCCGGTGATGGCTGCAGTGCGGGTGCCTCCGTCGGCCTGCAAAACATCGCAATCGACAGTGATTTGAATGTCTTTCATTTTGTACAAGTCGACACAACTGCGCAGGGATCGTGCAATCAAGCGTGAGATCTCTTGTGAACGACCTGAAGTGCTGGTTTTGTCTCTTCGCATACGCTCATGTGTAGAGCGAGGAAGCATACCGTATTCGGCCGTCACCCAGCCTTGGTCAGAGCCTTGCAACCACTTGGGAATATTGGTTTCGACAGAGGCGCTACAAGCGACTTTGGTGTGTCCAAACTCCACCAGGGCACTGCCTTCGGCGTAACGATTGAAGTGGGTTGTAATTTTAACGGGGCGTAATTGATCGGAATTTCTACTATCGAGTCTTTGCATTCTGTGTTTTTAGAATGCCCGAGGGAAGTTTGTCCATGTTTTTCGCGTAGTCCTTAAGGCCTTGGTGGATTTTTCTGGCAATCTTCCACTGATGGTCGCGTTGAGTGAGTCTTTTTCTTTCGCTGGAGTTGGTCAGGTAGCCCACTTCCACGAGAACCGCTGGAATTTCGGTTTGGCTGAGAACATAAAAGGGGCCCTGGCGAATCGGGTAGCGTTTTCTTTGCTTCCACTTTTTGCGTAAAAAACCACTGACCTGATAGCTCTTCATAATTTTTGTGGATTTTTCTAAGTCGTAGATAATGCTATCCACATCACCTTTGGGGCGTGAGTCGGTTTTACCATCACCAATATGTTCGAGGTGAGCAAGAAAAAGGGTTTCTTGATCCACCGGCAATTGGTTCTGAATGTAAAATTCAATACCGGTGACCTTTTTGTTCGGATTCGAGTTGGCGTGAATTGAAATAAATAGATCGGTGTTAAATCTTTCAGAGAGTTTGACCCGATCTTCCAACTCCATGGTTTTGTCAGATGTTCGCAGAATTTGTACATCAAAGTTTTTATCTTTCTTGAGTCGTTGAAAAAGCTTCTGTGAAATTTGCAAGGCCACATGAGACTCGATAATTCCACCATGGACAGCCCCTTGTTCCTCGCCTCCGTGGCCGGGGTCGATGGTGATTCGCATAGCCCCCCATGAAAGGGCTGGAAAACTCAGAATAAAAACAAGCCAGAACTTCATCACTTTATTTTAACGATCAGAAGCTCGCAAAGAAACGGATGCCAAGGAATCTGGCCCTTCGCAAAGGTTCCAGACACCCACACTCCTCGCTGTGCATTAAGGTACGCCGTTCCCTTTTTTGGGAACGGCGTACCTTATTTAGCAACTGGACTGGTCAGGGGTCGGGGAGTGGGACACAATGAGGCCCTAAGAGGGGAGGGAGTATGAAGTTTATAATCACAATGGCCCTTTTTTTGGGGTCTCCTTTGTGGGCAGCCAACTTTGAAGGACAAACCGAGTTCAATCATTTTGAAATGGAAGGGCAGTACCGATTGACCTGTTTTGATGGGGGTCAGACTGAGTATAAAACCCATTTTTGTCGTGGCTATATTTTAGAGCCCAAAATGTTCGCTCACTTTACCCATGAAACAGAATTTGAAGCCGATGAACTCAATCTTTACAATCTGCAAGCCGACGGAACCACGTTATATAAAAAATCAGGTTGGGATTCTGAGACGGATCAAAGTACAAAGACCATCAATCTATGGGTGGACACTTTATTACAAACACCTTTCTTGCATTTGGGTGAAAACAGGATCAATTGGGATCTGCGTGAGAATGGTACAATTCGCGAACGTGGCCAAATCAAGGTGACCGTCCACGATGGTGGCCATCGGACATGCCCGTCGCTAGCTGACACTTTCTCTGGCAACAATTATTGTCGGAACGGCGCCCAAGCCTGTCGCCACTATTTCAGTCAGCTTAATAACTGCGCGACCAGCGAGTGAGTTCATTGTCTCATTGGTACAAAAATTGAAATTAATAAAGTTCAGGATCCGTTATTGGGAAATTGGGGACAATATGGCTCAGTCAAGTTGAGGTCTATCGAGCCGTGAGACATTTTGTCGAGCAGGAGGTATCAAGTGTATCTGGATATTCGAGGAGTCATGGTGAAGTTTCCCTTTGTGGCTTCACCCACTATGAGTTTGGCTCAGGCTGAAATTTATATGAAGGAATGTGATATTCGTCATCTTCCTATTTTAGAAAATGATGAGGTGGTGGGCCTGGTTAGTGAGCGAGATCTTTTGCGTTATAGAGAAGACCATCGTTACAAAACTTTGACCTTAGCTGATATAGTGAACCGACCACCCTTTGTTGTAAGCCAAAACGAGCCGTTGAAGAGTGTTGTGGGGATCATGGCAAAAAATAAATATGGTTCGGCCTTGGTGGTGAATCAAGACGATTTCTTGGTCGGTATTTTTACAACTACTGATGCCTTGATTCTACTGGAGAATCTGCTGGGCCGAGACCCCAAGTTTTTTAATGAACCAGAAAAAGTTATAAAATTGAAGGACGTTGTTGCATGGAACTAGAAACCTCAGGTCAGTTGTTAAGCAAGTTGAATGAAGTTGCCACGGGTGACGTCCAAAAGGTCTCGAAGAAATTTAATATTCCCGATGAAGTTTTACAAAAAGCCCGTGAAACACCGTTGTCAGAAATGATCAATCCCCACTATCCTTATCGCACAAAAATGCGCCGCAAAACCTACACCGACCGAAAAGAGGTTCTACAAATAGAACTGGTGAAGTTTCAAAAGTGGGTAAAAGAGTCAGGGCAAAGAGTCGCCCTCGTTTTTGAGGGACGAGATGCAGCCGGAAAAGGTGGGACCATTAAACGGTTCACCGAGCACATGAATCCACGGGGAGCCCGTGTGGTGGCGCTAGAAAAACCCAGTCACCAAGAACAGGGTGAATGGTATTTTCAAAGGTATGTAAAGCAACTGCCAACCGCTGGCGAGATCGTGTTTTTTGATCGTTCTTGGTATAACCGCGCTGGAGTTGAAAAAGTGATGGGGTTTTGTACACCTGAGCAGTATCAAGACTTTATTCGCCATGTCCTTGTTTTCGAAAAAATGCTGATTGAAAGTGGCATTCATTTGTTTAAGTTTTGGTTCTCAGTGTCTCGTGAAGAACAGATTCGACGGTTTATTGCGCGCACTCGAAATCCATTAAAGCAGTGGAAGCTCAGCCCTATGGATGTGGCCTCGCTCGGGTTGTGGAAGGACTACACCGAAGCTAAAGAATCCATGTTCTATTATAGTGATCGCGAACCTTCGCCATGGGTGGTTGTTCGCTCCGACGATAAGAAGCGCGCCCGGCTGAATGCTATGAGGCATGTGTTGGACAAGTTTAGTTACGATGGAAAAAACCAAAGTGCCATTCTCCCCATTGATCATCATATCTTAGGAAGAGCGGTTGATATCTACGAGCCTGATGAGTTGATTCAGCGAGATCTTTTTATGAAAGGACTTTAAACCACTGGTTAAAGTCGCCGACAATTTACGTCACCATTTCAAAAAATAGACAGCCCGATCACTCGGGCTGAGTTTTTAACTAGTTAAAATTATTGATGGTTATTGCTGGTGCCAAATGGCCCCGAGATTGCTTCTATAGAGGGTACGATCCCATATCCCCCTTTTTCGACCAGGAACCCAAAGCCTGGTCGTTTTTTTATAGAGCGAAAAGAAGTCCGAGTTTTCCACCGATGGCGCTGGTGTCCACATCATCCGAAGGCGGAAAATAATAGTAGTCGGCACCCAATTGGAGCTCCATTGAGCCCAAAGGAATGGAGATTCCGCCACCGAAAATCAACAAACTGGTTGTCGAAATCGAGTCCTCTTGTAGGGCAGCGTTGTCGCCCAATTCGGTAGACATTGGTGAGTAGATTCCCATCCCCAAGTTCAAGAACAAACCAAAGCTACTGCTTCGCATAACGTAGTAGCGCAAAAAGAAATCCAAAGTCAGATAATTGATGTCTGTTTGAAAATCGGTACCACTACTGGAGCCAGTCACTGAGAGCATATCCATCCCGATGCGAGCCTTCACGCCCAGGCCATCGAACAATTCGTAATCAAAAACTCCCTTAACTCCTAAGAGTGAACCAGACATGTCAGCCACGTTGGTGACACTTTGTGTGACTTGTCCGTAGGTGCCGACCAAACCAAACATCATCTCGGGGAAATCTGAGCGCTCTTCGGTTTCGGTGATTGCCACATCACTGGCGTTTTCCATTTCCATGGGGTCTTCACGGCGTTGACGACGTCTTTTCTTTTTTCCTTTGCGGGTTATTGTACGCATTCGTTTCGCGGCTTTACCTTTGCGAAGCTGTGCGATCACTTTATTGCCTTTGATTTTACGAACGGTGACAATCCCACGTTTTTTTCCGGCTGAGGTTGTGGTGTAGAGGTTGTCGCCTTTGAAGGTTGAATCCACTTCCGAGTGGTCGAGAATGATGAATACTTTTTTACCTTTTACTTTTACCACGCGGCCAGCCCAAGAGGGTTGCACGGAAAAAAGCAATGCTATCATTAACAAGAGTGCGAGTTTTGAGATGGATCCCTGGCGATGCATACTGTCTCCTTAAAACTTCCAATCATTATTGTAAGAAAAGAAGACTGTAGAACCAAGTCCAAAAGGTTTAAATAATAAGAGTTTCTAGGGACTTAAGCCACCAAAGTCCTGTTGGTGGCTTGAATCAGTGACTTAGAAAGGAATTTCTTCAGAACTATCAAATGAAGGTTCTGGACCAAAATCTTGTGTGCCCATGTCATTGCCCATGCCTTGGGACTGGCTACTACGATCATTGGACCCCAAGAACTGTACAGTGGAAGCAACGATTTCGGTGGTGTATTTTTTTACACCTTGTTGGTCTTCCCAAGAACGGGTTTGCAATCGCCCCTCAAGGTAAACTTGACGACCTTTTGACAAATGTTTGCCGCAAACTTCAGCCATACGACCCCAAACAACCACGCGGTGCCATTCGGTTCGTTCTTGCTTTTGACCGTCACGATCGGTCCAATTTTCACTGGTGGCCACACTCAATCGACAAACCGTTTGACCTGATGTCACGGTTTTCACTTCAGGATCGGCTCCAAGACGTCCAACGATAATGGCTTTGTTCACTCCAGACATATAATCCCCCTTTGAAGGCTTTAGGTTGTATCGAATAAGCAATGGCAAGGCCAGTGCTACCCTGAAGAATTCTTACATCTACCGGAATATGTCCCGTTGAGCCAAAGAAAACCGGATTTGCCGAGGCGCACAGGTATGAAAAGTTGCCACTATCTTATACAGATTTCAGAAAATGGGCTTTCTATTGAATGAATTGCGTCAAATACTTAAAAAATAGGCATTTGAAAATAAGGAGTACCCCCCATGCGCCTAATTGGATGCCTTGTCTATTTGCTTATCATTATTGGATATCGCTTTTCCTATGGAGCCGAATCGAATACAGATCCCCAGATTCAGCCCGCCGCGATCCAATCAGAACTGACTCAATAACTCTTCAGCCAGAGAGTCCACCCTTAGAAGCTCTTCCAACTGCACTTTGATTGTGGCATTCGCTTCATCAGCAAGTTGCTGATTCACATCACCCATAACAATACATTCACCGAAACCGGCGAGGCCACCGGCAAGGGCCACTCGCACATCTAAGTGCCCAGGGGGAATGTAAGGTTCACCGGCCTCATTGAATTGAAACCACATATTGAAGAAGTGAAAGTCGATGGCCAAATTGGCTTTTTCAAGGAGGCTTCCTAAAGTGCCACCGCCGACTGCGCCTTTGGCGATGCTTCCGTTGAGGGCGGGAACACTGTGCATACGATCTTGGCATTCCATCAACCACTGTTCGGGGCCCACCTCTGAAGGCCGCGCCGTTCCCGCAACGGCCAACTCATCGATGACATTCACATCAGTGGCATGGCCGCCGAGACCGTTGAAAGCCCCCAATGCCACCGACAACTCCAGAGTTTTCTCTGGGTTTGATTGTTCGAAGGCCGTGCTTAACACAGCCATTGGAACTTGTGAAAAATACCCAGGGGCTTCGGCCATTGGAACGCCGGCATTTTGATCCAAAATTTTAGAGAACTGGGGAACTGTCATTGAGGAGATTCGGACCTGGTCGTTCACTTGATTGAGAGCAAGACTTTGTCCATTTAAACCCACCAGGATTTGCAACTGCATCGAAGAGTTGTCTTTCTGTAGATTCATTTGCATTTGCAGTGCCGAAAAGAAAAAACCTGGATTTTCGCTTTTCTGACTCATTTCTTGGTTGTGGAGGGCCAGGCTATTTGAAATCGATGTATACCATTCAAACTCCGCATCTCCCAAGCCTTGGTTCATGCTCAACTCTAAGGACCGTACGTTGAAAGCCGCATCGGCCATCGCTAGCTCTCTAGGAAGCTCCACTGTTTGCAGTCTTGCAGACTTTGCAATCAAAGACGACTTGTTGATCGGAAGGTAAATCATGTTCATGGGAATTGACTGATCCTCAGGGAGAACGTCATTGATGGTGGCCAGTGCCAAAGCCAATTGTTGATGGAAGTTTTTGAAGTCCATTTGCAAGTTCTTCATCGAGTCCACAGACAAAGTACTGAGTCCCAGTTCGCCCATGGCCGTCACAAAATCAATCGCTAGGCTTTCTTGAACTTCGCTACTGACACGCTGATCTCCGTAGTGGACGATTACCATCTGGTACTGGTGTTGGGCTGTGGTTTCAGGTGAGGGCAGGTCCACGGCAAAAGCTTTTGTGCAAAACAGTAATGCAATGAAAAGACATTTTTTTACCATTGGTTTCTCCAGTCCAGTTGTTTGCTATCGCAGTTTTTTGTTTTGTCTTTGGAGAAGTCTTTCGCAAACAAGTGATGGAAAAAATCCCCTTCTTCCGCTTGGTACTTCTGGCAGGCCGTGACCCGATGAAGTTCAAGAAAACGATCATAAACGTAATCAGTTGGAGGATAGCCATACTTGTCCACATAGCCTTCGCGAAACCTTTTCATTTCTTTGTTAAGACCGACAAAAGACAAAAGATCGACCAGGCGACCACTCTCCACAAGTTCTCTGAGGTATTCCATTCTGCGAACAACTTCCTCTTCGTCGAGCTGATCAACCCCAGCATCTTGCAAAGACGAAGTGGCAAGGTCCAATAGGTCACCCGCTGTTCCAAGCCCTGGTTTGTCGAGCTCACTGACGGATTGAATTCCTAACTTTGAAAGTTTTAAAAACTGGCGAGCCGCATCGGGATCATCGATGCTGTTTAGAAGCTCTTGTACTCTTTCGCTTTCGAGAAGGCGGCCGATGATCATTTTTCCAATTCGATTCAATCCTGGCGACTCCACCAAATAAGCGGCTAGCATGGTGCCCTTAACAAACTCTTCGGGGGTGTTTGGGGGCATTTTTTCAAAAGACGAAGCGAGAAGCTGACCCACATAAGACAAGTCGTCAACAATGGGCGAGCTGTCTTTGAACTTGTAGCCACCCTCTTCCATCCATTGAAAGACTTTGGTGAAGACCATGTCGTGAATTCTACGTCCTGCGATATTTTTGTATTGGCGCCATTCTCCAACCAGCTCAATACTGGGGTCCATATCGACATCGGCTGGGGCAAAAACTTTTTCACCGGCCAATTGCAACATGTCAGCCAATTGATTGATGTACTTTCCGGTCGCTTCTTTTTCGATCACAGTTGAAAGCACGGGGAAGGGGTAGGCATGCCCCGTGTTGGCGGAGACAGCCAAGGGGCTGGTTTGACAGTCTTGGTTCATCTCGCTGCAAGCCAGGTGATAAGCATAAGCCACGGCTTGTGAGCAGAACAAAGTTTCGTCAGTGTTCATGTCCATGGAAAAGTTGTAAGGCATTTTTCCGGTTGCGGCTTTCTCTGCTAACTTTTGCGCAGCCAGTTTACGCATCTCCTGCAATTCTGTGTCGGATTGTTTGCCATTACCTACATAACGGAAGTGAGCCAAGCGGGCTTTATCCTCTTTCAGATAAAAGTCTAAAGTCACAACTTGCAGTCCGTTGTCGAGAACGGATTCCAAAATATAAATTTGCCCCGGAACAAAGGCTTCCATCTCTTTGTCGCGATTTAAGAACTCTTTTATGGATCCATCGGCAATATAAACGATAGCTAAGTGTGAAAATTGATTGTCAACACTCCCGATTCGGCTGATTACGGCTCCAGTAAATGCATTTCCTCGACTTAGTAAAATATCTCCAGACTTGAGAGAACCATGAGCATCACCCATGGAGTGTGGAAAGCTGTGCCCTTCTGCATACTTTGGGTTCAGTAGACTGTGGGGAAACTTTCCTGATTCAAATTTTTTAGTTTTCTGATTTTCTTCGGGTTCGTCAAAAAAGCCTGCATCTTGCAGTAGAATTTGACCGTAGTAGTCTTCAAAAGTTCTTAAGGTTCGTGTGGTCACCTTTAGAGCGTTTCCACACTCTTGTAATTGTTGGTAGTCGCTAAATGCGCCTTCTTTCACCCACTGACTGAATCGTTGACGAAGAGCTAAGCGAGTCAGAAAAATTGTTTGCAAGGGGTTCTCTGATTTTTCACTTTGCAGGGCTGTTCGGTTGTTGGCTCCTGAATCGGTCCCAAGAAAATGATCGGGCGAAAGAGCATAGACGGATTTGTAAAGTGAGTTAAGCTGCTCCGCACAGTTTTCAGGTTGCAAACCGTGGCTGCCGTCGTTTTCTGCAAAAAATTTCAATAAAGTTGTGGCCTCGGCCATGTTTTTAGGGATTGGGATTTCGGGTTCAAAGAAAATACCATTGGACTGTTGTTGGGCGATGGCGGTTAGGGTCAAACTGACCAAAATCAAAGTCGTCAACATCGTTGTTCGAATCATGGGGCCTCCGAAAGAATTTAACAATTCCAGAGTGTTATAGTCATCGGACGACTTGAACCCAAGGTCTCTTGGAAACTTTACAGACTGGGAGTTCGTTTTCTAAATCGGATGGGAAGAAAGTCTAAAGTGTGCCAGCGGGGACCTCTCAATTTGGTTGTCATGTCTCACTTTGAGATTTTTGTTCATTTGCGTATTGTAGATTGTTACAATTGGAACATGGGCTTTTTCATTTTTCTGGCAATCTTGGTCTTCGCGCAAGCAGAAACCACACTAAATCCATCAATTCCGGTGAGCGAAGTTTCAGTTGTCGCGGGGGCTCATTCGGAAGACTATTGTGCCCCCCCTCCAACTCGGCAAGAGTGTCAGATCTCAGAATTAACTAACCCCCGATGTACCGGCATTGATTTTTCGTGGACCGATTCCCCAAATCAAGTTTCGGGTAAGTACTCGGTTTACCGAGAGCCGGGTGCCGATCGATACTCTGTCGATGTTCCAATCTCCTTCTACTTTAGTGATATTCCAGGGGATCATCGAGAGTTGAATCGTAGTTGGACGCAAAGAGTGAACGGTTGTTTAAGAGAGTATTCGGCAAACTTAACCGACGGGCGAAGGAAATTAAATATTTCTGTTGTGGACCGATCTGTCTTCAGTGGTGGTGAGAATTATTCAACCATGCTTGACCGAGCACTAGAAAAATTTCGCAGGGATGGAGACATTGTGGCCTTCCAAGATGAGATAGATAGAATCAATGGTCTTTTTGAATCTGCAAATTCTGGGAACGAGGTTGTGATTCACAATGAATATGATCGTGCCGATTCGCAGAACTGGCCAGAGGATATAGACTGTTCAACAATCACCCATGAAGTTCTGCACTTGCTAGGATTGTGTGATCACTACCAAGAAAGGTGGAGCCAGTATACGCCTGATTCGCTTCCGTTTGGAGGTTTGACTTTGCAGCTTCCCGATCAAAATCTCAACGATTGTCGTGAAACCTATGACGGTCCCAATCTGATGAAAAATCACCGTATTTATAGACCGAATGAAGATTTTCGTACAAATCCACAGGCTCGACTGGAATTAGAAAAAAGTGTAAGGCAAGGTCCTCCTCCAGGTAACGAAAGGTATATAAATAATGAAGTGACATGCACTTGCCCAGCCGGCTTCAGTGATGAAGAGTGTCGAATACGGCAACAGGCGGCTGCGCAGCCTGGAGAGTGGGAGAGTGGATTATATAATTGTTTATCTAGTAATTTAGAAGATTTCGAGAGAGGCGAACCGACCTTATCGGGACAGCGAGCGGACTACAGTGTAGTCAGTCAGGTTGGGCGAGAGATAACAATTCAGTATCCAGGTGTTGATCGATTGAATGTATACAATGCCAACAGTGACAGATTGAGAGTTCATAGAAATCCAGCGGGTTTGGATGAGGCTCAAGTGGAGGCGGTGTTGCATCCTCTCTGTATGAGAAATGGTCGTGTGCGAGGTTATTATGAAGCAACTGCCAATGCTTACCGCGACCGTTATAGGGGCGAGGGGTGTGCTCAATGAAGAAATTGGGTTTCATTGTCTTTTTCTTATTCTCATCAGCTGAAGCCAGTGAGCTCACCTATGGCATCGAGTGGCAAGATTCACATGTCAAAGTGGTGATTGATTTTTCAAAGAACACTGTGAGTCTTCCATCGACTCACCTTCTCTATGGGAAAAATCAAAAAAAGAAGAGACTGGGGAAGTTTAAAGTTCCTGCGACGGACTCGTTTCTCAAACTGTACAAACTTTTACCTTTGGCCTTCAAAAAAGGCTCAGCCTTTCGTGGCCAATATCCACCGGAGCGTCCTTACTTGCTATACAAAGGGAGGTTAATCACCTCGGACTCCGTATTCTTCAAAACAGTGAGCAATCTTTTTCAATCGATCACCGACGATAGAGGAAAGCTCATTGTCGGAATCGAAGTTGAAGACAATAAGGGGAACTTTAACATTGCTAGTTTTTCGGCAGGAGAAAAGTCCAAGAAGACAAAGTCGGTACCCATTGCTTTGGTTTGTCGAAAGCAAAGTGTAAAGAAGCGGTTGTGCCGTTACAAGTCCTACACGTGGTTGCATCGAGGGTAAAGTCATTTGGGTGAACATTACTGAACCAGTTCAAAAGAAAGTGTCTGGTCACTTTCAACATCCATGAAGGGGCCTAAGATTTTATCATTGGCGAGTTTAGCGATTCCAATTGGGCCATGAATCGTTTGGGAGAGGGATTAATATATTCAATCCCTATAACTGAGATGTGCAGGTTGAATCTACTTTGAGCTGCGAAGGGCTTGGCCGGTCCATTGATCGATGATCCAAAGAGGGCCAATAAACAAAAAAGCCAAGTCTTCAATAAAAGAGGGCTTTTTTCCTTCAATTTTGTGGCCGATGAATTGGAAGGTCCAGGCGATCACGAATAAAGTGAGGTGAATGTAGAGTTGCTGAGTGGCTCCGGGGTAGTAGCGAAAGCTGGCAACCATGAAAAAGCAAACCAAAAGGGCGGCAAGGCCCAGCTTCCAGTTCATGCGTAAATAAAAAATTCCGCCACCGACAAGCAACGGTAATGCCATTGAGACAGGAAGGCCTAAAAATGGCGTTTGCGAAAGGGCATCGAGAAGACCCAAAACGGAGTACAAGATAATGGGCACACAAAAATAGTGGATCAATTTATTGGTTCGGTTTTGGTGGCTCTCACCATAGAGAGAAAACCACTCGCTATCAGTTCGCATTTTACAACTCCCTAGGGGTGTGGCTGTCAATTGACAGCGCTCGATTTCGCCTTTTCTTGAATCTTTACAAGTGTACAGCCGTGTTTGTCACTAATAAACCGGGCTTCAGCTTTGGTGAAGATATTTCGAACTTTAATGACCTTCTTATTCGTGTCTTCAGTCAAGCGTACGAAAATATTAGTCGCCTTATTTTCATTTTTACAAACTTTGGCCGATTGTCCGACTACAAAGCGACAGCTGCAGTACTCCTTCGCGATATAACGAGTCAGCAGGTAAGCTGTGGTTTTTCCATGAGAGAATTGAGGTAACATTGCGAGGGCTAAAGCAAAAAGGAGTGCTTTCATGATTTTCCCTCCAAGTAGGCAAACACAACTTGTAAAAAATGAGCCTTATCAAAACCACCCTTAATATCTTGCGCTAAGCGAATGATGACCCGGTCTTGTGAAGGGATAATAAACATCATTTGTCCAAAAACGCCAAATGCAGCAAAGGTATCTTCTGGGGCGTCTGGCCAGGGCGTGGCTTGGTTGTTTGGATTGGAAGGACGATTCACCCACCAGTGTCCTGCCGGAATTGCAGGGGCCTCTTGGTCTTTAATCATATCGGTGGTTAACGTCACATTCATTTTTGCACTGGTGGCAAAGTCCATCCACCCGTGAGGTAATAATTTAGGCTGGCGAATTTCATCCATCACAAAAGATGCAATTTTATAAAGTGATGGGTGAGAGAGGAAAATATAGGCTCCCCCCAAGTAGAGCCCGGTACGGTCTCTTTCAAAGGTGGCCTGTTGAATTCCTAGAGGGTCAAACAAGTCTCGCCAGGGCAAGTTGTCATACTCCATAGCTGGATAAGCCGATCGTAAAATGTGTGAAAGAATGTTGGTGTCACCTGTTGAATAGTTCCAATTGTTTTTTACAGTTTTAAGATAGGGAAGGGAGAAATAATAAGAGGCAAAATCATCAATGCCTTCTCCATAAAGACCGGTGAGGACACTGGACTTACCCCCTTCGAACCCGACATATTTCTCGGACCAGTCCGTGCCAGACTGCCAAAACAAAATGCGCTCGACAGTGACTTCGCACTGATTTGCTGATGTGAGGTTGGCAACAGAAACGTATTCACAGATAGAGTCGTCCAGGTCGATCAGGCCTCTCTGGACAGCTCGCGCAACAAGAAGACTGGTAATACTTTTGCTCACTGACCAGAGTTTGTGTTTTTGCCGACGCTCGTATCCGTGTCGATATTCCTCGTAAACCAGTTCGCCCTTTTCATAGATGGCTAAAATATCAGTACGATCGTTTAACCCACTGTCAATTTGATCAATGAGTGATTGGGCTTGGGTGACTGAGCTAAGGCAGAAAATCGCCAGTGCCAAGAGTATTCGTGACAAAAGATCCCCCCTTTTTATTTAGTCCATAATAGAATCCAATCAGAATCAAAATGTTTGCAAAATTAAAGAGTGTAAATCCTTAAGAATCTGTCTTTTGGCGCAAGAATTAAGCAGAAAGTTCTACTCAGCGGCTGAGACTTGGGGTGCGGTCCGGGTGTTTGGTGCTTTTAAGCGCATGGCGTAGCGTACTCCTCGTAGTGAAGCAAACTTATACTTTTCGCCAATCCCTTGATAGAAATCGATGAATCCCAGTACAGTGTCCAATTGTCGCTTTAAGTTTTCACTGATATTCAGGTTAATTTTGAGGTCGTAGCGACCCATCTGCATGCGACCACCGGGCATCAATTTAAAAAAGACTTCACCGGTTACGGTTCCAAAAAGATCATTTTTGTTGGTTCCAATCTTCCCCTTGCGAATCGTAAGGATGCCGTCAAGAATGTTGCCTTCCATTTCTAATGTCGTCAACTTTAGAGCCGGAAATGACATGCTCATGGCAGCTCCTCCTCCCATAGGCAAGCCAATGTTAGACGAAGGGATGTCTAAGTTATTAATATTCAACTTCACTTCCCCTTTGGGTTGCACTTTGTAGGCGGTGTCGATGTACATTTTTGACTGAAGGTTGGTCTCACCAGAAATAGTCACAGGCATGTTGGATTTTTTATCAAGAAACTTTGAAAGTTCCTTGAGTTCCAAATTTTCAACATCAATATCTAGACCGAGTTCTAAACTATCCACATCGAGCTGGTTGGATGGGGCCACATCGATTGCGGCATCACCACCAAACAAACCATAGGCTTTCAAAATCCCTGCTTGCTGTCCAAAGAGAGATGAAAACTTAGGGGCCACACCGAGGCTATCGACTTTGAATGGTGGAACGTCGATCATCTCCACCAAAACATTTTCCATCTTCAAACCCAGTTGGGGAAGTAGGGCAAATGAGAGTCCATCGAATTGTAGATAAACTTGGCTTTGTGTCATTTGCGTAGTTTTGAATGTCACCAAATCGCTGAGATCATCATAGGGAAAAAGGACGACAAACCAAAATGCAATGGCAGCAAGCAAGAACAATATTTTCTTTTTATGAAACTTAAAAATACTGAGGATAAAAGCTAGGACTTGGTTCATCGTTTTTTACTCCCTTTGCTTTTTGGCTTGAAGCGGGAGCCATTCTTTTTTCCGCCTTTTAAAGTGGGGGCAGTATCTCGCGGTACTTCAAACGCTGCTACCTCATAGTCGACAACGTAGTAGTGAGGATCTTTGGAGTCGGCTTGAATTGCAATATTCATCAAACGGGTGCCGTTGATTTGATTGAGTGCTTCGCCGACTCGAACCACTTGTCGCAAATTGAGTTTCTTCAAACTTAGTTTGACGCCAGACTGTTTGATGCTTTTGGGGACCAAAGATTTGGAAGCCACATTGGGCTTTTGGGTGGAAGACATTTTTTGATCTGGTAGGATTTGCTCGGAGGTTAAGACTTGGTCCACACGAGTCGTCAGGGCGGAAGCTGTGGGTGCCGCCGGTGGAAGCTGAACTGTCTGAGCAATGCGACCAGCCCGAATCAACTCACGAGTCAAGTGACGGTTGTCTTCGAAGAAGGTCAGTTTCTCGTTGGCTGAATCGACAAATGAAGCTGGGATTGAGTAGAAGAAATAAACGAGCATAAAAACAGACGCGTATCGTACCAGTTTTTGAATGTTAGGGTTGAGAGTATCATATTTTTCTTTGAGGTTGATATAAGTCTCAGAGTCTTGAATGTAAGACTTATAGGCTTCGAACCTCTCAATAAACTGTTCTTTTAAAGAATCAAAATCCATACTAGTTCTTTCTCTTCACTTGAAATTCAAAGCCAAAGATTTGCCGCCCCTCTTCTTTTGGTATTACAGCCGGTACATCTTTAACTTTTTGGTTTGAAGCTAAGCCCTTAAGAGCCTTTGAAATTTTTTGAATGGTATCGGAATCTTTCGCTACACCCTGAATATTCACTTTCGAATCGGTGACGACGAAGCGGCGAATTTCATAACTCTGGTCGGTTTTATTACTGGGCAGCGTTTGACCAACGTCATTGACGAATTTAAGGGGGGAGTTTAATTCGCTCAATTGATCGTAGACTTCGACCAACTTGGCTTTCTTTTTATTTTGCTTGATAAAGGAACGCACTTTCGACTCCATGCCAGCTCCTTTGATTTTTGCAATCTTGTTAGCCTGTGTGCTTAGGACATCGAAAGAGGCTTGCTCTAGTTGGGTGGCAATGGAATCAATGGCCACTCCGTAAATACAAAAGCAAATATAACCAGCGGCTACAATCTTAGCCGTGTAGTTCCACTTTTCCCAAAACTTTTCAAAAGAAAGATTTTTCTTGGCCAAATCTCCTTGGCGAAAATTCACCGCTGGGTTAAAGGGTCGACGTAAGCCTTCAATTGCTAATCCCAGGGAAACAACAAAAACATCTGCCAAGCGTTCGTGGTTTCGCATGTGTTGACTGCTTAAGTTCAAAATCGGGTTGGCTACATTGGTCGGCTTTTCAAGTTCTTGTGTGAAATACCCCGCTAAGTTTTTGATATGAACCGGGCCGCCGATCAATTCAATTTGTTCAATGTTGGCGCCATATTCGGTGTTGGCCAACATAGTAGATAAGCGCAAATCTTGAATCAGTTGTGACATCGAGTTGGTTACGGCTTCAGACATTTTGATTTGATCTTTGTTGGCTCCTTCGGAAGACAAAAGCACGAATGCTTTGCTTGGCATCATGTCGAGGGCGGTTGTGAAGGGTACCTGGAAACTTTTTGAAATAGACGAAGCCACACGTTCGATGCCCCACATGATACTGCGGCCCCAAATAAGGTAGCCATCACTCACGACACCGACAAAACTTTTTGAGTGACCGATGTGTAGAATCATTTTGTCGGGTTGTTTGATGGTCGTGATCTCTTCGTCTTCTTTTGGTTCTTGTTTCTCTTCGGGAGAGCGGTACCACTTTTCATAAAGGTTGGCGATGGCGGCGAACTCAGGTGTAATAATGTCTGGGTCGACATGACCTCGTTCAAAGATATCCAAGGTTTTTTCCACTTCCTCGGCGACCACAGCCATGGCGACAACCTCAGCGGTTTTATCGTGAAACTTGATGATTTTTGAATCATAAATCGCCTTGTCCACCGAAAGAGGCATATCGTCTTCCAGTTCGAAGGCCAAACTTTTGTGAATCTTTACACGTTCTTTAAATGGAAAGAATAGTTTACGAGTGCTGACAAATTGTTGTCGTATGGAGCAAGTGACTTTCGCCGATTCAGTATCAAACTCTTTGGAGATTTTGTGGAGAGTTTGCAGGATTTCAATTTCCTGATCACTGGATTCCAAGTTGAGAACTTTATATTCTTTGGCATTGGTTATTTCATAATTGCGGTTGTTCGCAAGAATTTCTACGACCTTAATGCTATAGCGACCAATATCGATACCGAGGCTTCTCATAAATTCCCTTTTAAGTCGGACTCTTCTATTAGTAATTCTATGATATCAATAGGTTGCTGTCTATGGCCCTCTATTTGACCTGTTGGATAATCATTCTCGGTGGTCCAGGAGGAAGTGGAGCCAATTTCTTATTACCTTGGTCCTGCTTTTGGGCGGCTGTTTTCTTGTCGTCGATACATTTCTTGCGCTTTTTATCATCAGTGATGTCATCACAGAGGCATTCGTAAAGCTCATCGCCACTGAGGTTTTGGCATGCCGGATTGTTTTGCTCATCCAATTCTTTCAAAAGGGCGTCTTTTAGTCGGGCTTTGACGGCATCGGCTGCGTAGACCACGCCTTCCATTTCGCGGGACATCTTTCCGGAAACGCCGATACAATTCACTCGAAAATTCAATTCCGCTCCAAAAAACAAAGGAACCTTATTCTCGTTGTCATTAAAGTCACTGGCATCGATAAATCCATTCAGAAAGCCAACAAACTCTTTTTCATCTTGAAATGGGCCGCCCAAGTCGGGGTCATTGCGGCGTTTTAGGATTTCAGTAACGACCTCATTGGATGTTTCAGGGTCATAGTTGCTAAACAGGCTTAATAACACATCTCTTTCCGCTTGATTGACATTGATGCCCTTCACTCCATAAAGAGTGATTTGCGGAGTCAATATCTCATAAATTTCATCTGTCATACCCGCTACCATATGCATTTCTTGCATAGTTTTAAAAGGTCGGTTGGGTGGCAGGAACTCGTTCCGAAAGTCTGTGTAGTATGCTTTTTCACTGCCACCGTTTAAGCTCTCATCACCATCATCGACCCAATCTGCGATATTGTTGATCAGTTCTTCAAAATTAAAGTTAGCGTAGCGCTCAGAGAAATCGTCATCGTTGTTGAGAACACGGGCTTGTAGACGTTGCAAGAGTTGAGTTTTGGTTTTGAAGGCCAAGGCCTCTGAAGCAGAACCTAAATCATTGATGTCAATTTTTCCGCCCTCGGCCATGATCGAAGAAACAAACTGGTGTTTCATTAAAGAGCCGCCCACAGTCTTATTAATGGTTGAAGCATCAAAGGAGCTGAGTTCTTGCGGAAGAGAAGGGGGCCAAGTTAAGGGAAACTGCCAGATCATATCCAGCATTTGTAATTGCTGGGCGGGGACTTTATCACCCAGAGCCCGAGTGGCTTGTTGGTAGCCCTTGATCCGCAAAAGATTCAGGCGCATGCAAGCCTGGGCGGCGTAGTGAGCCTGTACTTTCTTCACCTCGGTAGCAGAAGTGAGATATTCCATAATTGTCATTTGTGAGATTTCCATGGCTAAGAACATCACGAAGGTCACCGTGAAGATAGCCAGCATGATGGCCGATCCTTTTTCGTTTTTCGATAGAGAAAAAACAGTTTTCCTCATTGCTGCACCTGCTGCTGCCCTTGTCCTTGCCCCGGAGCCGGTGCCTGAAAATGAGGGTCATTGTTGGGGAAGGCTATTCGAACCACCATCATCTGCGAGATCTTTTTCACATTGGGGTCCTCTGGATCATCAATTTCTAGATTGATTTTTACAAAGTGAGGAAATTTGTCGCGATGTTCGTTGCGACCCTTGTTGTCGGTTCGCCATTGCTTGACCCACTCGTCTTGTTCCTTGTTGCTGCGGTACTCAAGTTCGAACTTGGTCACGTTAAATGCCACAATCAAACGGGGACCATCCTTGTCCACTTCATCATCAACTTGCGGGTTGCTGCGACGCCATAGGCATTGGGTACTACCTTCTCGATTGCGGCTTTCGCAGCCGTCGACGAAGTAGCCCACTTCCATTTGGTCACTTTCTTGCGCGTTGTATTTTGTGCGATAATGATTCAGCGTCGTAAAATGCACGCTTGCCGACTCACCCAAGAACTGAGTCAATTTTATCGGGGGCTGTCGCTGCTGACCAGGGTTACCGCCTTGTGGATTTTGACTGTTCTTTTGTTTCTCGGCTTCCAACTGTTGTATCGCTAGATTTTCGATTTCCCAAAAAACATCTTGGTAGTTGAATGCTCTTTCAATGTCCATTTTGACAACGCGAAGGGCATCGTAAAGGTCAACTTCGGCTTCCACCTTAGCTTCGAGGCTTTTCTTGTTGCGTATTCCTGTGCGAATGGATGTGGACACCAATACTGTGAGCATGGACATGATCAGCATGGAAATGAGAACTTCAACAAGAGTGAAACCAAAATTTTTCACTGGCCGAGACCTCCCCCTGCAGGAGCTCCACCCAAAGGAATGGGTTTGTTATAGTCAACCAGAAATGTGGTGGCGGAGTACTTCACCGATTGCTTTTTGCCCGTGGTGCCGAAGTTGTACTCCACAGTGACCTTCATCTCTTTTACGCTTTCGTTCAGATATTCAGTTAATTTATCGACGATTAAAAGCATGGCCTCATCGCCTTCGCCGCCTGAGATTAAGACTGAACGAAGATCAGGCATTTCGAAATCTCTGGACTCCATGGTCCAAGAAAACTTGGGAGCGTCGTCGAAAACTCCCCCCTCAGAGTCTGGAAGTTGCAAGAGTCGGTCTCCATATTTGATTTCCAGTTCGGCCATAATTTGATCGAGAAGAAATGCCGCCTTGTTATTGATCGCCATTTTTCTAACTCGCAACTGATTTCCGGTCCAAGCGGTGTAAATCAACATAGCGGCCGACGACATAATGGCCATGGCGATCAAGACTTCAAAAAGAGAAAACCCTTTGTTCTTTGAATGAACCAATCTTTTAATTTTCAACAACGAAATCCTCTAAACTGCGAAATCGAGCAAAGATACTGACTCGACCGGTTAAGCCCTCAATCACGACTGTCCAATTAACTTTATCACGATCTGTAAAGTGAATGGCACTTCCTTGTACATAGCCTTGAGGGAAAAAGTAGATGTAGATGCGTCCATCGCTGACCTTTTCAACCGGGTCGCCCATTAGCTCAATGGACTCAAAAAACAAACCGTCCGGTAGGGTGGCGGGGGCCTCTTTTAATACTTTGGAGTCTTGAGCAAATCCTTGGGGGTCAGGTTTGAACTTTTTTCCTTCTTTGGTTTCCACCTCTTCGAGGACGTCTTCCAGTTCTTCTCTTTGTTCTTCATTTAAAAGAAGCGCGGCTTTATCGGTGGATTCGATCCAATAGCTTTGTTGCTTGTCCCGCTCGACAGGTAAATCGAAAACTAGGCGATAGGTTTTGTTGTCCAGGCGAGCTCGGTTGCGGAGCTTCTTTGCCATGGTCGCAAACCGTCGAATTTGAGTTTTGACGTTGTTGGTTCGGTCTCCCAGTTTGCGGGCACCAAACCCTACAAAGAAGCCGATAATGACGACGACGATCATGACCTCGACCAGAGTGAATCCGGCCGCGGTCGATTTTTTTAAATTACAGTTCGTTGTAATGGATGTCCTTTCCGAATCCATCTCCATCTGGGCGCTTGTCTTTTCCATAAGAAATGATATCGAACTCAACACCGTCTGACACATAATCATAAGGACGTCCCCAAGGGTCTTTAGGAATCTTCTTCAAATACTTTGGTCCCCAAGCATCGCAGGCGGGGTCGCCAGAAGGCTCACTGATTAAAGCATCTAGACCTTGGTCTGATGTCGGGTAAGAATTGCAATCCGTAGCATACATCTCAAGCGCATCAGCGAAGTTGCGCATCATATTCTGTGCGTCTTTTTGTTTGGCTCGATCAAGTCCTCCGAAAAGCCGGTTCCCCATTGTGGCTCCGATAATTCCGATAATGACCACCACGATCATAATTTCCACTAGTGAAAATCCGCTTCGATTGTTTAAAAACATAATCACTCCTCAAAGGTTTAAGACGGTCATATTACTCTGCGATGTTGGCGAGTTCAAACATTGGCACCATGAGAGAAAACACAATCATGCCGATGACGCCACCCATAAAAATGATCATTATGGGCTCAAGGACCGATGTCAGGCCACTCACTTTGTTTTTGACCTGAAAATCGTAGGTATCACTCACTTGATTGAGCATTTTCTCCAACTCGCCTGTTTTTTCACCAATTCCCACCATGTGAATGACGATGGGGGGAAATTGCTGAGATTTTTTCAAGGGACCAGCGATGGACTCTCCTTCGCTGATGTTGTCGCGGGCTTCGCGAACCGCTTTCGCTAAGACTTCATTGTTGACCACGTTCTTAACAATGTCCATGGCGTTGAGCATAGGAACTCCACCAGCCAGTAGAGTTGAGAGGGTTCGAGTGAATCGAGACACCGCAATCATACGGGTGAGTGGCCCCGAGACTGGCAGTTTGAGTTTGATGGCATCCCACTTAGGGCGGCCTTTTTCAGAGCGTGACCACTGGATGAATACAAAAATAATGGAGCCGACAGCCAGTATGATGAGCCACCAGTAGTTGACGATTACACCGCTCAGACCAATGACAATTTCGGTGTACCAAGGGAGGGCTTTTTCTGCGTCTTCAAAGATACTCACCATTTGTGGTACCACGAAGACAAACATGACGGCTAAAATACCTACCATAAAAAAGATCATAATAATCGGATAGAGCATGGCCGATTTGATTTTCGAATTCAGCTCGGCTCGGTCTTCGGTAAATTCGGCTAAACGCAGAAGGATGGTGTCGAGTGTTCCAGAGGTTTCACCCGCCTCGATCATAGAAACGAAAACTTTATCAAAAATTTTAGGATATTTACGCAAAGTTTTGTGAAAGGTGCTTCCTTCATTCACATTGTTTTTGCAGTCGGCCAAAACCTCTTTGAGTAGTGGGTTGTCCATTTGGTCAGAACAGGCTCCGAGAGCGTCCACCAAGGGGATACTGGCTTTGATCAATGAGGCCATTTGACGAGTCATATTGGATAGGTCGTCAACACTGACGCCACGGGTGTTCGTTGTTTTTGATTTTTTCTTTTTTTGGCGCTTGGTTTTATCCACCAAGTCGACCACATAGACGCCCTCTTTTTTTAATTTTATGCGTGCGTTGCGAAGGTTGTCGGCATCGATGGTACCTTTTACATTTTTTCCGGTCTTATTCAGACCTTTATATTCATAAATGGGCATACCTAGACCTTCCTCAACGAACTTTACCAGTTTAATCACAAAGAGCGGTGAATTCAATGGAGATTCCGCTGGTTTGGCGAGCCGACTTCACGAATGGCTTGCTTCTTTTAATGGTCCAGCAAATAATGGGAGTATGCAAAGAACAATCTTTATATTTGTTTTGCTTTGCTCTTCACTGAGCTTTGGCCAGTACGAGGATTATAAGTCCTACGAAACATTTTCGGACTTGGATAAATGGCAACGAGATTACGGATTGGTCCTGGTTCCGTCTCTTTTTTATAACCGAATTGAAGAAAATAATGAAGTGACCAGTGGTGGAGTGAGTGATCGCACCCGCAGTCTACTCTTCTACGACATCCAGTTGGGGTATATCTTTCGCAACGGATTTTACTTCGGCGTACTGTACACAGGGGAATCGCAAGATATTGATGATAGCTCTCCGTTGACCAATCGCGAGTCCTTAGGGGCAAGTATTGGTTACATCAAGTATGGGTGGGCTTTTAAAGGGACGCTGTTCCCTTATTCAAAGCAAGCGTTAGAAAACGTGACGGTATCGGACTACACAGAGGGGTGGGGTTATCAATTGGATGCTGCCTACTATTTTCGCTTGGGGCGGTTTTTTTCGATTGGGCCACAATTGGTCTTTAAAAGTTTTCAGTATGGAAAAGCCGAAAGTGCTGCCACCAGCGTAACGACAGACGCCAACTCTCAGCATGATGTTTTCACCCCAATGCTTTCTATTCTCATCAACCTTTATCGAGGTTAATTGGGCTTTGGGAAAACTATCCCACAGTCCAGAGACTTTTTTCTAATAATATTACTGGGACTTTGCTAAACTTTTATCTATGGCGTTGAACTTTGGATCATTATTCGGTGGCAGTGACGGGTTAAAAAATCCCCGCCCCCCTTATGAGGGCGCCTATATCTATATACTCTTGTTTTTTGTCGGTATGCTGGTCTCTGAATATATGACCACCTATTTCCGAGCCAGTATGTTGCCAGTGGGGGGGATCACCCGCGCTAACAAGATGGCCAAGTCGCGATCCTTCAAGCCAAAGACGGCTTCGATCTTCACCAGTGTTAAGGACCGCAACATCTTTAATGCGGATCACTTTATCCCAGACTCTCTGAGTGAGAAAAACACAGGAGGTCCAGGTGGTGACGAGAATACAAAGCCCGTGCTAACAAGTCTGCCTTTGAAGTTGGTTGGAACAATTATTCATGCTCGTCGTGAGATGTCGGTGGCCACGGTCCAGGTGAGCGGGAAAGATATATTTGCCGTGGTTGCTGAAGAAGAAGTGGAAGGTATGGCCAAAATTCGGGACATTCAACGCTACAAAGTGATCTTTCGTAACTTGCGAAACCGTAAGCTGGAGTACATTGAGATCAAAGAGGAAAACAAAATCCAAATGGGGGTCGCGCAAAGTCAGACTCCGCAACAGTTTGGTCAAGTTGACAAGACCAATTTCAGTTTTAAAAGAGCGGACATTAATAAATATCTAGAAAACTTGCCTCGCGTGCTACAAGATGCCAAAGCTGTACCCTATGTGGCCCCTGGGTCAGGTGGAGAAATCTCCGGCTTTAAACTAGTGGCGATTAAGGCTGGAAGTATTTACGAAAAACTGGGCCTCAAAAGAAATGACATCATTAAAGGTGTGAATGGTGAGCCAGTGGATTCTCCTCAGAAGGGCATGGAACTCTACCAAGCCTTGAAGAGTGCAGAAAACATCCAGCTTGAAGTCGAGCGTGGCGGCAGCCCAACCACATTAAACTACACCTTAGAATAATTCGATTCGACTCACTCCTCATTCATTGTATATTCAGATCATTGCTGGAAGGTGAGTATGTTAAAAATCATATTAGGTGTTTCTGTATTGGCGAATGTTGGACTCTTGGCCTATTTGCACTTTTTTTTGAATTGGGGTGGCTCCTTTGAAAACATGAGTGATTCACAAAAGCAGGTGAAATGTGTTTCTTATATGAGAGAGAAAATGCAAAAGAAGAAAAGCCAGTTTTCGCGCAAGCCCGTACGGCATCGACGACGCCCCAGTCGGCCGGTAGAAGGTTTTGAAAATGCTCCCCAGAAAGTTGTACAAGTTCCAAGGAAAGAGTTGGATGAACATTTAAAAAACTTACCGCGAATTTTACGAGATGCGAAAGTCGTTCCCTATGTAGCTCCAGGAAGCGGTGGCAATATCTCTGGCTTTAAAGTGGTTTCTGTCAAACAGGGAAGTGTCTATGATCGCTTGCAGATTAAGCGGGGTGATGTGGTCAAAGGATTAAACGGAAAGGCGATGGACTCGCCACAAAAAGCCATGGAGATGTACCAATCCATAAAAAAAGGTGCTCCGATTCAACTGCAGATTCTTCGAGATGGTGAACCTAAAGTTTTAAAGTATCAGATTGAAAAACCACAATGATGCGGCGCGATTGGTGATTTCATAAAATTAGCTCTCGACCTTGGGCGCGATCCGGGCTCCTGTTCACCGAACTTACTTAAGTTCTCAATATTTATAGGTTTTAATAGAAAATGCTGTACCATAGGAAGGTCCGAATGAAGACAATGCGAATCATGACGATAGCACTCTGGGTGATGATGTTGGGCGTTTCCCTTCATGCCCAAGATGAATTTTTCGATGAAGAAGACCCGGTCATAAACGAAGTTGAAATTGAAGAGCCTCCGGTAATGGAAGAGGAAGTTGAAGACCCGGAACCTATTGAAGAGCCCGAGCGTCCTTCGCGATTTCGCAATCGTCGGTCTCGGTTTAGTCGAAACAATGGAAATAACAACAATAGCATCCCGGTGAACAATCGCCCGGCCACACCCGTGAAAGATATTAAAGTAAAGAAAGTGGATCGACCCAATAAAAAACGGATGTCTTTTGTCGATGCTCAACCTGAAGATATTACGGATGAGAATTTCCCTGACATTATCGAAAGCTTTAACTACCCCAATGCCAATATCATGGATGTGGCAAATGCCATCGGTAAGCTGACTAAGAAAAACTTTATTATGGAGCCGGGGATTAATGGAAAAATCACCATCGTGGCCCCTTCGCCGGTGACGGTAGCTCAAGCATGGAAGATGTTTCTTACCTCGTTGGCAATGAACAATTACACGATCGTCCCCACGGGTGATGGCTATTTAAAAATTCGAAAAGAAACCAATGCAAAAGATGACTCCATTGAAACGTACTCTGGTGGGTACTACCCGACATCGGATCAGTTGATCACGCGAATCGTGAATTTAAAGTACATCGACGCAGAAAGTTTAAAGAAGAGCTTGGAAAAATTTGTATCGAAAAAGGCAGGGAATGTTGAGTCCTATGAAAATACCAACTCTCTAATTGTTTCGGGCTATGGATCGAGCATTGAGAGAATTTCTCGCATTATTGAAGAATTGGATAAACCTGGATTTGAAGAACGTTTGGAAGTGATTCCGATTCGTCACGCCAAAGCCAAAGACATTGCCGAGTTGATCGAAAAGATCATTAAAGATGGTGAGGAGCAAGGGAAGTCTTCAAGCCGTTTTAGGAGATCTCGTTTTAGTAAAAGCGATGGGGGCAAAACAGAAAACCTCAAACTGGTGGCACCCGATGAAAGAACCAACTCGATTATCGTGGTTGGTAATAATCAGGGGATTGGTCGTATCGAAAACTTGGTGAAGCGTTTGGACTACCCTTTGGATCCAGCCGATGCCGGTGGTGTCTATGTTTACTATGTTAAACATGGTGAAGCGGTTAAGATTGCCGAGACTCTCTCTGGAATCGCCCAAGAAACAGAGAAAGCGGCTGAGAAGACAAATAAAAAGAGTGACGATAAAGGAACCTTTTCAGCGCCTAAAGTTCAGAAACCTATTTTTGGCGGCAATGTTGTTATCAAGGCAGACGAAAACACCAACAGTTTGATCGTTACGGCCAGTAAACAAGATTATAAGGTGGTTAAAAACCTTCTCGCAAAGATCGATATTCCAAAAGATCAGGTTTTTGTTGAAGCTGTGATTATGGAAATGGAATCTTCCAACTCCAATGTTTGGAATATGAACTACATGAAGTTCATTAAAGGACCTGAAGACGACAGTAGTAGCACTAATGGTGAGGGCGTGGCTCGTATCGGATTCTCCGGCGGGTCGAGCTCACTGTCTGATCTGGTCAATCCGGTCGGCGGCAAAGGGGCCATCCTCAACTTAGGTGATCCCAGCGAAACGATTCAAATTAATGCCGGTGGACAAACTATCGAGATCCCCAGCTTGATTGCTTTGATATCTTTCTTGAAAGAGAAAACCAATGCCAACATCCTTTCAACTCCAAATATCTTAGCGATGGATAATGAAGAGTCTGAAATCGAAGTCGGAGATGAGGTTCCTGTGGGGGCTACGCAAAGCGCGAGCAATGCGGGTCTTAGTACCTTTACACCACAGTTTAAAGACGCCACCATTCTTTTGAAAATCAAGCCGTTTATCTCTCCCGACTCTGACCTTGTTCGCTTGAATGTGGAACAAAAGATTCAGAAAGTGAGTACGCGACAAATTCAGGCGCAAAACTTGGCGGACAATGCACAGGCGATCACGAAAAAATCAGTGAAGACCAATATTGTCTTGGAGTCGGGTCAAACCGCTGTTCTCGGCGGTTTGATGGAAGACGAAGACTCCATCACCGAATCAAAAATTCCACTTTTAGGGGACATCCCGATTCTCGGTTGGTTATTTAAAAATAGCACCGTCCGTAAAGTGAAGAAGAACTTGGTGGTTTTCCTTACGCCGAGAATCATACGCAGCTCTGCGGGGCATAAAGAGATTCTTCGTCAGAAAATGACGGAAAGAATCGAGTGGATCAAAAACAACTCAGGTGGACGCGATCCTTATGGAGAAAAATTTAACAATCTGATTCGTGATGCTAGTGCATCAGCCAAAACCTATATTCCAAACCGTGAAGAGATTGAACTGGATCTTGAAGATGCAGTTCCAATTGGTGAACCACCGGCCCCAGAATCACCGGCTCCCTTCTCTCCTGAGCCTTTTGGCGGGGACGATACTGAAGTGGAACTCGATGATTTCGAGGGTGAGTTCGAAGGTTTGTAGGAGTCAATGGCACAGGCAACGGGAGTTGAAAATATCATTCAAAAATCCACCAGTCTGACGGCTGAGCAGGTCCAAACCCTGCTCGATGCCGACTTCGGTGGTAGTAAAACTGTAAGACAGAGCTTGGAAGAGATTGTTGATCCAACCACTGACAAAGTGATGGAAAAGCTAAGCCAAAGAATCGGGATCAAATTTGCTAAAGATATTATTATCAACGATATCAGTATGGATATGATTCGTGGAATCACCATCAATTACGCCAAAACCTTTGAAATTCTACCCTATAAAGATGATCAAAATCAGGTTTATGTTCTGACAACGAACCCGCTGAACATTACGGTGCTGGATGACTTACGTTTGTTATTCAAAAAACGTGTGACTCCGATCCTCACCACCAAAGTGAAGCTATTGGATGCGATCAACCGGGTTTATGAGAAAGGCACGGCCGCTCTCGAAGGGTTAGATGATATCGAACAAGACGATTACGACTTGGACGAGCCAATCATCGATCTTTTAGAAGCTGCCGATGACGATGCCCCTGTAATTCGGCTTGTGAACACTTTGTTGTCTCGTGCAGTAAAAGAGAAAGCCTCGGATATTCATGTTGAGCCCTATGAAAAAGACATGGTGATTCGTTTTCGTGTGGATGGAATTCTGTACGATGTGTTCAAACCACCCAAAAAGCTACAGAATGCTATCACCTCGCGGATTAAAGTGATGGGGAACCTTAACATCGCTGAAAAACGATTGCCACAGGATGGTCGAATCCCCCTTAAGATTGGTGGAAAAGATATTGATGTTCGTTTGAACACAGTGCCGACGTCTCATGGTGAACGTTGTGTGATGCGTTTGCAGGATCGCTCCAATGTTATATTGAACTTGGAGCAGCTAGGTTTCTCAGATGAAAACTTAGAAAAACTGGGAGACCTTTTAACAAGAACCTATGGAATTGTCTTGGTCACTGGGCCTACCGGTTCAGGTAAATCCACCACCCTTTACGCTAGTTTACAGAAACTGAACTCCATTGATACCAATATTATCACTGTGGAAGATCCTGTGGAGCAACGGATTCATGGTATTGGCCAGATCCAGGTGAACTCGAAGATTGGTCTCACTTTCGCCAGTGGATTGCGTGCCATTCTTCGTCAGGATCCGGACACCATAATGATCGGGGAGATTCGTGACTTAGAAACCGCCGAGATTGCCATCAACTCATCTTTGACTGGTCACTTGGTGCTGTCGACAATTCACACCAACGACGCCGCCGGTGCCTTCCCTCGTCTAATTGACATGGGGTGTGAGCCATTCTTGATTGCCACCTCCCTTTTGGGAGTGATCTCTCAACGTCTTGTTCGTGTGCTTTGTCCCCACTGTAAAACCCCTCATCAACCATCAGAAATCGAAATGCGAAATCTAGGCTTATCTTCAAGTCAAATCCAGGGCCACAACATTCATAAAGCGGTGGGCTGCAACAAATGTAGCAATAAAGGCTATATTGGTCGAACATTGATCCAAGAACTTTTAACAGTGACGGAAGAAGTGAGAACTTTGATTATGCAGAGAAAAGACTCTGGTGCGATTAAAAAGAAAGCCATTGAGCAAGGGATGAAAACCTTTCGCGACCATGGCTTGCACAAAGTGATCAACGGGATTACCACAATTGAAGAGCTTCTTTCGAACACTCAAGAAGACCTATAAAGGAGGTCCCTTTGTTACGAAAAGTACTAGTACTTTCAGTTTGTATTGCTGCGCTGTCGGCTTGTTCATCGAAGCCTAAAGATGGCGGTGAAGAGGTGGCGCCAGGTATCACAACTCAACCGCTGGACGGGAAGTTTGCGGGTATGGACTCCGATAGCGGAAATGTGGATGGGTTGTCCTCTATTAACTTTCCCTATGATCAGTCCACATTGACTCCCGAGGCCGAGGCCACCTTGCAAAAGAATGCCGAGTGGATGAAAGCTAATCCCGGAGTCACTTTGCAGGTGGAAGGACATTGTGATTCTAGGGGTTCGATCGAGTACAACCTCACTTTGGGGGAGCGTCGGGCTCGCACCGTGCAGAATCACCTAGTGTCTTTGGGGATCAATGCCAATCGTCTGACTGTGTTGAGTTATGGAGAGGAAAAGCTTTTGGACTCCACTGATTCTGAGGATGCTCACTCGAAAAATCGTCGGGCCAATTTTGTGCCAACCTCAGAGTAACTGACCAATCTTTTGACAAACTCTTTCCTTTTTTCCAGTTGAGAGAAAGGGGTACAAATATTCTATTTGTACCCTTACATTTCTCTTACTATGAAAATCACAGTCTTTAGCTTTCTATTGTTATTGAGTTTGCCTTCTATGGCGCGAGTTTACGGTGCTTTGTCTCCGGAGTGCCAGTTCTACCGAGTTCCTGGATACCCTCTGTTCTCTGGCCCCAGCATTGATGTACCGCGTTCCAGCGGACCTATTACAATTCACACGCAGCAAAACACCGACTACATGGTGGGTCAGCTCTTTGATTGGACAGAACAGCTTAATCTGACTGGTGACCCTCTTTTCAGCCCTTTGAGTCGCCCCATTTGTGTCGGGGTCTATAATGATTTGGGAGCGGCCAATGCCCGAGCTTTTGCGAACGCATCACTGATCATCATGGGGGCCGACTTGATGGTCAGTATTCTTCTTGATTACCAGTTGGATTTCAAACTGGGGCTCGATGCCGTTTTAGCCCACGAGTTTGCTCACAATATTCAGTATCGCAAAGGTTTGCAAAGCTCACACCCGTTACCAATGGTGGCTTCAAAGTTTATGGAGTTGCAGGCCGATTGTATCGCTGGATTGATATTGGAAACCCACCACGACCTTACTGTTGACGATATTCTTGAAGCTTCAAGGCTTATGACGATTATTGCTGACAGTGGATTTGTTGGAGATCACGGCACAGCGGTCAATCGTATTACAGCCTTTAATATGGGAGTTGAGTCCGCTTTAACATCACCATTGGGTGCTAGGCAAAATGTGGATGACCTGGTTCGTGCCTGCTCTTTTGATAAAGTAGAAAAAATTATTTTCCCGAACCAGCAGTAATCAGAGTCTTTAGATTACTGAAAACAGTTGTTCATGACATGCTCTAAAATGTTCTGCTTGTTGCTCGCCTGATTGGTTCTTAATATAAACTCAATCCCAAACGTGGAAAGAGAGTTTCTGTTGTAGTTGTCTCTTAAGGCATTCGGCTGCCCGGCAGTAAAATAGTTGCCAAATTCTGGGCTGTGAATGTTCACCTGATTATAGTCGAGGGAGTAGGTGAGCATCACCTTCACATTGTCATCAGCACTGATATGGGTGATCGCAGAGGCTTCTTGCATGCTCGCCATGTACCGTTCATTGTAAGCTTCCGGAGCGGAGTTGTATTCGTCTGCAGTAAAGCCGTAAAGGCCAGGTAGCCCCTCATCGAGTACAAACTTATCTTCTCCTAAAAGAACTGCGACCTCAGGGATGGTGAGAGTGGTTTGAGTGTCTTGCAAAGCGACGCAAGGCACCCGTGTCGAAATATGGTCCCGTGGATCGAGACTCGAAGAGTCTTTAAGGTCATCGTGAAAGGCCACCCACAGAGAAATTCCTCCTCCAGCGGAACTGCCTGTCATGGCAATTTTATCGGGGTCATATCCATAGTGGGAGGCTCGCATTTTAAGGTCTTGAACCGCGGCGGCTCCGTCTTCCATAGCGGGGGGAAACTCTCCGGTGACCCCTTTTTCGAAGGGTGAATCACCGGAAAGTCGATAGTTGATTGTTGCAAAGGCATAACCAGCATTCAAAAACTCACGCATTCCGAACGAGGGACGATAGGCATAGTCGCGATCGCCTTGAAAATAGCCACCCCCGTGGACAAAAATAACCAAGGGTGTTTCAGGCCCGTTATTTGGATTGTTGGGGAGCCAAAGTTCATAATCTTGTAGGGGGTGGTCACCGTAAGAAATCGTTACACATTGGTAGTTTTGTTTCTGGTAAGAACAACTTTGGGTGGGAATTTTCTCTAGCACATCGGTTGGCTGTTCTTCTGGGACATCGTCAGGGATTTCTGTTAGGACCTCATCTGTAGTGGATGATGGGGAATTCGAAAGGGGTTGATCACCTGAGGTGGCCGTAGGTGAAGAACAATTTTGAAATAAGATGATGAGAGGAAAACTCAGAGTCAGAGTGGTCCATTTCAGTCTATGAATATTCACCATAATTTTTTCCTTTGTTTGTTGTTATATTAACAACGGAGAAGGGAAGGGATTGTTGCGGAAAAAATTAAGAAAGATTCTCAATCTGACACATATGAAATTTCGCGTTTATTGCAAGAAAAGGTTGCGCAATAGATCATGCAATTAACCGCTATAAAGTTTAACCGGGAAATTGGAGACTTAAAAAAAAGTGCAACTTTTCGCCCGTACCGTTGTTTTCAAAGAGAAAGATTTGTTTCTCAGTAGGGGGTGAATAAAATGAAAGACGAGAAGTTGCTTATGCAGCAGCTTGTATTAGAGCGCTATATAGATCGAGAAATTACAAGAAAACATGCCGCTGCATGCTTGGGACTCAGTGAGAGGTCAATCTCAAGGTATGTAAAGAGATACAACTCCGGTTTTTTTCCAATGTTTGGACTGGTTCGAGCGACGAAACTGCAAAAGACCTCAGAACTTATTTATGAATACCTTAATTCTTGCCCAAGTATGTCTTTGCGAAAGTTTTATGCCATTAAGGAAAAATCCACCCCCAACATGCCATCTTATGCGACGTTATGTCGATTTTTGAAAAAACATTTAGAGAAAAAGAGATAAGGGTTACTGTTTTTTAATGAACGGGCAGATTTCCCGGTCGACTTGCTTGAATGGTTGGTAGTGTAGTTCGCCTTCTACGTCTTCATCAAAGACAGCAACAATCAGTTCGGCGGCGGTTCGCCACTTCTTACCAAAGCATCCGATCTTTCCCAACATCGGGGCGCAGTCTCTGTGCTCGCTTTTCAATTGGAAATGCTGATCGCCAATTTCCTTTAAAGTGGTTCGTCGTTGAGAAAAGCCAATCATTGGACCAGGGATTCCGATGGCCCCTTGGTTTACATCGCGGAATTCAATGGGAGTCACCGTCACTCCCGAAACCAGAATGCTTCCTTCAGTGGTTCGGATTTCCACCAATTTTCCAGCCTGGCAGTCTAAATAAGTTCCCTTAACCACACCATGCTGGGTGGTTAGATACTTCCCTTCAACCCATGCTGAGAGGGCGTCCCCCGATTCATCGCCCCAAGTATTAAAAGATAACAGTAATATTCCAATCCAAATAATAATACGCATGCTGATCCCTAATTTAAATGGCTGTTTTCCAGAAACTGTTAAGAATGGGGTCCATTTCGATGGAGCTCATTGAAGCCAAGTGATTGAGCCCGACGTCGTTAAACTCTTGTGCATGAAACTCAAAAGAAGGACCCAAATGCACACATTGGGCGAGCAGGTTGTTTAAGCTCAGCTCTTCAACAATTTTTGAAGCTTCCTTTTTGTCCATCTCAAGGTTTTGGTAAAAACCTTCTGGGTTCCACATCATGGCTCCATAATCTTCAAGCTTAACTCCAGCCAACTTCGTTCCCTGTTGCGTGTAGCGAGCCATCAATGTGTTTTCTTTGCAGTAATCACTTGTTTCAACAAAGTCGCGAAAACTTTGTAAACCGGCACAGACTTTCATAGCCGAATTGCCATTGATCGGTCCCACTAAAAACTGCGGACGGCTACGATACTTTACAAAGCGATCGAAAAGACCGGCCTGCACCGCCGCTGCCACTAAACTTTTCAAGCTGGATTGGCTTGAAAACTCTTCCTCAGTGGATTGCACAAAAGAGTAGAGGTCGACTTTGACATTTGTCCCCAATATTTCGTCGATCATCATTTGCGTTTCTTTGAGTTTGCGAGAAACCTCAGGAATTCTTAAAACCGAAATTCTCGTTGTTAAATCATCCAATCCTCTTCGCCCCGAATAGAGTAAGCAGATGTTCTGCATGTACGCCCCTTTTTGATGTTTGTTCGTTTGTTTGCTTGTTGTTGTTGTCCCAAAGACAATCAACCAAAGATTTGATTCTTCCGGTACGAAAAAGATTTCAGGGTCTCTAAATTAATTACAAAAGCTTTGGTCTGTAGGGCTCGAAAGGCCTTTGTTTTCGTTTGGAGGCTTAACCATAAGAAAAATTTTGGTGCCAAATTAGATACCGCAAAGAATCAAAAGTAGCAGAACTGGTAGTCGGGCGTCGGTGTGAAAGGGTTGGGATGAAGGTAACGGGGAAGCACCTCCTCATTTTCTAGCAAAGTGTAAAAACCGTAAGGAATTTTAACATGCACAAACGAGCTCGGTGGCCGGGTAGCATAGTCACCATAATAGTTTGGATAAACTAAGAGTTCTTGGTTTTGACAGTCATCATAGGCCCGCGACAGTAGAGAATAAAAAATATCTGGGTTATCATAAGCGGCATGGGTGATGTGTTTCACATTAAAAGGTGTGCCGGGGTTAGGTAGAGGGCGGGCCAAGCGCAAAGCTGATAAGGTTCGGCTGGTTGAGTACACTTGAAACGATTTATGATGGTACTTCTCTGCAATAATTCTCTGCACATCGCGATTGTTCCAGGGGGCCATGCACCCAACAATCTTTCCATCAGCATTGCGAGCCACTAAAAAGTTTTGCAGAGAAAAGTTGGGCCAAGTGCGACAGCGTCTCTCCAGTTCGTCAGCTGTGAGATTGTAACGAAGTGGGCGACGAACAGACTTCTCCATTAAGTACTTGGTGATGGCTTCAGCATCTTCAGTGCGACCATGCTGAATCTGGATGCTTTGTAAAGGTGGGGTGGCAAAAAAAGTTTTCCCGTAAATGACAATCAGATTGAACTTGCGGAACAGATGGTACCGCGGCATCCGAGTGGTTCGGTTGCGGCGTCGTAGAAGTGAGTTGTAGGCTTTGCTTTCGTATTGTTCTAGTTCGGAAAAAACAAACTGACAGTTGCGTTTTTCCCGCTCACGGTGCATCAGAGGAATAAACTCTTTTCCCCAAGTGAGTGTGGCTGTGCGAGAACTGGAGACTCTCAAGTCGGTCACATAGCCCACGGTTTGCTCTTGCGCATTGACGTAAGCTTGGCGAAATAAAATAGATGCAGTGGCGTGAATCACTCCGTCGTCGTCACGCAGTAGATAGGTTTGATAGTCGTCGGTCGTTAGCTTGTATTGATCGAAGAAAGAATTGGGTCGGGTCACCCGGTAGTCGTAAATTCCTGGGATGACCTGTTCCCCAAAAAAACTTTTGAGGTCTTCATCATCTTGTTGCGTAGCAAGGTACAGCTCCATTCGCTAGGGTTTCCAAACCTGGGTTGCAAAATTGGTTTTGTGGTTGATTATTCTCGCCACCACAAAGAAGTAGTCCGAGGCTCGGTTGAGGAAGCTGACGGCTGGATAGCGGAAAGGCACAACTTCATCAAGAGTTACGCAAAGTCTCTCGGCTCGTCGGCAGACAGTTCGGCAAACTTGAGCTTGTGCGGAACCCCAATGGCCTCCCGGAAGAATAAAGTTTTTCAGCTCTGGCAATTCTTTGTCCCATTGGTCGATCCACATTTCCATTGTTTGGATCTGGCTTTGTTCAATCGATGGAAGTTTTGCAGCCACTTCGGAATTTGAACAAGCCAACTGACTTCCCAATTGAAATAACCAATTTTGCATCTGGATCAGCTGCTCTTTTAATTCTTTTAATTCTGCCTCATTTTCTAGCATAGATGCAAGCAAACCGAGGTGAGCATTGAGTTCATCCACTGTGCCATAGGTTGCTAAGCGGCCATCGGATTTGGCGACAGGAGTCCCATCCACCAGTGTTGTTTGGCCCTTGTCTCCTTTTTTTGTGTAGATTTTCATGGATAATCCTTGTGGCAGTGCATTTGAGATTCAATTTATCCTATGCGCAATGGGGGGTCAATTTAGGGAAATCCGTTGTTTTTAGTTCCGATCCAAACTATTGAAATCTTATGCCTTCAGCTGAGAAGTTGCCTTTTTTCGTGTCGATCCCCCATTCTGGGGAGAAAGTTCCTGACGAAGTCTCTTGGCTCCAGAAATTGCCCGAAGTGACGTTGATGCGGGATGTGGATCGCTATGTGGATTGGTTGTATCAGCCAGCCATCGAAAAACTGAACCTTCAGTCTCTGATCACTCCTTGGCATCGGTACGTGGTCGATCCCAATCGAACCCCCGATGATTTTGACGCCGATGCGGTCAAAGGTGCTCCGTTACCGTCTGGGACCAATCCCAAGGGGTTGCACTGGAGTGTGACGACCCACGGAGAAACCTTGATCTCAGAAGCCATGTCGATGGATATGCATAACAAGCTTGTAAGTGACTACTACCAGCCTTTTCATAATTCGATTCTCGAAATGAGACGAAAAATGCATCAAGAGTTTGGAGTGGTATTTCAGTTGGATCTGCATAGTATGCCTTCTGTGGGAACGCCTTTTCATCCCGATCCAGGAGAAACTCGCGCCGAAGTAGTGATCAGTGACCAACACGGCAACAGTGCCGACACTGAATATAAGGAATTAGTTATGGATTCCTTTCAAATTCAAGGGTTTCAGGTGGCGTACAACTGGCCTTACATTGGTGGCGGCATCACTAAGACCTATGGAGACCCAAAAAACGGCTTCCACACTATTCAAATAGAGTTGAATAGGGCACAATATATGGACGAAGAAACAAAACAGTTGAACACCGAAAAGGGAAGCGAGATGCGGGGTCGCCTTCGTCTTGCTTTGGCAGCCATTCAAAGTGGTTTGAAAATGAGGATCAATGGCTAAATCACGATCGACATTTAGAAGAATAAATAAAAAATTTGCCTCATTGAAATTGGCAGTATTTGTGATTATTTCGATTGGCACCATGTCGGCTTGGGGAACAATCGTTGAATCAATTTATCAAGACGCCAAGCGAGCCCAAGAAACCGTTTATCACTCTTGGTACGCTTACACGATATTTGCATTACTTGCGATCAATCTGACTGCGGTGATCATCGACCGCTTTCCATGGAAGAAGCACCATATTGGTTTTATCTCAGCTCATGTCGGAATTCTCATTTTGCTCGCGGGCTCACTTTTGACTCGGTATTATGGTGTTGATGGTTCGATGGCTTTCAATATGAATGAAACCCGTAAACGCGTCACAGTTGGGGAGACCGATTTACTGGTATACAGTGGCTTGATGTCGGGAGACATGCGCAAAACTTATGAGCGAGAAGTGAACTTTTATAAGTCACCTCCAAGTAAAGAGAACCCCTATATTATAAATGTGGGGGGTGACGAGATCGTTATCGATGATTTTATCCCCTATGCCATTCCACAAAGTAAAATCGAAAACACCGGAAAGGTGACTGACGGACCCGGGTTGCGTTTTCAAATAGCCAATGAAAGGGTGAGTGAGTCGGACTGGCTTTTATTGGGTCGAGAATCTTTTGACATTAAAAATATGGGGCCCGCCAAAATTGTTTTAGGAAAACGAGGTCTGTTTAAATACACGGGTGGCAATGTTCTTCTCATTGAAACCGATGGAAAGACTGAAAACTTAACCTATAAGGTTTTTACAGCCAGTAAAAATGGCATGACTTCTTCCGGAGAGTTAAAAGCCGGTGGCTCCGTTGAAACTGGTTGGATGGGTTTAACTTTTCGGGTCTTAAAATTTATACCTCATGCTTCGCGCCAATGGACTTACGAGTCCATCGAGAGCAAGGCTGAAGGGACTATGCAGGCTATTCGCTTCAATTTTGATGGCAAAGAGCATTGGACAGGTCTGAACTCTTCGGTGCGATTGTTTTCAGATGAGGCTCATCACGTTCTGGTGTTCGCAAATCGCCAAATTAACTTGGACTTTGCACTCAAGCTGGATGCTTTTCGAGTGGGGCGCTACCAAGGAACCCGTCGAGCTGCATCTTATGAGAGTGACGTTTCGGTGAAGGATCCCAACGGAGAGCCCAAGTCCGTCACCATTTCGATGAACGAGCCCTTGAAATACGCTGGTTTCACATTTTATCAATCCAGCTTTCAGGAAGACGAGATGGGGCGCCCGACGATGTCGATTCTTTCGGTGAATCGCGATCCGGGAAGGCCATGGAAGTATTTGGGCTGTTTGCTAATTGTTCTGGGAATTATTCATATGTTTTATTTTAAATCGAAAAAGGTGAAGTCATAATGAAAAAGGGATTGTTCGTTTTATTGATCGTATTGCCGCAACTTGTGTTTGCGAAAAATCACACCTTTGAGTCTTTGCCTGTGCAAGAGTCGGGTCGAATCAAGCCTATGGTGACGGTGGCGCAAGAGATGTTGCAACTGATTCACGGAAAGGCCACTTACCAAAAGAAACCGGCCTTGGATATTTTGACTACTTGGATTTTAGTTCCAGAACCTTGGATGGAAAAAGAAATTATTAAAATTGATCATCATGGACTGAAGGAAGCTCTGGGCTTCGATAAGGATCGCAAGTATTTCACACCCTCAGAGATCAGCTCTCATCAACGCCTGAATGTTTTGTTCAGCGACTTGCAGGTGCGAACAGCCCGTAAAGAAAAACTCAATGCTTATTACCAAGCCATTCAAAGGCTAGAAAGTCAGCTCCTCACATTTTTTGGAATCTCCCAGGGAGGGGTCAAAGTGTTTCCACCCGACAAAGAGTCTGAAGAAACGGGTTGGAAGTCTTTACGTGAACTGGATGAACAACAAAGCGAAGCCTTTTTTAAAATTTTGGCCGCTTACTCGACTCAATTCGTAAGCGAAGACAGTGCTGAAAAAGCCAAGGGGCAGGAAGACTTGGATGCAGCTATTACCGCTTATACGCAAATGGCAGAAAACGTGGGAGGGGATAATTACCCGAGCGTAGAAGACATGTGGACGGAAGTGCACTATCAACAGCTACAACCTTTCTTTTGGACTTGGATCCTTTATTTGCTGGCGACTTTGCTCTTCACTTTCTCTTTTATTATCGGTCAATCCCTTCTGATAAAATTGGGTGGGGCCACCATGATGTTCGCATTCGTGCTGCACACCTATGGTTTTATTCTAAGGTGTCTGATCACCGGTCGCCCACCGGTTTCCAATATGTATGAAACCGTTGTTTGGGTGGGTTGGGGCGTCGTCCTTTTTGCCGCACTCTTTTCTTTTCTGAAAAAGAAAACATGGGTCGCCTTGGTCGGCTCTGCAGTAGCCACACTGACGATGATAGTGGCTGCGTTCGCACCAGTCATACTCGACAATACCTTGCAGCCCTTGGAGCCGGTTTTAAGAAGTAACCTTTGGCTCACCATTCACGTCATGACCATCACACTTAGTTACGCCGCATTTTTTCTCGCTTTTGGTATTGGCGACTATGGAATGTTTCTTTGGTTGAAAAACCGAGAGGCCCACAAAAAGAAGATCCGTGAGTTGGCCCAGGTGGTCTACAACTGCATCCAAGTGGGAGTGGTCTTGTTAGCCGCTGGAACTATTCTTGGTGGTGTCTGGGCTGATTACTCATGGGGTCGTTTTTGGGGATGGGACCCGAAAGAGACATGGGCCTTCATCGCACTCATGGGTTACTTGGCGATTTTACACATGCGCCTAGTTGGATGGGTGAAAGACTTCGGAATGTTGGCCGGTAGTATTATTTCCTTCAGTCTTGTCATCATGGCTTGGTATGGTGTGAACTTTGTCCTGGGCGCGGGGTTACACTCCTACGGGTTTGGTGCTGGTGGTATCGAGTATGTGAGCGGTTTTGTTGGTCTTCATATTCTCTATGTCGGCTACGCTTGGTATGCCGAATACCTTGCGCCCAGTAAGACTGCGAAGTCTTAAGCGCACTTCGATTTTTTCAAAGCGAGAGAGAAAATAATCTCAATTTTTTTCTCTCTCTCAATCTTGTTTTAGACTTAAACCATGAACAAAATGTAACAAGCAATCAACCAATTGTAGAAATCTGGATACACAAAGAATTTTATTATCAATCAGGGACTTCTATGGTGTGTGAACGATTCTTATGCCCCTCGTGAAGTGATCATTGAAGCGACAATACGAATCGAGGACGATTCCGATCCAAACAATCAGTTCATTCTGTATGGTCTCCGGTGTGCTCAAAATGGTCCGAAGGGTTTGGTGATCAATGGGTTTGGTTCCCAAGCTGAAATGGAAAAAGACCCATTGATTCAAATGTGTATATGTGATTGACCATTTGAAATGAGAACAGGGTGCCGATTGCTAATGATGGACTATGATTCGCAAAGAACAGATACGAAACATAATGCTTCAGCACCTTTAATATTTTGAAGACTGACATCATTAGGTAAACTCATTTCTTGCCAATCCTTAGTATCCCTCTCTAAAATATTTCTGACTCTAAGGATGGAGGTAGTCTTGCAACGGAATTGTTCGTTATTTGTATTCATTTTTCTTTTATTCTTTCTCACATTTACAGCGCAGGCCATCGACTTCCAAGTCGACGGACACCAAGTCCAATTTGAAAAGGGACGAGGACAAAGTCAATTTGTGGTCGATGGAAAGACATTTCAGCACAGCGGCAAGATCCGCCTGCAAAAGGCCTTGCTTTTTCAGCCCGATCTTTTGCGACAAGTTCAATCCGAGACTCAATTGTATGTTGTGCAATTTGAAACGCAGATTTTTCCCAGTTATCGACAAGAGTTGAGCAAACATAATATTGAAATCTTAAAGTTTGTTCCTGATCATGCGTTACTGGTCCGAGCGGCGGTAGATCAAGTGGCTGACTTGCAAAATCAGATTCACATCAAACAAGTGATACCATTTGGCGGCGAATACAAGGTGCCTTATTTGCCGACCACCCTATGGGTGCATCCACGTAATTTCACAGAGGCAACCTATGATGTTTTACCAATCGCCGACTCTTACAGAGATGAGTTATTGCAGTTGGCCCAATCGATGAATCTTAAAATTGTTCATGATGGTCTAAAAACGTTTGCACTGTCGGTTCATGGTGATCTTGAAGCCATTCAATCACTGGCCACCGACCCGCGAGTTTTGTGGATTGAAATCAGCCCGGATCGTATTGAAGAAGACATGGATATTGTATTGGTTCAAGGAGGAGCTCAAACCTTGATTCAATCAACAGGTCAGTACGAAGGCGAAGGAATTCGTGGTCATGTTCTCGAAGGAATTTACAAAGATCATCAGGACTTCGCAGCCGATGAGTTCCGCAAGGGTCCTATTGCCATTGGTGACGATGCCAGCAGTTATCATGGTCAAAAAACTTTTGGAATTATTTATGGAAATGGTTTTGGGGACGCCACTGCACGAGGGTTAATGCCTAAGGCTCAAGGTTACTACACCAACAACAAACATGTTTACAACAAAGACAATCGCTTTCAATTGACTGAAGAACTGATTCGCGATCACAAGATCTTGCTACAGACTGCCTCATGGGGATCGCCCACCACCATAGAGTACACGGCCCGATCTTTAGAGATGGACAAAATTATATTTGAATTGGATTTGCCAATCACCCAATCGCAAAGCAATCGGAGTAGCAAAGATTCACGTCCACAGGCTTGGGCTAAAAACATCATTTCGGTCGGGGCTGTTCATCACGGCAACAATACAATCTTTGAAGACGATAGCTGGAGCCGGGGAGGAGCCAGTATTGGGCCAGCGACGGACAACAGAATCAAACCCGATATTGTTTCATATTACGACGCGATCCATACCACGGGCCAAGAAAAATACTCCACGTTTGGAGGAACCAGCGCCGCCACCCCCATCGTTAATGGTCATTTAGGGCTGATCATTGAGATGTACACGGATGGAGTTTTTGGCAACAAGTTGGACTTTCCATTGGAAGATCGTTTTGCCAACCGGCCCCATGCATCCACCGCCAAAGCTTTGTTGATCAATTCGGCCCGTCAGTACCCTTTTCAAGGTAAGACTCATGACCTCACCCGAACTCATCAAGGGTGGGGGCATCCCAATCTACAAAATCTCTATGATTTAAAAGACAAGATGTTGTTGGTGAATGAGGATCACATTCTGCACGCTATGGAGAGTAAAACTTATACTGTGCGAGTCGAAAAAGACACACCTCAACTGGCTGTCACCATGGTTTATAGTGATCCTGATGGTATGGTCGGGGCCGAAATTCATCGGGTGAATGATTTGACGGTGATTGTGAAATCCCCTGACGGTGAAATTTTCTATGGCAACCATGGTTTGTACGAAAACAATTTCAATTTGGCTGGTGGGCAACCAGATATGATCAACACCGTTGAGAATGTTTTTGTTGAAAATCCGAGCCCAGGAGATTGGGAAGTTCAAGTGATTGCCACGGAAGTGAACCAAGACGGGCATTTGGAAACCGAAGAGTTCGATGCCGACTATGCCCTCGTCGTCAGCGGAATCCGCCCCCAGGAGTAAAAGCAAAACTGTCTCATTTTGAGATGTTACAATATGAGACAGCTTTGATTCAATCCTGACAGATGGGTGCAAAAATTGTCCTTTAGTTGGCACACCCTCTTTTTTTTGATCTCATCCTCTATATATTAGAGGGCCGCCGCAAAATTCTGGCACCAATCGTGAAATATATAAAAGACAACAGGCTAATGACCCCATCATAACCTGCCCACATATTCCCATACCCTAACCCCATTACCCCAAGGGCGGTGCCCCACACCGCCCTTTCCCTTTTGGTGCCAGGCCCTATTCCTGCACCCACCGCAGCAAGTCTGATGCGGTGGGTGCAGGAATAGGGCCTGGCACCGTTTAGGCACTTGGCACCGTTTAGGCACTTTGCATCAATGAATGCTTAATTCCGAAGCAGTTCCTTAAATTCCTTAACAAGTGTGCGCTTATACCTTAAAAGTGAAAGGCTTTTGAAAATCCAAATCGGCTCCAATTGGAGTTAATTTCTGACGGGCCGGTCTTGTTAGTGGCCGCGGTTGTCGCAGTTGAAGGAGTGTCGATGTTCATGATTCAGCGAACACATATATTCATCTCACTACTTTTTATTCCATTGATGCTTGCGAATTGTGAGTGGGGATCAATTGGTTACAATAAAGGGTATGCACCGGAACAACCGATTCCGTTTTCCCATAAGTTGCATGCTGGCCAATACAAAATGGCTTGTGTGTACTGCCACACCCAAGTGGAGAAGGCCAATCATTCTGCTGTACCGAGCTTGAATGTTTGTATGAATTGCCACCAAGTTGTTAAAGCCGACAGTCCTTATATTAAAAAATTACAAGAGAAGTACTTTGCTGGAGAAACTATGAACTGGGTGAAGGTTCATATGTTGCCTGACCACGTGAAATTTAATCACAAACGTCATGTGCAAAAATTCAGTACCGCGGAAGACCGCTACCCTGCATGTAAAACCTGCCATGGTGATATCAAGCAAATGGATGTGGTGAATCAGTACAATAGTCTCAGTATGGGCTGGTGTGTGAACTGTCACCGCGATAATCACCCCGATAATAAATATGATGCCAAAGGTCCGTTAAACTGCTCGACCTGTCACAATTAATGAGGAGCAAGAGTTAGATATGGAAAAACAGCAGGAAACTAAACAAAACTCTTACTGGAAAAGTTTGGACGAAAAATATCAGACTCCTGAATTTCTCGAACAGGCAGAAAAAGAATTTGAGTCTTCACCTTTGAAAGATGAAGACGATAAAGGTGGATTGGCCCGTCGGCAGTTTATGAAACTGATGGGTGCCAGTATCGCTCTTTCGTCGGCGGCTTGTGTGCGTCGCCCAGTACAGAAAATCATTCCTTACAACAAACGACCCTCTGAAGTGGTCATTGGGCTCCCCAACTATTATGCGACCAGCTTGTTTGATGGTCGTGAGGGAATGGCCGTTACAGTGAAAACTCGAGAAGGACGTCCTCTTTTTATTGCCGGTAGTAAAGACCATCCGGGCAATGGTATGGGTGTCAGCGTTCGCGGTTCTTCGCAGTTGTTGAATCTTTATGACCCGGATCGTGTGCGGACTCCAATCGTGAACTCACAATTTCGCCAGGGTGACGATGTTCGACGTGGTAAGAAGATTTCTGTTCCTCGCGACTGGGCATCGATTGATGCCAAGATTGTTGAGCAGCTACAGAAAGGCGATGTGCATATTCTCACCGGAGAAATGCCTTCTCCTAGCTTGAAAAACCTATTGCAAAAATTCGCGCAAAACACCGGTTCGAAAGTCTACACATGGACCGCAGTCAACCAAACAGAAGTTCGTGAGGCGGCGCAGGTTAGTTTTGGTCGCGAAGCCGTTCCTAAATATCGTTACGACCAAGCCAAAGTGATTGTTTCGATCGATGCGGACTTTTTGGGAACATACTTGAACCCAACCGAATCCAGTCGCTTGTTCAGTCAGGGACGTGACCCAGAAAAACCAATGTCTCGCTTGGTGTCTTTTCAATCGGTTCCCAGCTTGACGTCGTTCAATGCCGATGACAATCACCCCATCAAAGCCTCTCAGCAGTTGCCGTTGGTATTGGGAATGATTCATGAACTGGCTTTCGTGCAAAACCGGGTGAACGCAGGACCGGGTGCCTTAAAGCTGACTGAAAAATACAAAAATGTTTATGAGTCCATCGGGATGAGTCACGAAGACTTTGCAGCCATTGTCAAAAACTTGGCAGATCACAATGGCCAAGGCCTCGTGGTTGCTGGTGGATTGCAAGCGAAAACCAAAGATGCTGTGTCTTTACAGATCGCGGTGAACTATTTGAATGACCTTCTTGGTAACAACGGAGCGACAATTCACTGGAATCATGGATTGGCTGCCACCGAGGCTTCGGATGGTTCCTTGCAAGATTTAATGAAAGCCATAGATGACGGGCAGGTGAAAACGTTGATCGTCAATGAGTTGAATCCAGCCTATAACTTGCCAGAAAGCATGGGCTTTACAAAATCTTTGTCGCAAGTTGAAATGGTCATTGCCAGTAACAACTGGATGGATGAAACAGCCAACCTTGCCGATTATGTGGTTCCGGCCGGTCACCAAATGGAGAATTGGGGTGACTACGAATTTGAACCAGGGATTGTGAATATTCAGCAACCCACGATTCAACCTCTACACAACACTCGATCTTTCGGTGACAGTTTAATCGCATGGTCTAACGGTATGAACAAGCCTGTAGCCAATGAAGAGACTTATTTTGAATATTTGAAAAACCGCTGGATGAGCAAGCTTGGAAGTGAAGAAAACTGGTATCAGTTTTTGCAGAAGGGTTTCCAAGGTTCCACTTTCGATGGAATGGAAAGAAGCAATGGTTTCAATCCTTCTGCCCTCAACCAAATTTCTGTTGAGACTTCTGACTCGGCACTTGAACTTTCATTGTACACCAAAGTGGGCTTGCATGATGGCTCCATGGCCAACGTGTCTTGGTTGCAAGAATTTCCTGATCCTATGAGTAAAATCGTTTGGGATAACTATTTGGTTATTTCTCCCGTACTTGCTGATGAAATGAAACTGCGTGACGGCTCGATGGTGCGAGTGGAAACCGAAACCTATAAAGTGGATCTGCCAGTTTACATTGCCCCGGGGCAAAATCCAGGTGCCGTAGCTGTAGCTGTAGGTTATGGACGCAAAGAGGGTGGTGAGGTTCAAAAAGGTGTTGGCTTTGATGTACAAGGTTTTGCTGTCGCCCAAGAGGGTTTGATCCAGTACGCGGGGATCCCGGTGAAGGTTACAAACTTGAACAAAATGTACGACTTGGCTCAGACCCAAGGGCACCACAGCATGCAAGGGCGCCAATTGGCTGTAGAGACTTCAGAAAAACATTATAAAGAAACCGGTGATGTCGGTCTTCATAAACACAAAATTTTCAGCATCTGGAGTGACTTTAAATACGATGGTCACAAATGGGGAATGGGTGTTGACCTGAACTCCTGTACTGGGTGCGGGAACTGTATGATCGCCTGCCAAGCAGAGAACAATATTCCAGTTGTGGGTAAAAAATATGTTCTTGGTGGCAGAGAAATGCACTGGATTCGCATTGATCGTTATTATAGCGGCGATGAAAAAGGATCTGTCGATGCCATCTTCCAGCCGGTCATGTGTCAGAAAACGCTCCATGTGAAACGGTTTGTCCGGTTCTTGCGACGGTTCACACTGATGAGGGCTTGAACGATATGGTTTACAACCGCTGTGTGGGAACTCGATACTGTTCCAACAACTGTCCCTACAAAGTACGTCGTTTCAATTGGTTCTACTATGATGGACACCATCGTCGTGAACCTTTGCACATGGCTCTCAATCCCGATGTAACGGTTCGTACCCGAGGGGTTATGGAAAAATGCACCTTCTGTGTACAAAGAATCAAAGAAGGTAAAAACATCGCGAAAGATGAGAATCGCCCATTGAAGGATGGCGATATCACTCCAGCTTGCGCCGAGGTTTGCCCCTCCAATGCCATTGTGTTTGGAGACTTCAACGATAAAGAAAGTCGTCTGAATCAGGTGAATGAAAATAAAAGAAATTACACGCTTCTTGAAGAATTCAATGCGGCTCCAAGGGTGCGTTACTTAGCGAAAATTCGAAACACCGACCGTGAGATTGGCGGTGGACATCACCAGGGTGGTGGACACGGTGCTGGCGCGGGCGAAGACAGTCATGCCGGTGAAGATAACCACAAGGAAGGTCACTGATGATGGAACGTAACCCATTAATTCTTGGTGATAAGACGTATAAAGATATTACAGATGATATCTGTGAACCCATAGAAACTGTTCCTGGTAAGCAGTGGATGCTGATGTTTTTCTCGGCGAAAGCTCTGCTTCTGTTCTACCTGGCCAGTGTTGCCACCATACTTT
>CBDUOS010000004.1:0-49809 GCA_965368905.1 uncultured Bdellovibrionales bacterium | reverse complement strand
ACATGGGGGAAGTCACGAGAAGAAGCCATTAGTAAGATGAATCGAGCATTGATTGAATTTACCATGACTGGTGTGAAGTCTAATATTGTTCTACATAAATCCATTTTGAAAAATGCAAAATTTAAAAGTGGCGAGTACACCACCCAGTTTTGTGAAAAGGACCTTCAGGTCGAGTCACCAGATCTCTTCAAGTTTGTAGATGATCGTGTGTTCCTTATATCTGCTGCGATTTCTGCGTATAAAGATCGAGAAAAGAATCCGGTTGAAAGAAAATACGAGGACATGACGCCTTGGAAACTTGCGGGCCGTGACCGAGGATTGAGGTTATAATGCTATTTGAAGCCGAACTTAGAAAAAAGAAATACCAAATCATTGTTGATAAGACGGCGACTTCTTGGGAGGTCACCCTGAAGCGTGACGGACAGGACAATGAAGAAAAAGTTTCGATCCCGCACAAAGACTTTGCAGAGGCGGATGGTGTGATTAGCTTTCTATTTGAAAACAACTCCTACTTAATGGATACCGTGGCCAATGGAACAGACTATGAGGTCTACACTCGTGGGTCATATCGCAAGGTGAAGATCTTCAACGACGAGATGCTACTCCATGAGTCATTAAAATCTGGCAAATCTATGGGTGGGGACACTGGTTTGAGCTCTGGAATGCCGGGGAAAATCACTAAAATCATGGTGAAAGAAGGGGACGAGGTTCAAGAGGGAACGCCACTTCTGATTATGGAAGCCATGAAAATGGAAAATGAAATGCGTGCCACTGGTGATGCTAAGGTCAAAAAGATTTTGGTGCAGCCTGGGGACAACGTTGAAACCGGTGCTTCACTTATTCAATATGAATAGTCAGGACTTCTTGTGAAAAAAATCTTTCTTGGTCTAATGGTTCTAATCATTACTATGCCGGCGTCGGCGAGCCTGTCGCCAATCGCAATACCGGCTTCGGATCCATGGGCTTTTGGAGTCGGGTTTGGAACAGAAAGCAACTTCGACAGTGTTTCTCTGTTAGAAATCAAGACGCCGACATTGTTTAGTTTTCTCAAGGGAACAAATAAAATTGCATTGGTTCTTTCTTACGAAACCAAAGAGATCAGTGGTCTGGATAAAGATATCACGCCGATTCATCTTTTGGTGGAGTTGAGCGGCCCAGCTTACCGCGACTTCGTACGCTCTTATATCCGGCTGGGTGGAGGGTCGGTTTTAGTTGACGACACCACCATTTACCCGGCCTCAAACTTTTTTAATGTGCAATTTCAGGTCGGTGCTGATTTCATTACCAGCATGTCAGAAACTGGAATGGCCTCTAGCTTTTACATCCAAGCCATGGTCAACTCGCCCGCCATCCGCAACCCACCGCTTGGCTCTCCTGAGGTTTTTGATGGAACCAGCATGGTCGTTGGTTTCCGCATGTATTTCTAATTATGGGCACTATATTAGCGTTACTTGTATTGAACCTTTACTTGTTAGTTCTTTATATTAAGGGACCTTTGAGGATCACGCGTTTAAGAAGTCAACATCCACTCGTTTCTGTTGCGGGTATTCTAGTGAGTGGATTTATAGTTCCGCCCATTTTATGCTTGGCAGTCATGTTTGGCACAGACTATCTTTTGGACCTTGTGGTCACTGGTTATGCAGAGTCAAACACTGAACTGTCGGTGAAGGTGATGCCTATTTTGTTGATCAATGAGGGGCTGGCCATTCTTGCGGGAATCGTTATTAAAATTATATGGGTTTTTGATGATCAACGAGGCACCAAAAAAGAGTTGAAGCCTCAGTTCCCCTCACACAATTAATTATCTTTTATAAACTCGTTGAGCAAATCACTGAACTTTTGCTCAACGGAGTTGGCCATCTCGGTAACTTCTTCATGAGTCAGTTTAGTGGTGTGAATCCCTGCGGCGGGATTGGTGATGCAGCTGATAGCGCAAACCCGTAATCCAAGATGATTGGCGGCGATGCTTTCAGGGACGGTACTCATTCCCACAGCATTTCCACCGATGATCTGTAAGAAACGAACTTCGGAAGGAGTTTCGTAAGTGGGACCACTGACGCCACAGTAGACTCCTTTCCAATGTCGAATTTTATTCTTTTCTAAGATGGTTAATAATTTTCCGGTGAGTTCTTTGTCGTAGGCTTCAGTCATATCAGGAAATCGTGGTCCGAGGTTTTTAATGTTTGGTCCCATCAATGGGTTGTTTCCCATCAAATTGATATGGTCTTCAATCACCATAAAATCACCCGATTGCATATCAGGATCAAGCCCACCAGCGGAATTGGTAAGAACCAAAGTTTCAATCCCCAACATGGCCATTGTGCGAATAGGATACGCCACTTGCTCCATGGTGTGACCTTCGTAGTAATGAACACGACCTTGCATAATGACCAATGGTTGATCATGAAGAGTTCCGAAAACCAAGCGACCGGAATGACCCTCAACCGAAGGTGCGACGAAATTCGGTATTTCGGAGTAAGGGACTACCGCGTCCACCTGGATATGATTAACAAAAGCTCCGAGCCCTGAGCCTAAGACAATCCCCATTCGCGGTTTTAGCTGGCTCTTACTGCGAATGTATTGAGTAGTTTCTTGTAATTGATCCAGGACGTCCACGTTCATTCTCCCTTACCGTAAATAATTATCCTTTAAGGGGTTGATCCTGTAAAGCTATAAAATCACCTGATTTTTAGGCCATGGATTGGGCAATGAGGGGCTGATGCGGTGGTTTTTCAGAGCTCAGCTTGTAGCAGTCGGTTAATAGAGTCAGAGCTTGTTCCATGCCCTTCTTGTTAGAGTTTGAATAGATTCTAAAAAGTGGTTCATCGGCCGCTACTTCTTCCCCTAATTTTTTTAAGATCTCGATACCCGTGGTGGGGTCCACAGAGTCGGTTACCAACTTCCGCCCGGCATTCAATTCAATTCCTGCAATACCAATTTTTTCTGAATTTAGCTCAGAAAGAAAGCCGGTTTTATCTGCTAACACGTCGGTGGCTTGGGAAGAGTAGATGAGCTGCGATAGATCTCCCCCTTGGGCAACACAAATCTCTTCGAACTTTTGGTAAGCCTTTCCTGAATGAAGAGCATTTTCCGCTTCGGTGCGTCCATCGACCACAGAGATACCTTTGCCAATAGCAATCATTTCAGCGGCTAATGACAAACTTAAATCTTCAGTGTCTGAGAAAGCGGTCACAGTGTGAGAGAGAAAGTCCTGTTGTTTAAGAATGCTCAAGCACTCTCCGACCTCCAGTGCGTTTCCAACAAATCGTCCGAGAGGTTGATTCATATTAGTTAGGAGCGCCTTGGTATTGATGCCATGGGCTTTTCCAATCGCGATCAATCCTTTCGCCAATGCTTTGGCTTGTTCCAACGTCTTCATAAAGGCACCACTCCCAAACTTCACATCAAGAACCAACCCTTTGATTCCTTCGGCAATTTTTTTTGACATGATGCTGGCGCAAATCAAAGGAAGAGATTCAACAGTTGCAGTGACATCACGAAGTGCATAGATTTTTTTGTCAGCTGGACAAATGTTTTCAGATTGTCCAATGAAACAAAGAGAATGGCGTTCTGTTAACAATTTAAACTGGTCCAATGGAAGATTCACATTGAATCCTGGTATTGATTCAAGTTTATCTAAAGTTCCACCTGTGTGTCCCAGACCTCTTCCTGACATCATCGGTACCGGTACTCCACAGGCGGCGACGATTGGAGCTAAAATCAAACTGGCTTTGTCACCTACGCCTCCGGTGCTGTGTTTATCGACTGGCATTAAATCTGAAAACTCCACTTTTTCACCAGAATCAAGCATCACCTGGGTGAGATGAGCAGTCTCTTGATCCGTCATTCCGTTGAGAAAAATTGCCATCAATAAAGAGGCCATCTGGTAATCAGGGATATGGTCACTCGTATAGGATGAAATAAAAAACTTCAGCTCATCGAGATTTAAGGTCTTTCCATTGCGTTTCTTTTTAATAACTTCAGTTGCTAACATGCTTTTAAATCTTCCACGCCAAAAGTCTATTTGCTTTAGGCTTGTTCGAGTTAATTGTCTCTACAGTTCCACATACCCGGTTTTACTTGTCAAAAACCGATTTAACAAGTCACAATAAGGGTCTATGAAATTGAAATTTAAAAAGACATTTTCGAATGCAAAACAGCAGGGCTTTAAAGTTTTTGTAGTCTTCTTAATTTTATTGCAAGGCTTTCAGTCTATAGCCCAAGAGGAACAATCTGGAGAGCAGCCTCCAAACGTGATTCAAAAGTATGGGCCACGACGTCAGATTTCAACGATTGTTTATTGTGGACTGGCTGGGGCCGTTCTGGGGCTTTCAACACTGAGCTTTTACGGACGCCCGCAGGACAAATTAACAAACATACCCATTGGTTTTGGGCTTGGGGTCGTCGTGGGTACCATTTATATGACTTACCAAGCTGCTGCCAATCCAGATGAGTTTTATCGAGAGGCTCATTTTGAATACAAGCCCAATTTCATACAAGATTCTTATCAAGTTGAAATGGCTACTGATCTTTTTGTACAGAAGCCACAACCACAGCTCGGGTATTCCTGGGAATTCTAGCTACTCTTGCGAAACTTCGGCATTTGAAAACTTGATTTAGTTCCTGGACTTTCATCGACCGGCTCTTCGTTTGTCGTAAAGGTTTTCTTACGCAAATAAGGTTTCGCCTCATTTTTATCGATAGTGCCTAAAGACAAAAGGCGTTCGACAGCAGTTTCCATTGTTTGCATTCCGATGTTAGTCGCCGTTTGCATTGTCGACTTAATTTGGAAAGTTTTACCTTCACGAATAAGGTTTTGAATTGCGGTATTGTTGATCATAATTTCATGGGCCGCCACTCGTCCTGATCCGCCGGTTTTTTTCAAAAGAGTTTGTGAGACCACTGCTTTTAAACTCTCAGAAAGCATCACCCGAATTTGTGACTGTTGTTCCTCAGGGAAGGAATCAATAATACGATCTACGGTTTTGGGTGCACTCATCGTGTGAAGTGTACCGAAAACTAAGTGACCTGTTTCAGCTGCTGTCATGGCGAGACCAATGGTTTCAAGGTCTCGCATCTCACCAACGAGAATAATGTCAGGATCTTCACGTAGTGCCGCTTTGAGGGCATTCTTAAAAGACATGGTGTGGTTGCCAACCTCACGCTGGTTAATAATGCTCTTTTTATTTTGGTGCACAAACTCGATGGGATCTTCAATAGTCAAGATGTGCCCGTGGTCGGTGTCATTCAAATAATCAATCATAGCGGCTAATGTTGTTGATTTACCTGAGCCTGTTGGGCCGGTTACTAGAACCATTCCTTTTTTCTCGGAAAGAATGGATTTAAATATTGGGGGACAGTTCAAATCTTTCATGGATAGAACTTTCGATGGGATATGACGAAAAACACTTCCAATCCCGAGGCGTTGCATAAAGATATTACAACGGAATCGCCCACATCCTTCGACTGCATAGGAACAATCCAGTTCCAAGGTTTCCTCAAAACGTTTTATCTGTTCATCTTTCAATATCTCATAGATAAGAGCTCGCACTTCTGCATCATTGAGTGCACGATAATTCAATGGTTGGATATCACCATGTACCCGTAGTGAGGGGATGGAGCCTGAGGTAAGGTGCAAATCAGAGGCACCATGTTTCACCATCACTCGAAACAGATCATCAAGTTTTGCCATGAATCTTCTCCAGTATCTAGATTCTTCAGTTCCCAAAAGGGGTTTCTTCAATTAACAATCGGTGTATTGTCTGCTAAAGTTTAATTTCTTTGACCGTGGCAGAAGTGAGATAAAATGCAAGGAAATCAGATACTTATCAACGTAAACGCCTTTGAGACCCGAGTGGCTCACCTTGAAAAAGGGAATCTCGTTGATCTAAAGATTGAAAGAAAGCTCTCACCGACCTTGGTCGGCACCATTCATAAGGGAAAAGTGATCCGAGTTTTACCAGGGATGCAAGCTGCTTTCGTTGATATTGGTCTGGAACGAGCCGCATTTTTGTATGTTGGCGATGTCCGAGATGAAAACGATTCCATCAATAAAAGAGTGGAGGCGGCAGAACATAGCGAAGATGAACAACTTCCAGAGATCTCTGAAGAAGCTGAAACTAAACCTAAAATTCAAGAACTTTTGCGCCAAGGCCAGTCGATCCTTGTACAAGTGGCCAAAGACCCTGTGGGAACCAAGGGGGCGCGAGTCACCACACATATTTCATTGGCAGGTCGTAAGATCGTCTATTTACCCACCCTGATGCACGTTGGGATCTCTCGTAAGATTGAGAACGAAGAAGAGCGTGAAAGATTAAAAAGTGAAATTGAAAATACTGAAATTGAGGGTGGTATTATTGTCCGTACAGCTGGTGAGGGAATGGATGAGGAAGAGTTGCAGAATGACATTGGATACCTAACCAAAATTTGGCAAGAGATTAAAAAATCTTCGGCCGACGAAATGGGCATAGGTCTTATTTATTCTGAAGTCGATTTTGAGTTAAGAGTCTTGCGAGACTTGCTCAGTGATCAAATCGAAGAAGTGTGGGTTGATAATGAAGACTCATACGAAAAAGCGAAAGATTTTATTGCCCAGTACATGCCACAATTTCAAAGCATTTTAAGGCACTATACAGGAAGTGAACCATTGTTCGACAAGCAAGGCGTTTCGTTGGACGTGGCCAAGGCTATCGATCGTAAGGTGTGGTTGCGTTCAGGTGGTTACCTAGTCATTGATGAAACTGAGGCGTTGGTTGTCATAGATGTAAACACTGGAAAATATGTTGGCAAAAAAGACTTAGAAGAAACGATTTTTAAAACCAATATGGAGGCAGTGAAAGAGATTGCCCACCAAATTCGCGTGCGTGATTGTGGAGGTATCATCGTTGTCGATTTTATTGATATGACCATTGAAGAGCACCGATCGAAGATATTGGAAGCACTGACCCAAGAAGTGAAGTCAGACAGTGTGCGGGTTTCTGTTATTTCTATGACTGGATTGGGGTTGGTGGAGCTCACTCGCAAACGCCTGCGGCCCAGCCTTTTACGCTCTTTGACGGAGCCTTGTTTTTATTGTGAGGGGTTAGGGCGTCTGAAGCGTAGGGAGACCTTAATATCTGATATATTTCGGGAATTGGACCGGCAGATCCAGAAGAACAAAAATGTCGAGACATGGGTGGTTCGCTGCCACAGTGACCTTGTTACATGGGTTTATAGCGAAGAAAGTGAGTTGATAAGCCAGATCGAAGGGGATTTAGGGGTCTCAATTATCTTTAAAGCAGATCCTAAGCTACACTGGGAAGAGTTTGAGTTTGATGTGGCGTCGAGACACCCACAGCAAAGTCCATAAACTACTAAAAATACTAGACTCTCGGTTAATACTCTAGGAGGTCGAAATTCTTCTAAATTCTTTGTAATAAGACGCTGAAATCATTGACAAAACTTACGCGCCATGACACCTTCTCGATCTTTACTGTGATGGAGGATTTAATGTACGCCGTAATCCGCACTGGTGGCAAACAATACAAAGTTAAAGCTGGCGATATGATCAAAGTGGACCTGTTAGCAAAGTCCCAAGGTGATGAGTTTGATATGGAACAAGTTCTATTTGTTTCTGGTAAAACATCTCATGTTGGTGAACCTACTGTTTCGAATGCAAAGGTCACTGTCGTAGTTGCAAAGCAAGGCAAAGATAAAAAAGTTTTGGTTTTCAAAAAGAAACGTCGCAAAGGTTATAGAAAAACCCAAGGACACCGCCAAGATTTCACACAACTTTTCGTTAAAGCGATCACAACTCCTGAAGGGGAAACTGATGCTGCTGAAATGAAAGTTAAAGAGACAAAGGCTAAATCTACAGAAGAAAAGCCAGCGACTAAAAAAGCAACTGCGAAGAAAAAGACAGCTACTAAGAAAACAACAAAGAAAAAGACAACCAAAAAGAAAGCCACGAAAAAGAAGACCACTAAAAAGAAAAGCTAAGGTCGAGTCGCAGTTTTAGGTTAGAGAATTTAAGTAGAGGGAGTAAAAAATGGCATCGAAGAAGGCCGCAGGTAGTACCAAAAACGGAAGAGATAGTAATAGTAAAAGACTTGGTGTTAAGCGTTTTGGTGGACAAAATGTAAAAGCCGGAACCATTCTCGTTCGTCAGCGAGGCACTCAATTTTTTGTTGGAAACAATGTTGGAATGGGTCGCGACCACACAATTTTTTCGAAAATCGATGGCCAAGTTAAGTTTGAAAGAGTGGATAAAAAGAAATTAAAAATTTCTGTTTATCCTAAAGAGAGTGTTGCCAGCTAAGCTAGGCGTCTCTCAATCTTCAAATTTCAAAAAAGCTCTTCATATCGAAGGGCTTTTTTTATTTAGTGCCAGGCCCTGTTCCTTCACTCACCGCTTCATAAATTTGAATGCGACGTGTGAAGGAACAGGGCCTGGCACTAAGGAGAAGTATGAGATTTATTGATGAAGTGAAAATTCATTTAAATTCTGGAAATGGTGGCCCCGGTTGTGCCAGTTTTGCGAGTGATCCAATTAAACCTCGCGGTGGCCCCGATGGTGGCGATGGTGGTCGTGGTGGTGATGTTGTATTTAAAGTGACTGATCATTTGAACTCCTTGCTGCATTTGCAAGGTAAACGGAAATTGTCGGCTAAAAATGGTTTGCCTGGAAGTTCACAAAATCGAACAGGGTCCAATGGTGAGTCACTAATTATTGAAGTTCCCCCTGGAACATTGGTTCGTGATGCAGAGGGAAAGAGAATCATGGATCTATCAGAAGGTGAGCACATTCTCTTAAAAGGGGGGCGTGGTGGAAAGGGAAACACACACTTCAAAACCTCTATTAACCAGGCGCCAACACACTTCCAGCCGGGTGAGTCAGGTGAAGAAGCTGATGTTACGATACAGCTTAAGCTGATCGCTGATGTTGGAGTGGTCGGTTTTCCCAATGCCGGCAAATCAACACTGGTTTCTATGTTAACAGCTGCTCGACCCAAAATAGCTGACTATCCGTTTACGACTTTAAAACCTCACTTAGGAGTTGTTAAATTCTCAGAGACAGCGACATTTACAATCGCTGACATTCCAGGTCTGATCGAAGGGGCTTCAGAGGGAGTTGGCTTAGGAATCCAATTTCTACGCCACATTGAACGAACTAAGGTTTTTATCCACATGTTAGATGCCTCAGATTTTTCACAGAGAGATTTATGGGATGATTTCGTTAAGATTAATAAAGAATTGCAAAACTATGATGCCACCTTGTCAGATTTGGAGGATTATATCCCTTTAGGGGATCGACCCCAGATTGTGGTGTTTAACAAAGTGGATGCGACAAGCGAGGATAGGCTTGGGGAGTTTGAGGCTTTGTTCGAAAAAAATGGAATTAGTGTTGTTAAAATTTCGGCGGTTGCCAATCTTAATAAAGAAGGACTTCTAAGAGAACTTAGTCGACACGTATTTGGAGATAACGACGATGAATAAAATTGCTTTGTTTGGTGGAACTTTTGACCCTGTGCATCTGGGTCACTTAGCCTGTGTGCAACACCTTGTGGAAAAGATGGACTTCTCAAAAGTGGTATTGATTCCTACCGGCCAGAATCCATTAAAGGTGGACCGTGTTCCTGCATCAAAAGAAGATCGACTGAAAATGTTAGAATTAGCTGTTCGTGATTACCAAAACGAAATCACTGTGGACGAGTTTGAGATCATGCAGAACTCACCGGCTTATAGTTTTGAAACTTTAAAGCGATATCAGGTTGGCCATGCGCCGGAAGAACTCTATCTTGTGATGGGGTTGGATACGTTTACTGAGTTTGATCAATGGAAAAATTTTGAAGAGATTATCGGTATGACCAATCTTTTGATTGTGAGTCGCCCTCCGTATCGCAGACCCTTCGGTATTGAAGATCTTCCGAAAGGGCTGCAAGCGCATGTTAGTTCATATGACCGCGGATTTGCGTTGTTGAATTCAGGACGTACGATTGAGTTTGTCACAATTAAGACAGAAGATATCTCTTCGACTCAGGTTCGGAAAAAATTAAAAGCTGGGAAAAGTCTCGACAGTTTGATTGATATGGATGTGGAAAAATACATTATCGAAAATGATGTATATCCCCGTTTGTCTCCAGGAAAAATCGACTACCAAGAACTCTGTCAATTTATTGGGAAAATCTTGAAAGAGCGAGCAATGAATTGTGTCGGTTATGATTTGCGAACGATGGATAAGCTCTATGACTTTACCTTGATCGCTTCGGCAACCAGTACCAAGCAGGCTTTGGCTCTATCTAATAATATTAAAGAAGCGGTAAAAGAAGAGTATGGAATTTCTCCTTTTGGCATGGAAGGGCGTGAAGATGGACGTTGGGTGATTCTTGATTACGGTGCAGTCATTGTTCATGTGTTTTATGATTACGTACGTCAAGAATATCACCTAGAAGGTCTTTGGAAAGAAGGCAAAAAAATAGAATTCTAATGGAAATAGAAATTCGCACCTTCAACCTCAGTCGAAACAGTTGGGCTCAGGAGCTGATCAGCTCCTATCTATCCAAAATCAAACCATTTGAGAAAGCTCAGTTTAAATCTATCAAAAATGAAAAGAAGTGGCTGGACGGAATTGATTCAAGCGATCGGGTTTGGATTTGCGATGAAAGGGGCAAGGCGTTCTCTTCGAATCAATTTGCAAAGAATATTTCACATTTGCGAGATGGAGGTGTGAAAAACCTCGTGCTCGTTGTGGGAGGGCCTTTTGGACTGCCTGATGCAGTAAAAGAAAGGGCCGACCAAATTCTTTTATTATCCCCGTTTGTTTTAAATCAAGAGGTTGCATTAACCGTTTTGTTGGAACAGGTTTTTCGGGCTTATACAATCATCAATAATCACCCTTACCATAACGAATGATTCCAAATTCGAACGAAATTCATTGGAGAGTCATATCGGGCTAGTGTACTTGGGCAAGATCTTTGCTTTGTTTATTGAGTATGCAAAAAGTATTTGAATGGATTCGCCACTGTCCAAAATGTGGAAAAAGCTGGGGGAGAATCTCTTGGCTATGTTTAAACTGCAAACTCGAACTCTATAAAAACTTAACGTTAAAATCGCGAAGACTTTCAAGTCGTATTGAACATCATTATTTATTTGATTGGAGAGTCGGAGATGATCTCACCCCCATTGTCCATAGTTTAAAAGGGGGCGGACACCAACAGGCAATTAGTGAATTAATTGAAACCTTCCGACCGAAAGGGAGCGTGGATTATATATTGTTTCCGAAAGGTAAATCGAAAGATCATGCTTGGGAAATCGCTCAAGCCTTTTCAAGGATTCACGGAGGGACACCCATTGGCCTGGCTCCTCGTTCGAATAAAAAACAGTCCCTTCTCTCAAAAAGAGCTCGTGGTTTGAGAGCTTTTAACCCCATTTTTTTACCGATGAACTCCCTCCATTTTGTGGATGATATCGTAACTACGGGGGCGACACTCAAGGCGGCAGATCGAGCCCTCGGCCAGCCGACAAAAATGACCGTCTGGAGCCTGTTCTATCGGAATTCCTTGTGAAACCTAGACCTATTTGCTATGGTGCATTATGAGCGAAAATCGTCTGTTTTTAACTATTTTGAGCCTTTTTTTCCTAATCCCAATGGCTTTTAGTAAGGATAAAACTATTGTTCATTCCATTTCAAAAAAAGACATGTTGCTGCTTCGAAAAGTGGATCAAAAATATCAGAAGAACCATGGTATCCACCTCATTTTAGAAAAAGAGATCACATTAGGAATGCTCGGAAGCACAAAAAAATCAGAGGGTGAGATTTGGCTGAATGACGGGCAAATGCGTTTAGAAATTCACAAACCAGAAATTTCTAAAATCATTGCTGACAAAAAGTACCTATGGATTGAGAGTACACCGCCAGAAGAGTTCGAAGGTTCAAAAATTCAAGTTTTACGAGCATCTCTGAAGTCAAAACAGGCTCGCTCTCAAGGTTTGATCCAATTGTTGACCCAAGGTGGGGTTCTAAAATATTTCAGAGTTTCTGGAATTCAAAAAGGTAAGGGCCAAACAACTTTTTTCTTACAGCCCGATAAACAGTCGGTTGAATTTAAAAGAGCTCAAATTGTGGTTTCTAGTAAGGGGCTGAAGATAGAAAAACTGAAATATTGGGATCAGTTGGATAATGAGACGACTTACACATTTAAGAATACTGAGTTCAATAAAAAAATAGACAAAGATAAGTTTGCCTACAAACCGCCAAAAGATGCTGAGTTGATAGTTTACTGATGGAAAACACAAATAATAAAAAACTTCATATGATTAGTTTGGGATGTCCAAAAAACAAAGTGGATGCTGAAATGATGCTGGGGCAAATGCTCAAAAGTGGTTATCAAATGAGCGAGAATCCAGAAGAAGCGGATACGATTATAGTCAATACTTGCAGCTTTATTGATGAGGCTCAGGAAGAGTCTGTGCAAAAGATTCTAGAAACTGCGGACTTAAAAGAAAATGGGAACTTAAAAAAGTTAGTTGTATCAGGATGTTTAGTGCAAAGATACAAATCTGACTTAGTGGATGAATTACCTGAAGTGGATGCCTTTGTGGGCTCTGGTGAATTCCAGAACATCCATAAAATATTGGGCGAAGATTCAGGCAAGAAAGATTTTTTTCATTTACCAACCTTTCTGCAGCAAGATGACACCCCAAGGGTTAATTCTGAACCCTTTTACCGTGCCTATCTAAAAATTTCAGAAGGGTGCTTAAAGCGATGTTCTTTTTGCGCAATTCCAAAAATTCGTGGAAATTTGCAATCTAGAACGATCGATTCCATCGTTAATGAAGCGAGGCTTCTGGTGGCTGGTGGTGTTCGTGAGATTAACATTATATCTCACGACTTTACTGACTATGGGTGGGATTTACGGAGAGCGGATAAAAAGGCTATTGAATCACCATTTGAGTTACTGAAAGCTTTGTCTAATGTTGAAGGTTTAGAGTGGATTCGCGTACTGTATTTATATCCTGATGGAATTACCGATGAGATCTTGCAGCTGATGGCTGAAAAAGACAACTTGGTTCCCTATTTTGATATGCCTCTTCAACACATTAATGATGATATGCTGAAAGTAATGAATCGGCAGATGACTGGGGCTGAAATTAAGAATGTATTGAAAAACATTCGCGAGACAGTACCAGACGCGGTAATTCGAACCCAGTTTATCGTTGGTTTTCCTGGTGAGACAGAAGAAATTTTTGAAGAGCTTCTAGACTTTATTGAAGAGCAACAATTTGATCGGGTTGGCTGTTTTACTTACTCCCCTCAAAAAGGCACTTCCGGATTCCGTTTGGATCAAACGGTTGATGAAGAAACCAAACAAGATCGGCTTGATCGCTTGATGCGTTTGCAAATGGAGATCAGCCGTGAAAAGCATAGCGCTTATGTTGGTAAACTAATTGAAGTCGTAGTCGATGGACCCAGCGAAGAGACCGACCTATTGTTGCAGGGACGTATGGCAACCCAAGCCCCAGAGATTGATGGCGTTGTTTTAATTAATGATGGGCAAGCTAAGATGGGTGACTGTGTTGTTGTGAAGATAACTGACAGCCATGACTATGATCTCATCGGACACATTGTTAACTCACAATGAACTTTGTTCCAAATCCTTTAAGATTTCTGACACTCCAAGATTGACAACAAACGTTAAAATCTCCAATAATATTAATAAGAGGGAGATTTTCATTGTGATCAACAGCATGTTGCTTTTATTTGTTTCATCGGCATTGCTTTTTTTTCTAGTAAACGTAATAGTTTAACGCACAAAGACAAAAGCTGATTTCATATTCTTAACTTTTTTTAAAGATTCCTTGTCTTTTTCACACAATTTTAATTAAACTCCGCCCATTGCTTAGAATGCCGTCAGGGTATCTAAAAAATGGGGGAGATTATGATGAAACAAAGCCTACTAGTGGCCTTATGCCTAGTATTTTCGTTAAACAGTTTTGCTAACCAAAAAGCCGATGAAGCCGCTGCAGCATACGCGCAAAGAGACTTCGATGAGGCTGGTGTAAAAAATGCACTACAAGCCGTAGACTTATATAAAGAGGCTGTGGTTGCTGAAACAGACGCCGTTACCAAACTGAATCTTCAGTTGGACTTAGCCAGTGCCCACTATTTCTTGGGAACGGCCATGGACCAAAAAAATGATCGAAAAGCCCAACACCAGAACGCAATGGATGTTGCTGATGAAGTTATGATAGCGATGGGTGTTCAGCCCGACGATGCATCAGAAATGTCACAGCAACAGGTCACAGCTTTGCTAAACAAACTGACTGATGATGAAGAGTTAATTTTAGCTGACGCCATGTATTCCAAAGGGATCAACTTGGCACAGTGGGGGAACTTGAACGGGATCGCCTCTTCAATTGGAAAACTACCCATTGTTTTGGGTTTAATGGAGCGCATTGATATGCTTGGGTACTCTAGTATCCATGAGTATGGGCCTTATCGAACCATTGGTCGAATCAATTTTAAATTGCCAAAACTTTTGGGCGGAGACTTGGATAAGTCTGAGAAGTACCTAAAAGATGCTTACCGTCTAACCTTAGTGGAAGGACAAAGGTACAGTGTAAACGGGTATAACAATATCTATTTGGCTGAAACCCTTTACAAACTAGGTAAAGAAACCCAAGCCATAAAATTGATCGATCTTTTTCTTGCTGCAGACCCATCCACTCTAAAAGTAAACAACGAGCCGGAAAATAATGAGGCCTTGCGGGTAGCGCAAGAGCTTGCGGACAACTGGAAGTAAGCTTCCATGCGTATCCTCTTAGTTCTCGTTTTAATGGGCAGTCCAACATTTGGTTGGGCTGGAGGGCTTGCTGCACCTTTTTCCATAAATACCACTCAGGTTTTGCCGAAAGGGATTCGCAGTTTCCGCGTGGGTGGCCTGACTACAACAGTGGACGGTTGGTACAATAATAATGGCATTACTTCTGGCGTGGCCGAGCCCTTCAATCAAGAACTGTCCTATGGCCGATTGCTCAAGTCTGAGAACGATGAAAACCTCAAACTGAATGTTGAGTCACAATTGCGCAATAAAGGCGTTTCTTTAGATGAAATTGCGGGCAGTTCTTATGCTGATATTAACACACGAGTTCAAGTGACCTTACCAGCCTTTGCATACGGTTTAACGGAACGGTGGACTGTAGCAGTCGCAGTTCCGATCGTTTATACCAATCAAGATGTGGAGACGGGATTTGTCGGAACTGACCAACTTCAACAATTGGTTACTGACTTTTCTGCCAAAAGTCGCAAACAGACACAGTTGATTCAAAGCAAGCTTCGCGATGTGATTGCCACTGAGTTATCAAATAAAGGCTACAAAAGCTTAGAAGACAGTGAAGAAACTCATATCGGTGATCTGACCATGGTTGCTAAATATCTGGCGGCAAAGGACTTGAATTACTCATGGGCGATCACAAACACACTGACGCTACCAACAGCTCACGTGAAAGACACAAGTCGCTTAGCGGATCCCACACCAGGCGATGGTCAGGTGGATTTTGGAATTGCCAGTATTTTTGAAGTTCCGATTTCATCTCAAGTTCGATTGATCAACCAAACTTCTTATAGAATACAATTTTCTGATGTTCGCGAAACTCGAATCCCCATTTCAGAGGATGAGCGAATTTCAAAAGACATCGACTACGGTGCCAATAGAAATCTTGGAGATATGTACTCGACAAGCTTTGCAGCGTTGTATGCTCCAATAGACTTGGTGAGCTTTGGGGCCTCTTACACGCTCGGATATAAAGAGAAAGATGTATGGACCGGAGTCAACGCCTCGGCAGACAGGTATCGTGCTTTGGGTGTAGAGACCGAGCAGTTTATGCAAGCTGTGTACGGCCAGGTTAGTCTATCTACGGTAGGAGCATACAAACGCAAAAGTTTCTTTTTGCCGATGATGGCCACGCTGGGTGTCGGCCAAGTTGTTGATGGGCGGAATGTTAGAAACGATCCACTTTGGTCATTAAATATGACCATGTTCTTTTAAGGGTGACGGAAATGAAAAGTTTTTTTGAAATTTTAGTTAGCCTAACCTTCATCATTTTTTTGGGTGCTTGCAGCCTGGGGGTTCGAGAGGCTTATGCGCCGACCGATCCACCAAGCATTGAAAAGGGTCTTTTTACAACGGCTCAAATTGAGGGGACCTATAGTGCGGGAACGACTCTGATGTTTCTTTGGCCAGAAAAAATTTGGAATGAGCAAACAGAGACTTATGATCCAATGACGTTTTCTCAAAAAGCAGAATCTCGAAAAAATATCGTGCGTTTTGATGAAGAAAAAGCCGTTTACGAGGCGATGTATCTTGAAGCTGCCAAAGAGTTAGAAGCAAAGTATACGAAAAAAACAGTGGACTTAGAGGGCAAATATCGCGAGATGCTGTGCTACTCAATGTGTGACACGGATGATTTCTTCTGTGAGCCAGACAATCCCGATGTTTTGTTCCAAGATACTTGGAAACCGACGGAAGATCCAGAGGAGTTGATGCTGATCGCAGCTTGCCAAGAAAATGAAGGTACCCGTAAGGCTATCGAGAGTGAAAAAGATACTGAAGAAAAGCAAAAGGTTACACCATTGAGAGAAAAGGCTGGGGCAGCAGCCCAAAACCTTTTGAATGCAGTGGGTGATCGAAATTTTTTTAATAATTTGTCTACATTCGAAGTCGGGTACTATCTTTGTGAAAAAGAATCTGGCGGACTTTGCACAGATAAAAAAGGTGGGACCGAAATACTTTTGATTCGAGTGTCTTTCAGTGGTGGTTATTTTACTACGGATGTGGGTGATCCGAACGCTTTTGGAAAAGTAACCAACGTTGTTCTTGATGAAGAAAATGGTTTTTTAACGTTTTCAATTCCTGCGATTGATTTTGACGCCAATAATGAAAGGTACGGAGAAATTCATTTTGATTTGGAATTAAACCCCAAGGGGACTCGAATGACTGTTCAAGGCGATATAAAATTAGACGATGCTATGACAGGGAAGACCCGAATTGGCCGTTTCAGCTCTTCAGGAGATATTCAGTAAGGTTACATCGAGAAGGTGTAAATATCAGAGTAGTTTCGGCCCTTCTCGTCAGAGTCCATTCCGTAACCAACAACATAGCGATCATCAATGGTGAGCCCCACATAGTCGGGTTTTAAAGGAATTTCTCGTCGAGCCGGCTTATCCAAAAGAGTCATCACGCGTAGTGTGGCTGGGCGGTTTGCGCTAAGGCGTTTCAATAGGAAATCGAGAGTTTTACCAGCATCAATAATTTCTTCAACGATTAGAACATGCTTTCCAGTGATGTTGGTTTCAATGTCTTTGCGAATTTCTACTGCTTCGCCACTTTTCATGGACTTCAAATAGACAAAATCCATGATAAGGCCAGGAAGGGTCATGTTGCGAGCCAAGTCAGCCATAAACATGAAGGAGCCCTTTAGAGGTCCAACAAGAACCAATTCTTTACCATGATAATCAATGTCCAATTCTTTTGCCAGACGTTGGATGGTTTCGTTTACCTCTTCTTTGGTAATAAAATGGGTCATATTATCTCTAAGCTGGGCCATAAAATTCCTTTAAGGGCTGATGTGAATTTCGCTCTGAGAGTGGCGAAGATGGCTTTTGGCTTCTTCGTTTGAAGGGTCTTGTGAAAGAACCTTCTCCCAATACTCTTCGGCGTCTCGCATTTGATCCATTTGATAGTGTATCTGGGCAATTTTTAAAAGTAAGTCCACATGGTAGGGAAACTTTTCTTCTAAAGTGTTGGCTTCTTTCAAAGCTCGAGTCAAGAGCTTCATATTGATTAGGCAGTCGACGGCTTTGATTTTGAAGTTGATATGGTTCTTTGAAAAGTCAGCGGCTCGATTGTAGTTTTCTAGTGCTTCTTCATAGCGTTTGTACAAGAAATATAGATCTGCCAATTCTTCATGCTTGTTGGCAAGTTTCTCGTTTACATAGGGTTCGTTACCGCTGGCATCTTTTTGTTTCATCAAGGCATAGGCCTCTTCGAAAACGCGCTTACCGTCTTGATATCGCCCAAGATCATTTAAAATAATTGAAAGCCCAATGCTCGAGTCTGTGAAGTTGGGATCGATTTGAAGAGATTTACGGAAAGCTGCCATGGCCTTCTTTAGCTGGCCTTTTTCAAAATAAAGGGTGCCTGCCATGTAATGAACTTCTGGATTGCGATCATCGATTATGAGCAGTTGCTCGATCATTGGTTCAACGATCTTGTAGTGTCCTTCTGTAAAATATTCTTTGGCCGCGTGGAGCAGCTCTTCTGGGTCTTGTCTTCCCATTATAAGATCCCTTTTGCCCGCTTGGCTTCACGACTATCGGGGTACTTTTTTATAAGTGTCCGAAAAAGAGCACTTCTCTTGGAATCATCGCCAAACTTCTCGGCAGACATCGCCGCTCGAAAATGGGCGTGGGGTTGCTTTTCATGACCAGGAAACTCACGTATGTATTTTTCATAACGAACCATGGCAGGTTGCCACTCTTCCGTTCTGTAATAGAAGTCAGCAATATACAACTCTTTGGCGGCCATCATTTTTACAGTGTCTGTACGTTTGTCTTTGGCATCCTTCACATACTTGGACTGAGGAAAGTCACGCACTAGGATATCAAACTCGCGAATCGCCGCTGGGGCAATGGAGAGGTCGCGATCCACCGTTGATGGTAGTTGCATAAAAATACTCTCGCCAATTTTAAATGTGACGTAATCCGTTTTTGGATGCTTGGGATGCAGTTCTTTGAATAGCTGATAAGCACCCTGAGCTTCAGCAAAAGACTCCTTTTTAAAGTGAATCTCTGCGATCTGTAATTCGGCACTGACGGCATAGCGGCTATATGGGAAGCGATTTTTGACATCACGGTATTGAAGAAGGGCCTCTTCATAGCGCTCATCATCTTCCAATTGTTTTGCTAAGCCGAAAGCTCCATCCGCACGACTGGTATCGTACTTGTCGTAGGAAACACAGCTGGTTACGAAAAAGGCCAATAAAATAAGGTATTTAGTCTTCATGTGGCTAGCAGTTTAAGAGAAGCAGCCAGCCTTGTCAATTGCGAATAAACCAGTGGTTTCGAGCTTTTAAGGCAGGGGACGACGGTTGACCAGGGTCTGCTGGTAAAAGGTCGAAAGTAGGAGTTTTACCAGGCTTGCAACCGGGATTGAAATAATCATCCCAATAACCCCCAGAAGCTGGGCCCCCATGATGATCACCAAGATTACGGTCACAGGGTGCAAATTCACGATCTTTGCGACCACGATTGGAATAATGAAAATGGCATCTAACGCATGGGCCACTAGGTAGACAATTGAGACGGCTAGGACATTGATGCTTAGGGATTCAAATAAAATATCAGAGTTAATAAAGACAATTATAAAAGCGGGAATAGCTCCGAAGACTGGGCCGATGTAAGGGATCAAATTGGTAATCGCTGCAAATAAGGCTAAAAGAGCAGCGTAAGGAAAACCAATAACCATCAACCCAATCCATGTCACAAACCCAACAAGTAATGCTTCAGCAATTCGGGCGCGAATAAAATTACCCACTTGTTCGTTCATGTCGTGAATGAGCTTGAGAACTGTTTCAAAGAAACGATTGGGAACAAAGTCCAATAGTTGACGTTTGAGTTGCGACCCGTCTCGCAGCATAAAAAAGGCTAAAAAGGGAGTTAGAAATAAAGTTGTTAAAGAGTCTGAGACCCACCTGGGAATCAAAGAGGTGAATTCGCTGGTTTGACTGATCATAAAATTCCGCAAGTTTTCTCGAAACAAGGGTTTTTCGAAATGAAATATATTCTGTAAACGATTTTCTGCTCTGCTTACTAGGTTGAGTAAACCACTTTGTAACTCAGGAAGTTCGCGTTCTAACAATGCCAATTGATCAATGATCAATGGGATAAAGATGTAAAACAAGGCGACAACCACAATAGAATTGAGACTGTATATCGTAAAAATAGAAAGACTTCGGTTGAGGCCTTTACGTTCGCAGTACTGGATTACAGGGGACAGCAGGTAAAAAATAACAAACGCAAGCACCATAGAGATCAAGAGGTTTTTGATGTAAAAAACCAGATAGATCGATAAAGCGAGCAAGCCAAAGATGGCTAAAACTCTAATGGTTTCACGAGGTAAAATGCTTTTCACTGCCCTTTTCGCTTTCTTGTTTTTGAACATTATTGAGAGCTACGACAAGCTCGCTCACCTTTTCTGTGGTTTCCCGCAGGCGCTTTCCTAAAATTTCAGCGAGACGCAGACTGATCTTGTTCCCTGTTAATGGGTTTCTTTGGATTACTTGCATCAGATCAGGTTTGAAAAACCCAATCAAAGTGCATTTATTAATTGCAAGGGCGGTAGCAGATCGGTAGCTCGGATCTTCGATTAAAGAAAGTTCACCGAAAAAATCACCCTTTTCCAACCGAGTAATAAAGATTTCTTCATGGTCCACAGTTCTCGGCTCAATGGATGGGTCGTGCATAATGATATCGACACTTCCTGTAAAAATGAGATACATACCCACTCCCGGATCTCCCTGGGTGAAGATTTTTTCACCAGGCTCATAATGACGAATGTGGACGATATTGGTTAAAAACTCCATCTCAGTGCGAGAGAGATCTTTAAACAGAAAAGAATTCTTTAAGAAGTTGGTGACGTTACTTTCGTCACTTTTTTTCTTTAAAACATTTTCCCATAAAAATTGAACCATTATCTCCCCTTGAATTGGATCACGGCGTTTTGCGGAACCCACCCTGGACTTCCTGTTTGGGTTCGGATCTGCACCCAATTTTGATACATTTTTTCAACCTTAACCAGCTGTCCTTCACTCAGTTGACCTAATTCAGGTGAGGTTTCAGAAGGCCCCGCGCGGGAGGACAGTTCTTTTGCTACCACAGTGGCAGAAACTTTAGTGTGATCTAAATAATCAAGGGTGGCAAAGATCGTAGTGAAAATAAAGAAGGGAAAAACAAAAAACAACCAAGAGGGCCACAAGTTTGGCATCAAGCGTTTTTTGACGCCATACTCCAGAGACCACCAGCCCGCTGCAGTAAAACTAACCAAACTGGCTAACCACCAAACCCAAAGAGGAAGTTTTAAAAGAGTGATGTAGATGGTTGATATGAAAGTTTTGTCCCGTTGGTTGGGAAAAAGCTGTTCTTCGGTAAAAGAAATAGCCTGTTCCACGGGAATTCCTTCTGGATTCAATGTTCTCGCTTTGCGCCACAGGCCAAGGGCGAGACCCATTCGCCCCAAATGATACTCGGCAAGACCTAAATTGTAGAGCAGGGTGGGGTTGTCGGGATTGTCCTGGACCATTTGAGAGAAAATCTCTTTGGCTTTCTGAAAGTCATTGTTCCGATAAGCTTGAATACCGTTAAGGAAAGGAGGAGGCTCTTCTTGCGCCCAAGCTGTTCCACAAAACATAACAATAAAAATCAAAAAGCCCTTAGTCATGACCGTATAGTACCGAAAATACCCTCTCTAAGAAATGCCTTTTCCAAAAAATTTTGCTTCTGAAAAAGGGACAATCCCTGGAGTTCGTGGTATCAACAAAATGGAAACCTTAGGGAGACGAAATGAGCCAAACAGATATGAACAATGACCAGATTGAACAACTCGTTGACCAACTGATTCAAAGCCAACAAGATGTCACAGCCTCTCTGGGCGAGATCAAACCCGCCGATCCAAAGCTTAAAGATAAGTTTGCAGCAACCATCGAGAACTTTAATGGAGTACGTGGTCGTCCTCTGTTCTATGATTACGTTGGGACTGGGCGAGGCCATGGACCTTATGTGGAGCTGCAGGATGGCAGTGTAAAGTTGGATTTTATCAATGGGATTGGCGTTCATATATTTGGTCACAGCCATCCCACTGTTTTGAAAGCTTCAGTTCAAGGCAGCCTTTCTGATATTTTAATGCAAGGCCATTTACAGATGAATAGAGAATATTTGGACTTTTCAAACAAAGTGATCGGAATGGCAAAGGGAAGTCGCTTGAAGCATGGGTGGATTTGCCCATCGGGATCGATGGCCAATGAGAATGCGTTAAAAATGGCACGGCAAAAGAATTCACCGGCTCGACACATTGTCGCGATGAAGGACTCATTTGCTGGCCGAACAACTATGATGGCTGAAGTGACAGACAATCCTAAATATAAAGTGGGGTTACCTGAGTATCATGAAGTCCTTCGGATTCCTTTTTACGATAAAAATGATCCACAAAGTACTGAAAAAACCTTGAAGGCTTTTCGGGAGCATATTGGAAGTCACCCAGGAGACATTGCTTGTTTTTACTTTGAGCCAATGCAAGGTGAGGGTGGGTACAAAGTCGCCCCGAGAGAATTTTTTCTTCCTCTTTTTGAGGAATGTCGAAAACAGGGTATCGCTATTTGGGCGGATGAAGTGCAAACTTTTCTACGAACAGGAGAGCCTTTTGCATTTCAAACGCTAGGAATCGCTGATTATGTAGACCTGGTCACGATTGCGAAAACAGCTCAGTGCGGAATGACTCTGTATACTGGTGAGTACAATCCACAACCAGGTTTGGTGGCTGGAACTTTTGCCAGCTCCACACCCGCCTTGGCTGCCGGTTTAGCGATTATGAATGAAATGATGGATGCAGACTACTTTGGCCCAACGGGCAAAATTAAAAAAATTCATGATGAATTTGTGGGGCTCCTAAACGAGCTTTGTGAGGGCTCCTGCAAAGGTTATCTGGAAGACCCTGAAGGTTTGGGTTTGATGGTAGCGGTAACCCCTTTCTCGGGTGATCGTGCTAAAACATTAAAACTCTTGATGGTGATGTATGATAAAGGCTTTATAGCTTTTGGTTGTGGTAAAGATCCCTTCCGTCTACGCTTTTTAGTGCCAGCAATCGTGACATCTAAAGACCTGAAAGTTGCATGTAAAATAATTGAAGAATCAATACTGGAGCTTAAAGACGCTTGATGGATTTTTTAGAGGCCTGCAAAAAGCTGATTGAAATTGATAGCTCTCCGTCAAACGGTACTGGCGAGGCCTGCCAATTTATTAAAGGTCTTGGGGAATCTCTTGGTTTCTCCGTACGATTAGAAGAAGAAATGCAAAAAGGAACTAACGAAGCCAATGTCATTTGCTTCCCGGGCGAGGTAATGCCCAAGGTTCACCTGATGTTGCAAACCCACTTGGACACCTATGACCCCGGTTCTTTTGCCTTGTGGGAGAGAACCGGAAAGAACCCATTTCATGCGACTATTCACGACTCTCGCATATATGGACTCGGCGTTGCTGATACCAAATTGGATTTTCTTTGTAAGCTTTATGCTGCGAAACCTTTTGTGGGACGCAATCCAAAAAAAACATTTGCGATCGCTGGAACCTATGGAGAAGAGTATAATATGAAGGGATCGGTCAAATTGATCCGTCGTGCTTTGCAAACAGAAAGGGTTTTGGTGAGTGAACCAACAGCTTTTGCATTGGTGACTTCGGGGAAAGGCTTGGCCAATATTGAGATAACAATTCCCTTTTCAGATGATGAAATGAAAGCCAAGTCGGATCATGATAGCGGTGAAGGACAGAGTGCTCAGTGCAAAATTTTTAAAGGAGTGGCGGCCCACTCTTCACAACCTCTAAAAGGTGAAAATGCGATTGAGAAAATGTTTGGATACATGGATCAATTACCCCAGCAGTTACTACTCCTTGAAGCCGATGGTGGGACCAATTACAACTCCATCCCGGTGCAGAGTTTGGTGGAGTTCGACTTGGTTCCTCTGCAAGGTGTGACGGTTAACCAGAAGCTTTTACAGGTCTATGAAAAAATACATGGTTTAAAAACGGAGTTCGAGTCTGTTCGTGATGATAATTTTGATCCACCAGTGACCACATTGAATATTGGAATGATTCGAACTTATTCGGATCATTTAAAGGTTATGGGGTGTGTGCGCTGGCCAGCTGCGGTTAAAGAAGAAACCTATATGGCGTGGATGGATCAATTGAAAACTTATTGTGATTCTGTTGGGGCGACCTTTCGGGTGCGTGACTACAAGAAGCCGTTTTCGGTCGATCGAGAAACTGACTATGTAAAAATTTGTCATAGTGCCATTAAAAAGGAGTGCCCAGATTCACAACTAGCGACACAACCCGTCACGAATGAGGCCAATGTTTTCCACAAATTGGGAATAGAAACTCTTGTGTTTGGTCCGGGTACTCGAGAGGGAAACTCCCAAACTCCTAATGAATCTATATCCATTGATAATTTACATAAAGCGATTAAAATTTATGAAAATCTGATTGAGGAGATCTGTTATGGCTGTTCTTGAGCCCATAGAGTTTAAAGGTAATTTCATCAACGGGGAATTCACGGTTTCTTCCTCTAAAAAGAATCAATTCTCAAACCAAAGTCCGGCGAATTTAAATGAGAAAGTTATCGAGGTTACGACCGACACGTCTCATGTGAAGCAAGCCTGTGAAGCCGCACAACGAGCCTTTGTTGAGTGGTCCGCTCTGTCGATTGAAGAGCGGATGGAAATTTTGACTAAAGTTCGCGACAAATTTGCAGAAAAAGAAGAGGAGTTTGCAGAAGTGATCGCTCGTGAAACGGGCAAGCCTCTTTGGGAAACTAAAACAGAAGCCAAAGCCCTTGTTGGGAAATTCAATGTCACTTTTGAGCACTCTTTGCAGTTAATCAAAGAAGTGAGGATTGAAGGTGCATTACCTGGTGGAGTGGATGGTTACATTCGTTATCGCCCCCGTGGAGTTTTTGCGGTTTTAGGTCCCTTCAACTTTCCGGCTCATTTGCCTAATGGGCATATCGTTCCGGCTCTGGTAACGGGGAACTGTGTGGTGTTTAAGCCTTCGGAGTTCACGCCTGCGACCGCTCAATTAATGGCTCAGTGTTATTTGGAGGCAGGTATACCTGCGGGTGTCTTCAATATGGTTCAAGGCAAAGGGGATATTGGAAAACGTTTAGTCACTCATAAACAAATCGATGGGATTTTGTTTACGGGCTCTTATGAAACAGGATTAAAAATAACGGAATCGACACTGCAAGATTATTGGAAAATTCGTGCTCTTGAAATGGGTGGCAAAAATTCCACAATTATTTGGAATGATGCGGATATGGAGAAAGCCATTTACGAAAGCGTTATTGGTGGCTTTCTATCAGCTGGACAGAGGTGTTCGTGCACTTCGAGAGTTTTTGTTCACAAAGATGTGGTAAACGAATTTACCGATAAATTCTATGAGAAAGCGAAAAAACTAAGCATTGGACATTGGTCTGAGAACCCTTTTATGGGTCCCTTGATTAACGAGCGATCTCGTGACACCTACGTTCGTTTTCAAGATATTGCTGTTCGCGAAGGAGCGGAAAAAATAATGCGTGGTAAGGCTCTAGAAAGAGAGAATCCCGGGTACTATGTAGCTCCGAGTATTTACAAAGTGAGCGATTACGACTCCAAATCTGTCTACCAGAATACGGAAATCTTTGGACCGAGTGTGGCGATTTATGAAACTGATGATGTGGATCAGTCGGTCGATATTAGTAATGCAAGTGGATATGGACTGTCGATGGCGATCTTTAGCAAAGACCGGAAGAATTATGAACGCTGTTTACAGCGCGCGAAAGTGGGACTGTTGAACTGGAACCGCACGACCAATGGAGCAAGCTCTCGTTTGCCGTTTGGTGGATACGGCAAGTCGGGCAACGACCGGCCTTCGGCTCATTTTGCAGTTTATTACTGCACAGCGCCAGTGGCGAGTCTCGAAGACCCAACTAAATTCGACCCCAGTAAAACAATGCCTGGAATGAACTGGTAATCAATGAAGAAGATCTTCTCTTTCATTGTTTTCTTACTGGTTCTTGCAGGGGGATTGAAACTCACTGTTGCCATGTACCTTAGTAAAACGGTGGGCCTAAATGAGACTAAAATAGTTATGGTTCCAAAGGGTGTTAGTTTAACACGAATGGCAAAAATCTTTTCGGACCAAGGACTGATTGAATATCCACGACTTTTCGTAAAAGTAGGACAGCTTTATGGTTATAGCAGTTCATTGAAATATGGTGAGTATGAAATTCAACCAAAAGACTCGTACCATGATCTTCTAGATAAAATTGTGAGTGGTGACACTTTTAAATATAATGTGACGTTTCCCGAGGGTGATCATATCTACGATTACGCTAACAATTTGCAGGACAGTGGACTGGTTGGAAGAGAAATATTTTTAAAATTGGTGAAAGATCGAGAACTGATTAGAGAACTACTTGGAGAAGAGGTAGACAGCTTAGAAGGTTATCTTTTCCCTGACACCTATTCTTTCTCAAAAGCCGACAGCCCTAGAATGATCGTATCGACTATGGTCAAAAAGTTTAAGGAAGTTATTAGTAGAATTCAGTTTGGATCGACAGGAATGAGCCGTCATGAGCTTGTTACCTTGGCAAGCATTGTCGAAAAAGAAACAGGTGCAGCTTTTGAACGACCCGTGATTTCATCGGTTTTTCATAATAGACTTAAAAAGAGAATGCGCTTGCAAACGGATCCCACTATCATTTATGGAATCATGCATGAAACCGGAAATGAAATCCAGAATATCAAAAAGTCTGATATTACCAAACCGACGGCCTACAACACTTACGTAATCAAGGGACTCCCTCCTGGTCCGATTGGGAACCCTGGAGCTGAGGCATTGGCAGCAGCGGCCAATCCAAAGAAAACAGACTTTCTTTATTTTGTTAGTCAAAATGATGGGACCCACATCTTTACCAAATCATACAAAGAGCATTTAAGGGCCGTTAAAAAATACCAAATGGACCCAAACATGCGACGAGGTAAGTCTTGGCGCGATTTGAAGAATAAGAAGGTGCAATGAAATACGGAATTCTTTTATTTATTATTTCCATTGTCCTCTCAGTGATTCTACTCAACCCGGCAGTGAAAACAAAGACTATGGGTTGGTTGCTCAATACGAACAAGCAGATCCTTTCGCAGTTAGAGTGGGAACTGAATGATAAAACCTATAAAGTGGTAAAAGTCCAAAACCTTCAAGGATTGGGGATTGAGCTCTACAAGATCGATGATGGTGAACTTGTTTTCTTAGACTCAAAACAACTCACAGACAAAAAAGATGCCTTCTATAAATTCGACGACAAAAAACACAATTTGTTTTTAAAAGACATTAACGAAGATGGGGTAGTGGAAATCATTTTGCCCTCATTGGATAAGAATATGAAGGCACGATTGAATATTTTTTCATTAGACCCCATCAATGAGGTTCTGCGAAAGCAATCCACCCACTAAGATTTTAAAATGAAGGAGTAGTTTGTTCCTTGCCGCCAACGATTTCGTCGATGGGAATAGTGGGTGGAGCTGAGGTATGTATCGACAGGGTGTAGATGAATTTGCCCGATGCGAGACTGTTTAACTTTTCGAACTAAAAGAGAGAGAAGATCAATATAGAAGTGATTTGTCTTTACAAGAGAGGTTTTTGCGATGCCAATTTGTAGGGCTTTTTGTAAATTTAATGCCTGAGCATTGAGAATTCTTTGAGTGGTCTCGCTGTCCACCTGAAAACTTTGAAAGCCAATGTGAGGTCCTATAAAAATTTGAGTTCGACTTGGAATATCAAAATGTTCCATAGCCTTTTCAAAAATATTATTTGTAAAAGCTCGCCATCCCATATGTAGACCCATGATCCGCCGTTGATCAGCTATGAATACCGGTAAACAATCAGCTGTTTTTATGATTAAGGCCTGCCCTCGGTGATCGGTCCAATGGGCATCGGCCTTTTTCAAACCTGTCTGGCAGCGGATCACATTGGCTCCATGAACTTGGTGTAATAGGTAATAGTCAATTTGCCGCTCATCTAAGAGTTTGAGAGAAAAGCGATCGTCACTAAAGAAAACTCGAAGGGGTCCTTTTTCATAAACTTTTCCAAATTGTGTTAATGGGCTATAGGAACTCAGAGAATCCTCCCAAATGAAACAGCGTGTTTAGGTCCTCCGGAATAACGCTATTAAAAGTGACAAACTCTTTTTTTGTAGGGTGTAGAAACCCTAGTTCTTTAGCATGTAAAGCAAAGCGTTCCATATCCAAAATTAATTTTTTAAGTCTTTGGTTTTTGAGATTTTTAGCTTGGTTTTTTCCACCATAGACTTCATCACCTACAATTGGATTATTCTCACTGGAAAGATGCACACGGATTTGGTGAGTTCTTCCCGTTTCTAACTGCAGTTGAAATAGTTTGAAGGGCGGTCGCTCTTCTAATGTTTTGTAGTGAGTTATAGCCAATTTGCCGTCACCCTCATCATTGGTTTGAAAACGCTGTCGATTTTTTGGATCACGAGCCAAATGACTTTCAATGGTTCCCTCTTGAATATTTTTATTGGAAAAGCAAAGGGCCCAGTATCGTCGGTGAATTGTTTTTTTAACAAACTGCTTGGCTAAAAAGGTGTGGGCCTTATCATTTTTTGCCAGAACCAAAAGTCCACTCGTTCCCTTGTCAATGCGGTGAACCAAGCCGGGTCGATACTCCTCATCACTGGTTGATAGAGGAGTTTGTCGGGCGACCAGAGCATTGATCAGGGTATCATTCTCATGACCATAGGCCGGGTGAACGACTAATCCAGCGGGCTTGTTTACGACGATGACATCGTCATCTTCAAAGGCGATATCTAAGTCGATATAGTATGGTGTTAGCTCTATTCTATTTGGTGCTGGGATTTCGACTGAGATTTCGTCACCTTCTTGTAGACGATAGGAAGCTTTTTCACTTTTTCCATTTACCCATACCAACTTATCATCTAACAAGCGCTGTCCTTGAGAGCGTGAAAGAGTCATGCCAGATTTGGGTAAAGCGACGTCTAACCTCAATCCTGTTAAGGAGTCAGCTGCTCGAATGGATTTTTTTTCAGTCGTCATTTTTTAGAAGAGACATAAAAGATGGGGCCACTTTTTCTTCATCGAGACCGAGAATTCGGCAATACTGAATGATATAACCTCGAACGAAAACGGCGGCTGGAAGAACAGAGAAATTATTATTTTCAATTGCGTACAAATGTCGAATTGCAATACATGTTACTTGCGAAAAATCTTTAAGATCAATTTTTTTGTATTCGCGAATTTTCTTCAAGAACAAGCCATCGAATACTTCTTGCTTTTTAATAAGGTCTTCCATGGTAGTACTGATCTGGTACTGGCTTATTTTGGTCTTAGCAAAACCCTCTGCTAAGGGTTGCGGAGATACCGTTGTTTCAGAGTTTGCTTTTTCTTCTTCTTGTAACTCCATACTTGGCAATGCGGGTTGAACGATACCGCGTTTCTCCAAATCATATTCTCTGCGTGAGTTGGGTGATCCTATAATTGTAAAAGCTTCTTCAACCAACTCGATCCAATCAGTCGCTTCTTGAGGTGAAAAGATTTTATATATCTCTGGATTTTTTAATGAGTAGGTTTCTTGTGCTTTCTTGTAAGCAGAGTAGATAACGTCCTGGGTTGCCTCGGGGGCAACATCAAGTACGGCATAATAATCAACTGTGTCTAAACTCATACAGTTTCAAGGTTAGCATAAAGCATCATCATCATGCTACGACCTGAAACCAAATAAAACGCAAAGCGTAAACACGACAAAAGTCTAGTCGACCTATTAAAGCTCCGATGGATTGAGCTTTTCTTCAGGAGCTGATGCTTTGATATAAATAGGTTTGAGGTTTTCCCATGTTGTCTCATGGCCGAGATCAATGGGAGAGTCGCTTTTAAAAAGAGTCGTTAGATCTGCTGGCAGACCTTCGTTTTCTCTATGGCAGAGATTTAAAATGCTGGGGTCAATAAAATCGGAATAAGAGGCGACACCAGAGCCGCATACAAGAACCTCATTCTTAATAACTTCGTGCAGTCTCTGTACTGGCACCACCATATTTTGCATCTCTGGTTGCATTGACTTGTCGTACAGAGAAAGAAATAGAGAGTTTTTCTGGGCATCAAGGCAAGCGGCTATGGTTAAGCCTTGTCCCTCACCATTCAAGGCTAAGAGATCCAAGCTATTGATTGAAACCATGGGAATTTGATTTGCATAGGCGAGAGATTTACAAAAATTTACACCGACGCGAATTCCAGTGAAACTTCCCGGCCCAACGACACATGCTATAGCGTCAATGTCGTTCAGGTTGGTTTGATCTTGTTTCATAACTTCAGAAAATACTGAGGTGATTTTTTCAGAATGGGATTTCGCTTTTTCCCATATAAACTCACCGGTTATGGTTTGATTTTTCCAAACCACGATTTGTCCTCTATGTTGTGAGGTATCGACCGCAAGAATGGTTTTGCTTTGCCAACTAGACAACCTCAACTACCTAAAATTCTAGAGAAATCATTGAAAAGGGCGAAGGCCATCAAAAACAATATAATAAGAAAACCGACCTGATGAGCCATTTCAATTTTCCGGAGGCTCAATGGTGCTCCTTTGATTGCTTCGAGGGTGAAAATCATCAAATGCCCACCATCGAGAATAGGAATGGGCAACAAGTTCAGTATAAATAAGTTGATAGAAATAATTGCCATCATCTTTAAGAAAGCATTTAAGCCAATTTCCCAACTTTGTTGGGCCACTTGCCCGATAGAAATTATGCCGCTAACATTTTTTGAAGAAACACGAGCTTGCAGGATTCGTACAAAGCTCAGGACGGTCATGCTTGTCCAGTGCCAGGTTTGATGCATGGCTCTTGAGGCGATTTGCTTGATGTCAGTTGATTTCCACAAATAGGTTTGAGGGGCCACAAAAAGGGTGGGGATGACACCAATTGTAAAGCGATTCTCGGTTTCGCCAAAACGCCCTTCCAGCGTATTCATCTTAGGTGTAATTGCAAATGTTTGCAGTTCACCATTCCGCATGACTTCAACTTGAAGAGGTTCGTCTCCTGGGTTGAATGAACTGACAGCATTTACAATATCATTAAAGGAAACCATTGGATTATTGTTGATACTGACAATGCGATCAAGACGTATCAAGCCAGCGGCAGCAGCAGGGCTGTCTTCTTGAACTTCAGCTATCACCGTTTCAGGCATATAGATGTCGACTTTTTGGTCGGTGAAGTTGGTTCCTTCTACTATGATATCAAATTTCTTTATGTTGTCGTCTTTTTCGCCTTTGCGAAAATCATTAAACCTTTGCACGCTGACTTTTGTTTTGCCATCGCTATTGAAAAGGCTTTCTAAAAGCATGGGCTGGATGTCTTTGTACCATTTAACAGGTTGTCCATTGATTTCGACTATGCGATCACCAGTGTGAAATCCCGCTTGAGCAAAGTTTCCATTTTCAACAACTCCTACCACAGGCATATGCAAATTTGAGTTGAAACCACGAATCTTTCCGATACGATCGGCAGTGGAAAACAAATTGTCATTTTCGCTTGATTTTGGTGTGACGTTTATCGTCTTCTCCTCACCCATTCGAACAACAATAAAAGTTAAACTCTTATCAGCAGAGCTTTCCACAATTTCAGTAATTTCGCTCCATGTTTCAGTGGGCTCACCATTGATGGATTTAATATTATCGTAGGGTCGAAAGCCGACCTCGAAGGCTCGAGAGTTAGGAGCTATTTCTCCGACATCGGGGGCCAAGGCTTTGTCTCCAAGACTCGCCACGCCACCAAATAGAATGATAGCGAAAAACAAATTCATAAGCGGCCCGGCAAGAGCAATTACAATTCTTTGTCCGACAGGTTTATGCAGATAGGATTGCTTCTTTAATTCTTCAGGAATGTCTTTACCAGGCTCATCACCATACATCTTGACGTAGCCACCGAGAGGTAGTGCTGAAACACAATAGATGGTCCCGCCTCGTACAAACTTAATAATTTTGGGACCAAAACCAAGACTGAAAGTTTCGACTCTGACTTTGAAAAATTTTGCGGCCAAAAAATGACCCAGTTCATGGACGAAAATTAGAAGTCCGAGAAGGATGATCATTGGTACGAGGTAGGCCAAGCCTTGATTTAAAAAACTAGCAAAAGAATCAATCATTTATATATTCCATGAGCTCTTGGCTCGGTTTTCATAATTTTAGCATAGGCTAGAATTAGGTAAAAGTCTGCATCCACAAATAGAGAAAAGGGCCAGCAAACAAGAGGCCATCAATACGGTCGAGAACTCCACCATGGCCTGGGAGTATTTTTCCGGAGTCTTTAACTCCAGAACAGCGCTTTAGAGTTGATTCAAAAAGATCACCGACCTGGCTGAACAGACTGGATGAAATGCAAACAACGACAACAACCCATAGGGGGCTACTGTGCTCAAGAGTTGATAAATACCAGAATCCACATACACTACCACCGATCAGGCCGGCAAGGCCCCCCTCAAGAGTCTTCTTTGGTGAAATCCGTGGAGCCAGTGGGTGCTTCCCAGCAATTCTACCGACCAAATAGGCAAAGGTGTCTGTTAAAAAACTTAGGATGAGTAGCCCAGTAAAGAATTTACCGCCATGGATAAGAACACCATGAGTAACAACTCCAGTGAAACCACCACAATAAAGAGCTCCTACAGTCCATGAAGTAAGTTTGGATATGCGAATGGAGACGTTTTCATCGACTAACAGAATAAAGTAGGATACCAGAATTATAAAAAGGCTCATGAAAGTGATAAAAGACTGGGAATAAAAAGTAAAAACTAAAAAGAAGGCAAAAGTGATGCAAACAAACAACATTTGTATCAGTTTATTTTTCTTCTCAACTAATTGTGAAAACTCGACACATGCGATGAAGCTAACCAAGGAGCAAATTGCAACCAAACCTGGAACAGCAAAAAAATGCCAAATCGCAAACAGGGCTGCGACTCCTAAAAAAGCTGAGACCGCTCGGACAAACAATCCGACCTCCTAGGTGTTTAAACTGAGTTGTTTCTGCGGGCGAACCTTGCCGTATCGGCGCTCTCGGTTGGTGTATGAGGCAAGGGCTTCATCAAAGTCGGCTAAGGTGAAGTCTGGCCAAAGAACTTTGGTAAAATAAAGTTCCGTGTAAACGCTTTGCCAGGGAAGAAAGTTTGAAAGGCGCCACTCACCACTGGTGCGAATCAACAGGTCTGGGTCCTTCAGTGGTGCTGTTTGCATAAAGCCATTAATCAAGTGTTCAGTTATGTCAGAAGATTTGAGCTTTCCGTCTTCAACAAGTTGTCCAATTTCTTTAACGGCACGGGTGATCTCCTGACGTCCACCGTAACTTAGGGCAAAAGTTAAGACCAACCCTGTGTTATCTTTGGTCGCTTGCATTGTCGATTCAACTTCTTTCAATACAGAGGCAGGAATTTTCTCTATCTGTCCGATGCAGCGGAAACGAATGTTGTTTTTTATAAGGCTGTCTCTTTCTTTGACGATATAACGAGAGAGAAGGCGCATGAGAAAATTGATTTCATCTTGCGGGCGACCCCAGTTCTCTTCGCTAAAGGCATAAAGAGTAAGAGCCTCCATTTTTTTTTCAACACAGGCCTCAACTATTTTCTTAGCTACTCTGGCACCTTTTATGTGTCCAAACACACGATCGCGCAGGCGAGCATTCGCCCAGCGTCCATTTCCATCCATGATGACGGCTATATGTTGAGGTTCCTGTTTCGCTTCGGTCATAGTGTCATTATATCTTTTTCTTTTTCTTCGGCAATCTTATCAACGTTGACGATATAACTGTCAGTCATCTTTTGAATTGTATCTTGGTGTGCTTTGCTTTCATCCTCACTGATCGCCTTGTCTTTCAGTGCCTGTTTTAGTGAGTCATTAGCATCTCGACGAGCCATGCGAACAGCTACACGTGCGTCTTCCACCATTTTTTTGGTTTTTTTCACCAAATCTTTACGCGATTCTTCTGTCAGTTCTGGCAATTTTAAACGAATCACTTTGCCATCATTAATTGGTGCCATACCAATATCACTCTTTACAATAGATTGTTCGATGGATTTTAGAACTGAGGTTTCCCAAGGAGTAATTAAAAAACTACGAGCATCCGGACAAGAAACAGAGGCCACTTGATTAAGGGGAGTGGGGTTTCCATAATAGTCCACTTTAACTCCATCAAGCATAGACACTTGTGCTCGTCCTGTGCGAACTTTTTTGAACTCCTCAGACAAAGATTGGGTTGCTTGTTTCATTTTATCTTCAGTTTCTTGTTTAAGAGTGTTGAACTCCATAAGCTCTCCCTTACTTTAAGATTGGATTATCGATCCAACTGTTTCGCCCTTCAGAACGTTAAGAATATTGCCTCTTTGCATGAGCTTAAAAATAACAATGGGCATGTTGTTGTCCATACAAAGGCTGATGGCAGTCGAATCAATTACTTTCAAGCCTTGGCTTAAAGCTTGGTGATGACTGATCTCTCTCACCTTGGTGGCATCATCATGCTTTTTTGGATCCTTGTTGTAGATCCCGTCGACATTGGTCGCCTTTAGAATCACTTCAGCATTGATCTCCATGCCGCGAAGAGCCGCAGCGGTATCTGTTGTGAAGTACGGGTTACCGGTACCCGCCGCAAAAATAACGACACGTGCCTTCTCTAAATGGCGGACCGATTTTCTGCGAATATAGGGCTCAGCAATTTGTGCCATTTCAATAGCGGATTGAACTCGAGTTTCGACACCGATACTTTCTAAAGCATCCTGTAGGGCCAAGGCATTAATACAAGTGGCCAACATGCCCATATAATCACTGCTCGCACGATCCATTCCCTTAGCCGCAGCGGCCACACCTCGAAAGATGTTACCGCCACCAATCACAACCCCCAATTGGATGTTGTGGTCATGAACAGTTTTGATTTCTTCGGCCACCTGTTTGATGACATCTGTGTTGATTCCATAGCCCTCGTCGCCGGCCAGTGCTTCACCACTGATCTTCAAAAGGGCCCTTTTATACTTAGGTAGGCTCACCAAAAACCTCTTTTACTTAATAGCTGCAGCCACTTCTTCTGCGAAGTTATCAGCCTTTTTCTCAATACCTTCACCCAATTCGAAACGAACAAATCGACGAATCACAAGATTCTCCCCGATATGGGCGATGGTGTTTTTTAGATGCTCAGCCACAGTGACGTCTGGGTTCTTCACATACTTCTGTTCCATAAGACAATTTTCAGCCAACCATTTATTAATCTGACCGCCGACGATTTTTTCAATCATCTCTTCTTTTTTGCCTTCTTCACGGTTTTTCGCCGCTAAAACTTCTTTTTCTTTTTCGATTTCTTCTTGAGAAATTTCTTCTTTTGAAACAGCCAACGGATTTGTGGCAGCAATGTGCATCGCAATATCCGTTGTAAACTGTTTAAAGTCATCATTGCGCGCGACGAAGTCAGTCTCAGAATTCACTTCAACGAGGACTCCAATTCTACCGCCAGCGTGAATGTAAGAAGTAACAAGTCCTTCTGCAGCCACACGACCAGATTTTTTTGCAGCCTTAGAAAGACCTTTTGTACGCAACCAATCGGCGGCTTTGTCAAAATCACCATCATTTTCTTGCAAGGCCTTTTTGCAATCGAGCATTCCAGCACTTGTACGCTCACGCAACTCTTTTACCATTTGAGCTGTAATTGCCATTCTTATTCTCCTTTAGTTTCTTCTTTTTTGTCTGCATCAGGATCCGTATCAGCAACCACGACTTTCTCTGGTCCGCCTTCATCAGAAGCGTTGGCTTCAACCTCTTGCATGATTTCAATCTCATCTGCAGTTCCGGCAGCAACGAGTTTGCGACCTTTGGTGGCTTTAACGACCGCAGGACCTGTTGATTGTGGCTGTTGCACTTTCGTAGTCTTTTCTTTTACTTCGGCCTCAACATCAGACTGCTTGTCAGTTTGTGAACGAAGTTTTTGTTCCCATTTTTTAGCACCGGCCAGATAAGCATCGGCAATGAGGTTGCAGAAAAGTTTAATAGAACGAATGGCATCGTCATTTCCTGGGATGGGGTATTCAATTTGTTCTGGATCTGAATTTGTATCGCAGATTCCGAAAACTCCCATATCTAAGTTTTTAGCCTCTTTTACAGCGATATGTTCTTTAGTCACATCAACTACAAAGATCATGCTGGGTGGTTCTTTCATTTCGCGAATACCTTCAAGGTATTCATTCAATTTGACGTATTCTTTTTCGATTTGTGAACGTTCTTTTTTGTTGAAGTACTCAAGCTCGCCTTTGTCACGCATTTGATCAATTTTTTTGAGGCGATCAATACTTTGCTTGATGGTAACAAAGTTGGTGAGAGTTCCGCCCAACCATCTTTTGGTCACGTAGAATCCACCGCATTTATCGGCGGCCTCTTGCACAGCTTCTACAGCTTGCTTTTTTGTTCCAACGAAAATGATTTTTTCACCTTTAGCAGCGCGCTCTTCAATAGCGGCCAAAGCATTTTTCGTCATTTCCAATGTTTTTTGTAAATCGATGATGTGAATTCCACCACGATCTCCAAAAACATAGGGTTTCATTTTAGGGTTCCATCGTTGTGTTTGATGGCCGAAGTGTACGCCCGAGTCGAGCATGTCTTTAAGGGTAACCATAATATCCTCCTGTCTGGTTAAACCTCCCTCTCGGCACAAGTTCCATAAGAACACCAGTGGAGTTCCAAGAGGTGTGAATTAAACTAATAACTAGTTAGACCGAGGGTTTAGCACGGAGTGGCGGAGCCTGCAACCAGATTCCTAGAGGGTGGCTTGGGGCTCAGATTCCAATGTTCTTTGTGGGGCCAACTCAGCCTGATTGGCGGCTTCTAAACCACACAAGATTTCATTGGCCCAACCGATGTTGCCGGCAAAAAGTGGAGAATAAATAGATAAGTTATTGAAATGAGAAAACTTTCCATTTTCCAATGTGGTTTTTTCAAAGTTGGCGTAGACACGGTCATGGACAAGAACATGCTCGGAACCGGGCAATTTGTGATCCTGAGCGAAGGCTCTTTTCACCTGTTTTTTGATCTCTTTTAAAGCGGCTCCAGTCGTTTCACTATCTGGGGTGAGTTCGGCCGAAATAAAGGTCTCCCAGCGAGAGACCAACTGTCCCTGAATACGTGAGAACTCACCAATACAAGGCTTCAGCTTTGAACCCATTAGAAGATACAGCTGATCCAGTTCATATTGGGCTGGCTCTTCTTCATGTATGATGACTAAATTGACAGAAGAAAACCAATCGGTTTTCCCAAACTGGCTGGCTGCTTTCTTCATTTCGTTTCCGAGTTTTTCAAAGACGAAAGGGAACTGGTCGAAGAAATAAAACTGACTGCCGCGCAAAGTGGTTTTTGCATTCAACGTGAGGGAGGTTAGCCCCTCTTCATCAAATTCGATATCTGTTACCTGTTCATCTAAAAACATGAAAGGCTCGACAAGATCAAGAGCCTGCTGCCAGTAATCTTCGACTTTCAATTGGGGCAGACTATTTTCAGTGACACAAAATGGGTCGATGGCGTCAATTTCTTGAATCTTCTCGCTTCCAAATCCAAGAAAGCTTTTGAAATTCCCTTTTTCAAAGGTAATGGGGGTGCCCTCTCGATTTTCAATGGCTCCAAAAGGCGTAGTCTCCAATTGTGAGGCATCGATGGTTTGATTAAAAGGGACTCTTGCCATAACCAACGAACCCAAGGACTCAATTCTTTTTATCGGGCTGCCACTAAGATGGCGGGCGTCGAGAAGACAAAAGCTTTGCTGTTTTTTAGCGAGCTCATAGGCAAACGTTAAGCTTGCCAAATTATAGCCAATAATCACGTGATCGTATCGTTTCTGTAACTTCTTCGTATCGGACATAGTTATAAAGTTTAAGAAAGGTGGCCTAGAGGCAAGGAAAATCGCCACCTGATCGGTGACGACCCTCTGCGCCATGCATCAGAACAAACGATCTGTGACCTGGGCCAATGCTCGAAGTAGGGGGCGAAGGGGTTTCTTTAAAAACGGCCATTTTCGCAGCAGGTGAGCGACCGCAGGGGAGCGCTTATAATAAAAGGCCACAAACTTTCGACCCATTGGGTGTTCTTTTAAAACCCCATCGCGGAACTGACAAAGCAGAATCACGGTGGGATCAATTCTCGATCCAAAGGTTTCATTGGCAATGAAACAACGGCTGGTGTGTGCGTCGCAAAGCTTAAGAAAGGTTTTAAACGCCATGGGATTCTTTGCTTTATGAGTTTCCTTCTCAGCCTTTCGAACAATGGTGTTGTAGACAGGTGAGAATCGAACAAATTGAGCCAATAGCTGAGCGGCCTCCAATTGCCGATTTTGAAACTTTAAATTGGCATCATAGATCAGCATCAAGTCCCAGAGAACAGAGCAGATAATCGTAATTTCTTTCGGATGATCATGAAACTGACTGGGGTCTAATTCGGCTCGACTTTTTTTCTCTACGGCCAACTGCAGGACTTTCAAATACTTTTCGTAGCACTGAGCCGCCTCAGAGTAATCACCTCTTTGCAAAAGAAGGTGTCCCTGCTTAACTAGAGAGATGCGAGCTTTCCAAAGTTTGCCAGTGTGTCCAGCTTTAATTTCTTTTTTCGCTAATTCTTGGGCGCCCAAGCTGGCTGATTTTCTTAGGCTTTTTAAACAAGGTGAACAAACAAAGTTGGGGAGTTCATCGACTCCAGATTTTTGTAATGAAAGGCGCAGCCCAGAATCGATACGAACCAAGTTGGGATTTTCTATTCCACAACTCTGGCAAGTGGTCAGTGCTGCTACATCATCTCGCTCTTCTTTAGTGGCTGTCTCTTCACTCATTATCTAAAAGTCCATTGGCTATAAGTTCACATTCTAACCGCATAGAATTTATCGCTTTACCCTTATTGTAGGTATTTATTAAGTGATTGTTAAGGGTTAAATCAGGCTGTAGGGATCGACATCGACCAAGCATTTTGTTTTTTTCACCTGGTCTTTGATAAAGCTTTCAGCCTTGTTGGCCAAGAAATTGATTACCTGGTGGTCCTTGGCTTTAATTAGAATGTGGTAGCGATAACGATTCTTTAAGCGCGACAAAGGGGCGGGTGTTGGACCTAAAACTTGTGAGTCCTTGAGGTTATCAAAACGTTCAATTAAAGCTCGCAAATAGGACACGATTTTTTGACCATCATCAATGACCACATTTTCTCGCAAATGGCTGAGTCGAATAGCGGTGATTTTTCCAAACGGCGGATAGTTAAAAAACTTTCTATGTTCAAGTTCTTGGTCGACAAACTTTACAAAGTCATGATTTTTTGCAGCCACTAAACTGGGGTGGTTTACCTTGTAGGTTTGGATCACCACTTCTCCTGGTGTTTGGTGGCGCCCCGCTCTTCCGCTCACTTGAGTGCACAGTTGAAAACATCTTTCACTGGCTCGAAAGTCGGGAACGCTAAAGGCCACATCAGCGTGTACGATGCCAACCAAAGCCAAATTCTTAAAATCCAAACCTTTTGCAATCATTTGTGTTCCCACAAGAAAATCCACTTCACGGTTTTCCATTTTTGCTACCATGTCTTCGATAGCTTCACGACTGTTGATCTCATCACGATCAGCTCGGAAGACACGTGCCTCTGGAAAGAGTTTACGAATGTCTTGCTCCACAGCTTCAGTTCCTAGTCCATAAGCTTTAGGCTCTCCCTCTTTGCACTCAGGGCACTCTTCGCTGAGGCGGTCGTGGTAGTCACAATAGTGGCAAACCAAATGGTGTTTGCCATGTAAAGTTAAACTGATGTCGCAATTGGGGCATTGGTAAATGAATCCACAATCGTAGCATTGAACACTGGGCGCGACACCTCTTCTATTTAGGAACAAGGCACTTTGGTTGCCAGCCTCAAAGACGGCCTTCAATTTTGTGAACAATGTTTTGGAAAGCCAGTAAGGTAAAGTTAAAGTGGGATCTTTATCTTCTCTGGGGTTGATAATCTCTATTTCAGGTAGTGGCCGTGACTGCACCCGGTTTTTCATGGTGAGAAGTTGATACTTCCCATCCATAGCGTTTTGCCAGGTTTCCACGCTCGGTGTGGCAGAACCCAAGATGACCGGAATGTTAAGGAGCGCCCCCTTCATCACGGCGGCGTCTCTTGCGTTGTACTTGAGTTTTTCTTCTTGTTTAAAACTGGTTTCGTGTTCTTCATCGACAACGATGACCCCCAAGTTTGGAGCCGGACAGAATAAGGCTGAGCGCGCTCCAATCAACAGGGATTTCTTGCCATCAACCACTTGCCACCACTGATTAGTCTTTTCTCGATCTGTCAAATGAGAGTGGAGAACGGCAATTTTATTGGGGAAGCGTTCTGCGAATCGACGAATCAATTGAGGGGTTAAAGAAATTTCTGGAACCAAAACAATAGCGGACTTTCCTTCGCTCATCACTTTTTCGATGATCTCAATATATACTTCTGTTTTTCCAGACCCAGTGACTCCGTGAAGTAAATAGGTTCCATGGCCCGTGCTGTTTACTGTTTCGACGGCAACAGTTTGTTCTTCGGTAAGGGTGGGGGCCTGGATCGTGGCCACTTCGGGCACGATGGCTTCTTTTCGCGTTTTACGATTGGTGTGTTTTTTTAGTGGAGGATAAACCAGTTGTTGTATTTGTCCTAGAGGGTAAACATAATAGTTCGACATCCACTGCAACCATTTTAGTTGCCCGGAATCAAGTGCAGGACGCTCTTCATCAAAACCTAAAATAGCTTTTGCCTTAAAATCTTCTTCGTTATTTACCGGTGTGGCTTCAATCACCAATCCGTTGACCTCCCTGTTTTTGGGGCCGAAAGGAACCTTAACAGTTTGTCCGGGAAAAAGGTTAAAAGACTCTGGGGCCTCGTAAGTGAATGTTCCACGCAGAGGAGCGTTGACTGCAATTTGCCACCGTGAAGAAGTCGCCCCGGGTTGGGGCTGTATCATCGAAACCTCGAATAAAACTCTTTAATGAGAGGATCAGTGGGTATGGTTCCCGATTTCTTCTGGTCGAGTTTCCATTCCTTTTTACCAACACGAGTGGTTTCTGCTTTGAGTAACTTAACCTTTGCCACGTTGCCATTCCAATTGATGCGCGGGTCTCCAGGTAAGCGAAGTCCACCTGGGAAGGTTTGAAAGTTGGAGTTAACAAACTCGGCCTGTGAACGAAGTCGACCTTTGGTAATTAAAAAAGAATCTTGCTCCACCCAAAGTTGGGTTTGTGCGTTGGCTCCCTGACTGTTGCTGCGTGCGCCAATGGCATAGTTGACAGTTCCTTCCATGGGAGCCAAAGAAATAAAAGGTTCTGGGGTCATTTTAGTTTCGCCATCTTCATAAGAAGGTTCCGGCGTGCTTGTGACCCAGTCGGGAATAAATTTGTATCTCACAAGGCGACGCAATAAACTTCTTGAAGAACGATCGTGAAAAAGAGGCTCGAAGAAATCAGGACTCTTCTTAAAGGCCTTCAATGATTTATTGCGACTGAGTGTCTGACGATTTTTTGAAGAATATAAAATAGAAAAGTTCCATGGATTGTTGGAGTCTAAACTGTTCACTTCAAGCTTCATTTTGTCACCGTGAGCGACAGTCCAAACCTCTCTCGCTCGAATTTGTTTCTCTTTGGATTCTAATGTGACTTCCCTCACTAATTTGTACTCTCTTCGTCCATTGTTGCGACTCATTTTTTGTACAATAGTCTTGGTGCGAGGCACATAGGCTTGCACGTAGTTTGGTAAAAGTAAGCTACAGGCAACCAGCAATAAAAATGATTTCATATTAAAATCCTAAAGTTTCAAGTCGGTTAAATATTGGCGTAATTGATCGCCAATTTCAGGGTGCTTTAAACCCATTTCGATATTGGCTTGAAGATACCCAAACTTGTCGCCGGCGTCATATCGTTGGGCAACAAAGCGGCGCGCAAAAAGCCCTTTTCCTTGTGCTTCAGCTGTCATGGCATCTGTTAGTTGAATTTCACCATTTTTACCCGGAGATTGGTTTTCCAAATAATCGAAAAGAGACGCATTGAAAATATAGCGTCCGGGTAGGGCTAAGCGGCTGGGAGCCTGAGTCGGTTCAGGTTTTTCAATAACAGATAATACTTTCATATTGTCTTGGTCTTGATTCTCTACTTCCACAATTCCGTACTTTTTTACATCGGGTTCAGGCACTTCCATAACTGCGACAGTGGAGCATCCGGTTTCTTCATATGCGGAGGCTAGCTGAGCTGTCACACCGGGTTGGTCGCCAGAGACCATGATCTCATCACCGAGCAATACGGCAAAGGGTTGATCGCCGACAGCAGGCTTTCCCATATAGACGGCATGACCCAAACCTTTTGCCTGTTTCTGACGAATGCTAACAACATTCACCATTTCTTGAATGTCTTTAACAATTTTCAAAAGCTCAGTTTTTCCACTTTTGTACAAAGTGTCTTCCAGTTCATAAGTGCGATCAAAAAAATCTTCGATGGCCGTTTTATTTCGACCGGCGATGAAAATAATGTCTTCAATACCGGCCTGAATGGCTTCTTCAACTACGTACAGAAGTATGGGTTTATCAACAATGGGCAAAAGCTCTTTGGGTACTGTTTTGGTCGCTGGTAGAAACCGGGTTCCTAGTCCTGCGGCGGGAATTACAGCTTTTTTGAGTTTCATGGTGCCCCCTTCTCAAAATGAGACATGCGTCGGATTTGAAGAGTACCATAATGAGATAAAAAGCGGCAAAAATAAAGGCAATAAATCAGTTTTCTGATACAATAATAAGGTAGTTAGGGGGGATAGTGCGTTTAAAATGGATACCAGTTTTCATTGTCATTTCTTTGACTGGAATTCTTGGTTTTTTTCAAAACTGTACTCCCGCTGTGCCTTTCGGAACAACTGATCACTACCAATCCTTAGTAAATTCTCCCAACTGGGCTTATGAAGTTGGGGTCGACCAAGTGGCTTACATGTCTTGCTCTGAACAAGAAGATATTGCAAACGACGGAACATTTTTTACTTTTCGATTGGGAGCATTTGATTCTGGTGGACTTCGTATTGCAGAGACATATCGTTCAGGTGTTGGAAATCTAACGGATGCTGAGATTCCCTCCATTTTAAGCCAAGCCACGGCCAGCTCTCAAGCGCGCTTGGTCGTTGCGGTTCGAACACTCGATAATTTACAATTGAACTATCGAGATGAAGACAACGGTGAAGAAGGTATTGAGGGTAGTGACTATGATTCGTTTTTTCCACCTATGAACGACTTTTCGCTTAACGATATTCTTTGGAGTTTGCCTCGTGAAGAGTATTTGCGAAATTACATTCCAGCTCAAATGTCTGACGACTATCGCTTCGAGGGTGAGCTACGGTTTATGAAATCGCAAATAATGGAAAATGATTTGCGTGGCTTCTTCAATCAGCAGCGAGGAATTTTAGCTTTGTCTTGGGCCGTACCTGGTGACATTTATCCACTGGGTCCAGGCTCTCTAACTGTCTTACAAGATCTAGCACAACAAAACAATAGTGGTAATGTTTCACTTCCACCTGTGGGACAAACCGATAGTGGTACCGAAAGTGCCGGTGTCGCAGAGACCTCAAGTTCGAGTGGAACCGTCTATGCGGCCAATAATAATTTGGCGCAGAATATCTTTGGTGCGGCGATACAGCCTCGTTTCAAACAACCAGGGACCAGTCCGGGATCAGACTTGCCGCCTCGTGTTCTCAGTTCGATTCAAGATGTCGTTGTGGATGAGCGTATGCGGGGCGAATTACTCCGCCCTTGGGACTGTCCCGACAACATGCAATTTATGATTGTGCTGCCAGAGGATGCGATCTATCAAGATGCTAATTCAAATACGATCGTTCGCTGTGCCATGGATCCCGATCCCGCGAATCTGACGCCAGAGCTGGAAATTATTCGGCAGAGTCTTTACGCTGAAGATTTTTATATCGATATGGCCAGGCGCTGTATTGTTCCAAAACCCGACCACACTAGCGAGGGAAGTTGTTATGGTAAGAACACCAACACCCAATTGACCCACATCATCAACTATGATTCTTTTGCCACCGATGGATGCGGATTTGGCAACGCCAATGGTCTTTGTCCACATTTCGCCAGCGTTTGTTTTCGTCAATAATTTATTCGAAACTGTAGAGCGAAGCACCGTCATGCTAAAATAAATCATTGTTTTAAGTAGAGTGCAGGACCTGTTGACTTGAAGGGTCAATTTCAGGAGTCCAATTCAGCCATTGGATGATTGCCTCCTGGACAGTTTCGGTATTCAACGCAACAATTGTGGCATGAAGCCGATCTTTTTTTATTTTGTCGTATTCGTATTTTCTTTTAACCTCCAAGCTGCTGAAATGGTGGGTGCCCTCTCTGCGGGTATGGGTGGCACCGGTCGTGCTGCTGTCGAGACCAATGAGAGTGTTTACTTAAATCCCGCCAGTATTGCCTTGTTTGAAAAATTCTACACCGGAGTGTCCTACCTTTCCGGCTTTACAGATAAGAATATCAGCAGGAATACCTACAGCATCACGATGACCGATGGAACCAAGGACCTTATGTTCCCAGGATCACTTAGCTATCGACGCCATAAGATCAATGATCGTGGGTTATCAATTACAGAAAATGAGTTTCGAGGGGGGATGGGTTACCGAATCAACTCTCGTATGAGTGTCGGGCTGGGTGGTTCCTACCTACGAGCAGAAAAAGCCAATGGGGACAAAAGCAGTCAAACCAATATAGATGCTGGAATCTTGGTGGGGCTTCAACCCAACTGGGGGCTCTCTGTGTCAGGCGAAAACTTGATCGAAGCCGATGAGAGCGTGCCTCTGGCTTTGCGGAGGGAGTCTCGGCTGGCGATTGGGACCCAATACGTTTTTGAAAGAACCGTGACCTTACGCTACGAAGCCCTCAGACCCATTTATATTCAAAATGGAGGCCTCTTGGCCCATCGGGCGGGCCTGTCGGTGGCAATGAAGGGACATTTCTACCTCAATGGGGGCTACTCTGTGGATGATACCCTTGGCCAAAACTGGGCCTCCGTGGGCCTCGCGTGGAAGGGGCCTCGACTCAAATTGGCCTATAGCCTACAAAATGAGGGTCGGGCTGGCTTGGGAGACCGGCACTTCGTTGACTTGTGGATGGACCTTTGATAACTCAGTGTGCCTACAAGGAGACTATTATGGCGTCCTCAAGAAAACAGACGAAATTGATCCGTAAAAGAAAATCGGCCAAGGCTGGTTCTAAAAGAAAATCTCAGGTTCGCAATAACGGAACCACTGAATCTGCTGCAACACTTTTTGGTGACGAAGAATAAATTATTGAATTGATCTTAGAAGGCGTGAGTTACGAACACTGATCACTCGCGCTTCTCCATCAAGGGTGAATTCAAAAGGCATTTTCACCCAACCTTGTTGCCCTTTCTGAAATTTATAATTTGAAAAAGCTTGGATTGCACTGGACTCCATTCGAGGTGTCCCTGTGCTTCCCTCCACTTGCACTTTACCGACAGTTCCATCGTTTTTTACAAAACCCAGTACGATCACCTTGCCAGTTCTTTTACGAATTCGATCAGCCACCGGATACAGTGGAAGGCGGTTGCCTCCTCGCTGGCGCAAGAAGCGACCGTCAGAAGGTTGGACGGGTTCTGATAATCTGTTCTTAGCCAACTTACTGGCCGGCTCTCCAGAATCCACCGTTGCTGTCTTGACTTTCTTCGGTGGCAGCTCGACTTGAACCGGGCTTTTTTGCTTTTGAGTCACCAAAGTTTTTTTCGGCAATTGTTGGAAGCTCTTTTTAGGTTTAGGTCTCGCCAGTCTTTTCTTTAGCTTCTTTTTAACTTTCTTAGTAGGAGTTTTCTTTGTTTCAATAAGGTCCATCGTGTACGCGGGTTGAATCTGATCTTGATCCGTTTTGGTAAAATCAAAATATTGAGGCATATTGAACGCAGCCCAAGCCAGGCCGGCATGAACGGCGATTGATGCTATAAATGATTTCGAGCTACCCATATCAAAAGTCCATTTGTTCTAAGATGTTGGTTTTAGAATCTCGATGAATCGATATCTTTACCTGAAATTACAAAGGAACGGTAGAAAGGGCAAGGTTTGCTTAAAAAATAAGAGGCAACCCTAAGTGACTAAAAACTTTGGTGAATTTGTATCCAATATTTTCTTTGGGGCTCGGGGTAGTTGAGGGTTAATTGTTTTCCCTCATTGAATGCGTTGATGAGTCCCAAAGACACGCGGAAGCTCCTTTTGCTAAGAAGGTGAAGAAAGAAGTTCCACTGTTGCCAGTCTTCCAACGCTACGGATTGGTTAAGGCCAACATCAATGGTGTCGTACCAATGGGTATTTTGTATCTGAAGCTGGAAATTAGAAAATACTAAGTTTGTTCCGAGAGTGATTTGATGACGTGGGGATAGGCGAAATGGGCGGTTGAGTTCTCGACTTTTGCTATCCAAATAATTGTACACAAGTTGTGGGCGAACCCAGCCGGATTGCCACTCTAGGGAACTATCTAATCCTCTGGAATATCCACCACCGCGATTGGCTCGAGAGAAAACACCGGGCGAGAGCTCAAAAGACTCAATGAAATTTTCGTATTCAATATGAAAGAGACGGAACTCCCATTGCAGATTGAAGGGCTTTCTGTTTTTTAATCCGACCTCCCATTGATGGGATGTTTCGGGACGAAGATCGACGTTGCCTACAAAGGACGGGGACTGTGAGTAAAGATCAGAGAGCGTGGGGTTGCGGAATCCTTCCGAGTACGCCACCCAAGAGTCCATATTGGAAAAATAAACATGAGTGCTAGCGGTAGGAAGGAACTTGTCGTTGCTAAACAAATAGCGTCCACCCACTTGATGGGTCACTTGTTCTAAAAATTGGAAACTTAAAAACGGGCCAGCTTCAAAATTATCTTGGGTGAGATTGTCTCCGGAAAAACTGGAAGTCAAACGGTGAAAGAAAGCGTCGGCAAAAACCTGTAACTTGGTCCATCGCCCCCAGTTTTGAACCCATTCATTTTGTAAAATCCCTGTGGTCTGGTGAGTGTAAGTCTCAACATTGTTCTCCAAGAACTCAGCTTCACTTTTCAAAAAGGTGAGGCGGCTTTTTAAACTTTGTTCATCAGTTAAGAAAACATGTGGGGACAGACTCACCAGTAAACCTTCATTCTCTTGCCGGGTTTGCAATGGAAAGGTTACAGCTCCCGGGCTCTGGGTAATTTGACGACCCATGATGGTATTGAAGTCCCAGCGCCAGTTTTCTCTTTTATGAACACCTTTTAGAGTGATACGCGAAAGATTGCTCGCATTGAATTGACGAACACCACTCTGGCTTTCGTTTTGATAGGGGAACTGACCATCATCATCTTCGTAAAAGAAAGAAGTTTGGAAACGCGTTCGAGAACTTTGGTAAAGAGGGGTCGCCAACTGGTAAGACTGATGGGCTAAAGACCCTTGGCGCCAGGGTAAAAAGCTTTCGTTGGTGTCAGAGAAGTTGATATTAATTTCGGGTTTGTCATAGGTTTTTGAAACAAAGTCGATGGCGCCGGCCATAGCTTGTGAGCCATAGAACAAAGAGCTGGGCCCCTTTACAACTAAAAGTGTTTCGAGGTTTTCTTTTGGTAGAAAAATTCGGGGTGCTCCAAATCCTGAAGCAAAGTTGAGAGGAATATGGTCATATAAAACCAGTGCGCGTCCACTTTGCGCTGATCCTCGAATCGAGAAAGTGGGGGAGCCTTGGGTGCGAGTTTGTACACCATTAGTACTGTTGATGGCATCATCCAATTGTGGCAGTAGGATCGCAGGAGTGACTGTCTCGACTTTGATAGGCCACTCAACAGAGCGAGTCGCCTCGGCCTTAAACTTATTGGCTTTGATTTCAATAGTGGAGAGTTCCACCTTTTCGGCCCAGCCTAAAAATGAGAGTAAAAAGACAATGCTCCACATGGCTGTCGGTCATAGACCCAAAGCTAAGCAATAGCAAGACTTCTAAGTTTAAGATTGCTGTAAGAGTTCGTCGACCTCTTGCGAGGCAATGGCTGCAGCGAAGTCTTTATGCTCTTGCTTGCCAATGATTTGTTGCGCCTTCTCTAGTGAAAAAGGCTCCACTGGATTCTTTAATCTTTTTATTTTTGTTTTGATGATTGTATCGTAATTGGCGCGGATCACTTCTTGATCCAACTGGCCTTCACTCATTGCTTTGGCAATACTCTTTACAGCTTTTACTGGAGAATTGGGTTCATTGCAATAGAGCAACATGGTGGCCCCTGCCTGCAAAGCCATGACAGGAATTTCTTCGATTGGAAAGTTTTTTGTTAAAGCCTTCATATCGAGATCATCGGTAATGATAATTCCGCGATAACGTAAAGCCTCGCGGAGGAACTGCTTAATAAAAAGTGCTGATAAGGTAACCGGAAACTGGGGATCAATGTTTGGGTATTTAATATGAGCCGTCATGATCATATCCACGCGGGCTTTGATCACTTTTTTAAAAGGCTCTAAGTCGCCTTGTTTTTCTAAGTCCCCCAATTTTCGATCATCAACAGGTAAATCAAAATGACTATCGACGGAAGTGTATCCATGACCGGGGAAGTGTTTTGCACAGGCTAAAACGTCAGATTTGATATAGCCACGGACCATAGCTGATGAGAGCTTGGCAACAACTTCGGGATCAGTACTTAGAGCACGATCGCCAATCACTTCATTCTGTGGATTCATCAAGACATCGACACAAGGAGCATAATCCAAGTTGATTCCCACAGCCTTTAGTTCTCGACCCATCAACTGAGTGAATTGAAAGGTCAATGATGACGAATCAATGTCTCCCAAGTTTTTAGCGGCTGGCCACTGTGTGAAGGGGTCTTTCAGGCGGTGGACTCGCCCCCCCTCCATGTCGATGGAAACAAAAAGTGGTGTTTTCTCGGGCAGTTTGTATCGCAATTGTTGAACATCAGTGACCAATTTGTGGATTTGCTCAACAGACTTTAAGTTTCTGTCAAAAAGGATGACGCCACCAACGTTATTCTCAACGATAAATTGAGCTTCATCTTTGGTAAGTTCTTCTCCGGAGAGCCCAATTATAAGTTGTTGGCCGATCAGTTCGCGCATATCCGATTATTCTATGAAGCTAAATCAAGTTTGTCTAGTTCTGTGACCGGTTGTTCAGTTTTTTGGGTCGAGGAGATCGCGCAGTCCATCTCCTTGTAGATTGAATCCGAGAACCACAATAAGGAGTGCAATCCCTGGGAATAAACTCATATATGGGGCTTCGAGTAGAAAATTGCGACCAGAGCTCAAGAGCGAGCCCCAAGTGGGGGTCGAAGGAGGAACACCTAGTCCGAGGAAGCTGAGGCTGGACTCAGTAATGATGGTGACAGCCATTCCAAATGAGGCTTGAATCATGACGGGCCCAACTAAGTTGGGCCAAATATAAAAAACCAATTTTCGCAAATGTCCGGCGCCTAATGCATCAGCACTTAACACATAGTCCTTCTTCTTAAGGTGGAGGATTTCACCGCGAATTAATCGAGCGTAGCTAGCCCACCCAGTTAAACACAGAATAAGAATGAGGTGACCCACAGAGGAGGATTGCATGACCGCGGCAATGGTCAGTATTAGAAGGAAACCCGGAAAGGCATAAATCATATCGATGATTCGCATGATGATTGTATCCACCCAACCTCCGCAGTAACCGGCGGCTGAGCCGATAAGGAGGCCAATGAATAAACTGATAAAAACAACGGAAAAAGCAATCACTAGACTGATGCGAGCTCCGTACACAATTTGCGCGAAAATATCGATTCCGTTTTGATCGGTTCCCATCAGGTGATGAAAGGAGGGTCTTAAGAAGCGGTCTCGCAAAATCATTTCTGTTGGGTCAAAGTGGGTTAGCCAAGGCGCAAAGAATGCGACGATGGCAACAAAGCCAATAAATAATCCACCAGTGAG
>CBDUOS010000003.1:0-54319 GCA_965368905.1 uncultured Bdellovibrionales bacterium | reverse complement strand
GATGTCACCACTGAGCAGGCGAGTCGGCTTTTTCGCCGTTAGGCGTTGGCCATTCAAGTCAGTCCCCGTTTTAGAACCAAGATCAACTATAAAGAAACCTTTGTCGGTTTTACTTATTTCAAAATGCTGAGGTGCTGCACTCGGTTCTTTCAGGTAGACTGATGCCCCTTCGTCCCCGCCAATAATCCAAAGGTTTCCCTCAAGGCGAAAGTATTCAGATTTCTTTCCATCTTGACCAATGATTTTTATATATGGAAGGCCAGAAAAGTTTTGGATGGCCGTGTTTTCCTCGTCATCAATCTCGCCTTGGTCTGAAGCTGAATCTTCTTGAAAAGACACCACCGCTTGCATCTTGTTTGAGGCTGCATCAAGACTGTTTTCAGCCATTTCATTGAACTGATTACCCACCTGAGAGGTGCCATCAGAGCTAAATTTAAAGAGATAAGGGTCAAGAATAAACTCGCCATTGCCTGTGATGGTGAAGTCTTGACATTCTTCACCACCGAACTCGATCAGTTTGATTTCTGACAGAACATTGACTTTCCATTCACCAGAACTGTTTTCAATTTCAAAATGCTCACGAGAGATTCCGGGCATTTTATCCAACTGTATGTGACAGCCCTTTTTTCGACCCACCGTATAGGTCTGGCCCGATTGTAAATCGATCTCTTGTACTAACTGTCCATCTTTAAAGGCTGCCAGTTTCACTTGAAGCCTCCTCTTTTCATCATGCTGCACTCATCAAACTGCGCTTTTGCAAGAGCGTATTTCTTAGAATTCACATTATTAATTAGCACCAAAGCCTTCTCGAATTCCGCAGCACATCGGTTGTACATCATTTTTTCCTTGTACTTCTGTCCATCGCGAAGATGAGTGTCAATTAGGTCCGACTTCTTTTTGCGAGCCGTTTTTGAATAAAGTTGAGCTCGAGTGTGTTCTGGTTCTGTCGCTATGGTCGTGCCAAATGAATCCAAAGCTCGACTGTATCTACCATTTTGGAAGTCCCTAAAACCAGAAATAAAATGTCGTTCGACGCTGTATATGTATTTGTTGTCAGTCCGTTTATTGCCTCTAGTTTTATCAAGCTCTTCTCTGCGTAAAGACATTCTTTCTTCAGTTTCATCAATTTGTTTTTGTAAATCTTCACTTGTAGCCAAGTTTTCCTCTGGCATGGGAACATCCTCTTCTTCTAAGGCGATCACCGCGCCGGCCATAATTAGAATGGCAATAAGGAATAGACGAAACTTTTTCTGTCCTGCCTGCTTTTCAATTTCATCTTCAGTTGGAGGTTTGGCTCCAGCCAATTGCGGTTGGGCATTTTCATTAGCCTTAGTTTCAAAAACCAATGTTGTTTGCCCAAAAGAAATCTTGTCACCTGGACGCAGTACTGTTTTCCCGCAGGGTTTTCCATTCACAAGAGTATTTTTGCGTGAACTCACATCTTCGCAGATGACATTGTTGTCAAACTTGATAACCAATTGTTTGCGACTGGTTTTTGGGTCCGTCAATGGGATCTGACATCGCGGATCTCGGCCGACGACAATTTTGGGAGGTTGCAAGCGATAAGCCTTTCCAGCGTCAGGTCCTGATTGGACCTTGACCAAAAAATCTATAGCTTTAAAGATATTTCGTTTAGCAGCACTCACTCTTCGAAGCTCTCCTCATCTTCATAATATTCAGCAAAACTTACTATGTAATAACTAATAGATCCCATCTCTTGGATTGATTTAATCGAAACTTCAAAATTAATTCCATTGGCCGAAGGCAATGGATTGGTGTGCTTCTGATTGGGGTTATCCACAGCTTTTTGCAGAAGATCTTTTAATGACTCCACCAAAGAGGGGTCTGTTAAATCATCTAGGTACTTGTCTTTGATATCGGGTTCATCAAAAAGTGGATGCCCTGCCACGTAGGCATTTTGCGCCAGAATCATTTCATTTTCTGGCGAGATAGCGAGTGCGGCGACAGGAAACATCTCAACAAGCTCAGAGGCTTCCATTGACTTATCACCAATTCCGACAGACATCTGGTTAGAGTCTTCTTGGCTCATGCGAGATAGGGCACTATTGATATTAGATACAAGTTTTTGAAAGATTGGTGTTGGAGTTTTCACTTCAATATTATTGGTGCCATCTTTTAGGGCTATGTTAATCTCTTCATTTAGGTCATAAATGGGTTTGGTGATGACCTTATATAAGAAAAAGTACAGAACAGCTCCTGCGAGCATAGTAATAATCAATATTTGGATCATTAGGCTGAGTGTTCTTGGCACATCCAAGGCGACTCGGTCTAGGTTGTATAGAATAATGGCATAGGCGGCTGGAGAAGGTTCGCCAGTGAGTGGATTGGTATAGAGAATAGGGCGACTGACTCCAATGCGGTTATCAAGTACTTCTGTATAACGACCAGGTTTTTTTCGGGCTCGTTGTACAAATGAAATTTGCGCATAGCGCCCTCGTTGTTTGATAGGGGCTATAATATGTCCATCGAGTGCATCGACAATAAAAGCTTGGTCGACGCCAGATTCATTCATTACTGCTCGCACGTTGATGCTGATTTCATTTTTGTTAATAACAAAGTCACGGTTTTCTTGCACAAGAATTTTAGCAAGAGAATCCGCTCGTCGAGTGCTTTCATCCACGACAAAATCGCGAGAGACTTTGATGACTGGAATTACAGAAAGAGCTGTGACTAACAGAACAAAGAATACTACGAATGACATGACAACATATTTCAGATCAAACTTGTAAGAGTATTCATAAACCCCAGGCAGAGCGACATCTTCAATATAGTTTTCAAATTTTTCCTGAATGGATAAATCCTGATGTTGATCTTGCTTGGCTTCTGACTTGACTGATGAGGCCAATACTTGAACATCATTGGATTGGGGTTGAAGCATCCCAAAGTCTTGCGCCATCAAAGCGTTGTTACCAGAGGCTTGGGTTTGAGGACTTGGTCTGGGTGTGTCCATTTCTGGCAGAATCGAAACGTAGTCAGGGAGTTGGATCACATCAAAAATCACATCTCCCAATGCAAATTTGTCGCCGGCTCTTAACGCTTTGTTTTGAATTTTAACACCATTCACAACAATGCCGTTACTGGAACGATTGTCTGAAATGATTACCTTGTCTTCTGTCACCATGATCTTGGCGTGGACTTTTGAAATGGATGCGCTTTTAATGCGCAATGAGGCCTGTGCCGAACGGCCGAGCGAATGGCTACCCTCTTTCATTTGAAATATCCTGCCCGCGTGTGGGCCGTTAAGAACCTTAATCGCCCACATAGAGTGAATCTCCTACCTGAATGTCGTTCTTTTCGATGAATCCTTTGGTCACTTCTAAAACAGAAGATGCGCTCAGCACAGGTGCTGGCAGACGCCAAGGTTTTAGATGAGGTTGGAGTTTTTTTACTTTCATCTCTTTGTCGAGATAAATCACGTCGATTGGCATCGACATAAAGCAAGTGTGAATCCAATTGCTTTTCGGGAACCAAACACCCTCATCTTCAGGAAGAGTCTTTCTTCCGATTAAACCTTGAGCCCGACTACGAAAGCTTTTTGCGATCGTTAGCTTTGCCACAAGGGTTTTACTTTTTGTTTGGTTTATCATGGTGGTCATTTACTGACCTCCGTATACAAACTGAAGGCCAACAGGGGCAAAAACCATTATAAAAACCGCAGGAATAATAAACATCATCATCGGTAATAAAATCGCTTGTGATGCTCGTGCACCTGCTTTTTCTGCACGCACGAACCTTTCTAGTCGCATTTGTTCGGACTGTTCTTTTAAGACTTCCCCAATACTGGCGCCGGTGGCGTCGGCATCGGTAAGAACGTTCACAAAACTCGTGACTTCTGGGATGTCCAGTCGTCGTGACATTGACTTCATCGCCTGTTCACGCGTGCTTCCAAGGCGTGTGTCGCGAAGAACTTTATCAAATTCTTTTCCGAGCAAACTGTTCTCAGCCGCATCCGAGATTTTTTGAATCGCTCCCATAAAGTCAGCTCCTGCTTGGGTCGACAATGCCAAAAGATCGACGAAGAATGGGAGATCGACAATGATCGCTTGGTAACGCAATTGTTTTTGTTTATTGGCATGGAAATCAGGAATCATCCAGCCCATTGGAACGGCGGCAGCAATCACAAACCATGGGTAACCGAGTTGAAGTGAAAAGTTCAAAATTGCGATTAGAGTTGGAAAGAAAATACCCCAAAGCATTTTCAAGCCAATGAATTCATCCACATTGAGCTCGTTGTCCAAACCACCCGTCATGATTTTGTATTCGATATTGTCGCGGAACTTTTTGTTTTGTATGCGCTTCGCGTACTTGATAGTCAGTTGATGGACTAAAGGGCGCGACATGTTAATAATTGGTGATTCAGATTTGTCAGGCTGATCGCCTGTGGCCCACGATAGAGCTTTGCTGTCTTCGTTTACAGAGAATATGGTATACACTGTCCACAGAACTGAAAAGCCTGCCAACAAGATTCCCAAATAAAGCAATAAATCACTTCCCATTTTTCAACCTTTTTTTTAAAAAGTCCCCATGCGAGAACTCATACTCACCTCAAAATCACCCCGCCGAAACCAAATCCTCGAGGAAGAGGGCTATGAGTTCCACACCTTTCCAATAGAAGTATCGGAAATTCTTAATAAAAACCTGAATTTACCTGATCAAATTTCTGATTGCGCTCGCCAAAAGGTCGAGGCTGCCAAACAGAGCCCTAAGTTGCCAAAATTAGATAAGATTTTACTGCTCGGAGCCGACACCGTCGTAGTCTTTCAGAATCAGATCCTAGGTAAACCGAAAAACGATCAACATTCTATTGATATTTTAAACCAGCTGTCGGGCCAGGTCCACGAGGTCATTACAGGCTTTTGTCTGTTCGATCTCACAACCGAACGTCTCATCTTGGGACATGAAACCACCCAAGTGGAGTTCTTTACACTGGCCTTTGACGATATCAAACGTTATGTGGATTCGGGCGATTGTCGAGATAAAGCAGGAGCCTACGGCATCCAAGGGGAAGCTAGAAAATTTGTAAAAGAGTATCGTGGGTCTTTAAAAAATGTGATCGGACTTCCTATTGAAAAGATCAGTCACGTCATCAAAGAGAATGGTTGGGATGTTAGAAGAAAATCTTAAAAATATTAATAAGCAGATTGCTGAAACATTGAGAGAAGACCCGAGCCGAGCTGAACCGACTGTATTAGCCGTTTCAAAAAAGCAACCTATAGAAAAAATAAGAGCCTTGGTTCAACTTGGAATGAAAGACTTTGGCGAAAACTATTTACAAGAGGCTTTGCAGAAAAAAGAAGAACTCTCAGACCTTCCGATTCATTGGCACTTTATTGGACAACTGCAGTCAAAAAAGATCAAAGATATTGTCGGTGAGTTTGAGCTCATTCAAACCGTTTCACGCTCGGTAGAGGTGGAGAAAATTTCACAGGTGGCTCAGCAAAAAAACTGCAGTCAAAAAATCCTTATTCAGGTCAATATTGCTGGGGAAGACTCGAAGCAAGGGGTCGCACCTGAAAAACTTGAGAGTTTGGTCCGCCTGTGTTTGCAGGCTCCTGGAGTGGTGTTGCAGGGGCTGATGTTTTTTCCACCATTGTCAGAGGACTCGGTTGAGACTTTGGATTGGTTTGAACGCTGTGCCCATCTATTTTACAAATGCCAAAAACAAAACCCACCATGCTTCCGAACATTATCTATGGGAACCAGCCAAGATTTTCCATTGGCCATTCGCAAAGGCGCTACTATGGTGCGTTTAGGGGAATCGCTAATGGGTCCGCGCTCGTGAAATTGGAATAGTCATTGCTATTTTGGTCACTTCGTAACAGTATGGTGCTGGGGTGACCTATGAATTTTTCCTTACAAGATAAGAAAGTTGGGTTTATCGGTCTGGGCAACATGGGGCAAGCCATTTTGTCGGCATTGATGACCAGTAAAACTCTTCGACCGGAACAAGTCTATATCCACAACCGCACACCTGGAAAAGTGCAAAAAATGGTCAGTCGCTTCCAAGTGAATGCGGTAGAGACGGCTGAAGAGTTGGTGGAGCAGTCAGACATTGTGATTTTGGCCACCAAACCACAAGATTTACTAGATCTATTAGAGCCTCTGCGTAACACCTTCACCGCTGACAAAGTAGCAATCAGTTTGGCCGCTGGAATTCAGCTGTCCACTCTTCGCAAATACATTCAAGAGGCTTCGTTGGTTCGAGTGATGCCGAACACGCCCATTTTTATATGCAAGGCGGTGGTTTCTTTCTGTATAGAGAAGCCCGACATCATCTTGGAACACTTAATGGAAAAACTTTTTTCCCCTTTGGGATATGTGGTGTCTACAGAAGAGGGAGAAGCCTTCTCGGCCCTTATGATCTCCTCGGCGAGTGGGACCGGATTTATCCTAGAGCTCATGAAATATTGGCAAGATTGGGTCGAGGAGAACGGAATCGCCCCCGATGTTGCTAGAAAAGTTGTCATCGAGACTTTTTTAGGCACGGCTCAGTTAGCCGCAGAAAGCCCAGATGTGAGTTTTGACCAACAAACTGTAAGGGTTGCGTCAAAAAAAGGGGTCACAGCTGCCGGATTAGAGTCTATGCGTGAGCTTGAACTTGAAGGAATCCTAAGAATGAGTTTTAATAAAGCATTGATGCGAGACCACGAGCTCGCTAAGGAAAACTCATAGCGACAATAATGACCAGGGAGGGAATTATGAGAATCGCACCCATCGACATTGCTAACAAAACCTTTGGGCGCAAACTTTTTGGTTTGGACACCGAAGAAGTTTACGACTTTCTGCGCGATATAGCTGATGAATTTGAGACCCTAGCCCGCCAAAACGAGCAACTCTTGCAAAAACAAAAAACCTTAGAAGTTTCTGTTCAAGAGCACCAAGAGCGAGAAGAAACGCTGAAGCAGACGCTGCAAACGGCTTCACAGATGTCTGAAAGAATGAAAGTTGAAGCTCAAAAAGAAGCAGAGTTGATTGTGCGTGAAGCCCGTCAGCGTTCTGACATTATTATTCGAGAGGCACGAGAATCTCTGCGCAATATGTACCAAGACGTCAATGACCTGAAAAAATCTCGAATGCAGTTCGAGGCCGGCTTGAAATCTTTGGTAAAAGCCCATTTGGCCATGATTGACCAAGGGCACACCGTGGTTCCGGATCCCAACATTCAGCAACCTAACTTGGAAATCCCTAAACCCAACAGTTCTCCCGAGGCCTAAAACCTCATGTCTTGATGCTCCCAAGCCTGGGAGCTCTTGCTAATTTTCTTCACAGAGGGCAAATTGGGCATCATGGATGTCAGTCAGAAGCGTGCCCTCAAATTGATCTTTTTTACCGTCTTTCTCGATCTTGTGGGTTTCGGAATCATCCTTCCGCTTTCTCCCTATTTGGCTAGACAGTATGGGGCCACCGAATTGGAGATGGGCTTATTGATGGCCATTTACTCCTTTATGCAGTTTCTGTTTTCTCCAATGTGGGGAAGACTGAGCGATCGCTTCGGGCGGAGACCCATTATCCTCATAAGCCTTTTCGGGTCGGTGCTGTCCTATTCATTTTTTGCCTTCTCTAATCAATTGATTTTGCTTTTTGTGGCACGAGGAATGGCGGGTTTTTTCGCAGCCAACATCTCGGCCGCGCAGGCTTACATTGCCGACATTACCCCCAAGGACAAGCGTTCGGTGGGAATGGGGTTGATCGGAGCCGCTTTTGGCTTGGGCTTTATTTTTGGTCCCGTCATCGCTGGAATCACTGGCCCCATTGGAGAAAGATTGGGGGCGGAACCTCCGTTTGGGATTCAGTTTTCAGCTCTTGTCGCTGCCGGTCTGAATTTGCTTAATTTGTGTTTGGCTTACTTTATGCTTCCGGAAACGATCACAGAAAGAAAGGGGCCCACAGAGCGAGTGGGACGCTGGGAGTCTCTATCCGTTATTTTTAAAAAACCATTGTTACGTTCATTGTTTGTTATTTTCTTTTTGATGAGCTTAGCTATGGCTCTTATGGAAGTGATGGTTTTTCCATTCGTGCAAGACCGATTCGGTTGGGATTACGAACTGGCTTCCATTAGTTTTGCCTATGTTGGAATTATGATGGTCATCACCCAAGGATACTTCATCCGCAAATGGATCCCTCGTTTTGGTGAGAAGAACACATTGATGTTCGGCCTCATTGCAATGACCATCTCATTTATTGGCATTGGATTGAGTTACAGTATTTTAGCGTTGGCTCTTGTGATGACCTTGCTGGCGATAGGGAATGGGTGCATGCGGCCTCCCATTGTCGGTTTGGCCTCGGTGCTAACCGATGAAGACGACCAAGGCTATGTCCTAGGGGTGATGAATTCTATGGGAGCCGTTGGTAGAATTGTCGGCCCTATTTTTGGAGGATGGCTGTATCAAGAATTTTCCCAAGGGGCGCCTTTTTTCACCTCTGGTGCGATGGCTGCGGTGGGGATCATTTTATTTGTCTTTATTATTAGTCAGCTGCCCAATCCGCAGCAAGTCGCTAAAAATACGCAATAATTATATACACTTGCCACTGTATTCATTCTAAAGATATCATGGGTCATGCGTCGTCGCCCTTGGAGTTTAGTCTTTCTTGCCCTCTTCCATTTTTTGGCCCCAGTAGGCAATATTGCCTTGAATGCTTTCATTTCCGGAGAGCCTCTTTGGGAGTATTTTCAGATGGCCACGACCGGACCCTATTTGGAAAAAAATTGGTTTATGATGTTGGCTCCCATTGTTGCTGGGGTCGCGATCTATTCCTGTAAGAAATGGAGCTTTTATGTGTACTTGGTTTCCATTACAGGTCTGTTTGTCTTTAGCTATATCGGCTTTCTCAGCAAAAATGGTTCCATCGGTTTTGTACCTTTATTCCTTGTCTATTTGGTTAATATTTCTGTCGTGGTTTACTTTTTGATTCCAGCAGTAAGAAACATCTATTTCGATCGAAGAATGCGATGGTGGGAAATCAAGCCCCGTTACAATTGCGCTTTTCAATCCCAATGGCAATTTGAAGACAACGATGTCATTCACGAAGGCGAAGTTGGAAATATTTCTGTGAATGGACTCTTTCTGAAGTCCGCAATTTATCCTCGTGACGAAGATTCGGTCATTATAAAAATCCCCTTTGATGGTCGCGATCCGGTGACTTTAAAGGGGCGTGTGGTATTTCACAAGACAGCCAAAAAGATTGGTTTTGGTGTTCAGTTCGACCATTCGCCGCAGTCAAAACAAGACACCATTAATATTGTCCATGACCTGGATGAAAAAGGTTTGCGAGTAAAAAACTTAGACATTCGCCCCGAAGATTCCCTTACGTTCTGGTTGCGAACTCTAATCTCTACTGGCAAAGGCCTTATTCCCAAGTCTTCCAACGATTGATTCGGCAAGACCTTCAATTCGAGTATTTATAGAACTTCCAAGACGTCGATGACATCGGTCCTTTGGGAGTCATAGCCGAGTAGGAGCGCCATTCCGCTTTGACTGTGGTCCCTTTTTTTGCCAGAGGTTGTCCCGCACTAATTTTTGAAAGAGGGATTTGGTCATTTACAATTTTGCCCTGGCAAGCAAGAGATTGTGTTTGCGCATTGAAGCCTGGTGAAACAATAGTTTCAAGAATCTCCACTTTAACAGTGGTCTTTGAGACAGCTAAAACCTTCAATTTGTATTCGCAAATTTCGAAACTAGAAGCCCGTAACTGGGAGCCCCAAAAGAAAAGAAATAGAAGTGATATCAGGTAAATAGGTCGCATACCCCATTATAACTCAAAAATTCAACTTGTGTAGGTTGAGGGTTGGGCAACCCGCCATTTTATGCTAAATAGTCGGGATGACTTCAAAAATGCCAGAAAACCTAAGTGACCGTTACAACCCCAGTGATGTTGAAGACCGAATTTACAAGCATTGGGAAGAGCAAAACTATTTCGCAGCTGAAGACCAGTCGACGAAACGACCCTACAGTATTATCTTGCCCCCCCCCAATGTGACGGGTTTTCTTCACATGGGGCACGCCTTGGATCATACGATTCAAGACGTACTGATCCGCTGGAAGCGAATGCAAGGGTTCAATGCGATGTGGTTGCCTGGCTCGGACCATGCGGGAATCGCCACCCAAGCGGTTGTAGAAAAACAGTTGCGAAAGGATGGCAAAGACCGTTTAGAGATGGGTCGTGAGGCCTTTCTCGAAGAAGTTTGGAAGTGGAAAAAAACTTACGGTGATCGCATCTATTCGCAGATGAAACGATTGGGTGATTCCGTGGATTGGAAGCGTGAGACGTTCACCTTGGATGACGACGTCTCAAAGGCTGTGAAAAAAGTTTTTGTTCACCTTTACAATAAAGGCTGGTTGTACCAAGGAGAAAAATTGGTGAACTGGTCACCGCCTTTACAATCAGCGATCTCTGATCTTGAAGTTGTGCATAAAGATACGAAAGGGAGCTTGTACCACTTGGCTTACACGGTGGACGGCACCGACGAGCAATTGATCATTGCCACCACTCGCCCGGAAACCTATTTGGGTGACAGTGCAGTCTGTGTTCATCCTGAAGATGAGCGATACAAACACCTTGTTGGAAAGACGATCACTCTTCCAGTGGTAGATAGACAGATCCCAATTATCACCGATGAATATGTGGACAGAGAGTTTGGAACGGGTGCATTGAAAGTCACTCCGGCCCATGATTTTAACGATTACGAGTTAGGCAAGAAACACAGTTTAGAGTTTATCAATATTCTCAATGTGGATGGAACTCTCAATGAAAACGGTGGACCTTGGCAGGGGTTAAAAGCACAAGAAGCACGCAAGCAGATAGTTAAAGAGTTCGAAGAAAAGAACATTATAGTTAAAACTGAACCTCATCAGCATGCGGTGGGGTATTGCGATCGTACAGGTGCCGTTGTGGAACCGTTCTTGAGCAAGCAGTGGTTTGTTAAAACAAAAGATCTCTCCACACCGGCTCGCCACGTTGTAGAAAATGAAACGATTCAATTTGTTCCGGAGCAGTGGACTAAGACTTATTTGCATTGGATGAACATAATTGAAGACTGGTGTGTGTCGCGCCAGTTGTGGTGGGGGCACAGAATCCCGGCCTGGTATTGCGACGACTGCGACCATGTGACCGTGGTGGAGAGTGAGGCCAGCCAATGTGATGGCTGCAAAGGAAAAAACATTCATCAAGATAAAGATGTTTTGGACACCTGGTTCAGTTCGGGGCTTTGGCCATTCAGCACAATGGGGTGGCCCGAAGACACTGAAACCCAAAAAACATTTTATCCGACGTCTGTCCTTGTCACTGGACATGACATTATCTTTTTCTGGGTCGCACGTATGATCATGATGGGTCTTGAAATGAAAGGAGACGTGCCTTTCCGTAAAGTCTACATCCATGGTTTGATTCGTGACTCCCAAGGAAGAAAGATGTCGAAAAGCCTTGGCAACTCCATTGATCCAGTGGAAATGATTGAAAGTTATGGGGCCGATGCTTTGCGATTCACGCTGATGTCTCAAATGGCCACTGGAAAAGACTTGAAGTTTTCTGTGCAACGCCTTGAGGGTTACAGAAACTTTATGAACAAGATTTGGAATGCCACTCGCTTCTCCCTTTCCAATATGGAGGGATTCAAAGTCCCTGAAGAGGGCACTGATGCCACGGTGAATGTGACTCAGCTCACGACTGCCGACCAATGGTTGATTTATCAGACCGGTCTTGTTGAAAAAGAAGTGAACCAGTACTTGGAAGAGATGCGATTCTCCGATGCTGCCAACCGTATTTATTCTTTTACCTGGCATGAGTTCTGTGACTGGTACTTAGAATTTTCTAAGCCGGTTTTGTATGGTGAAGATGAGTCGCAAAAACAAGTCACCCAGTTGGTGTTGGCGCAAACATTAAATCGTATTGTTCGCTTATTGCATCCCTTCACTCCTTTTATTACAGAAGAGATTTATCAAAAGCTTCCTATTAAGAATGAAGCTTGCATTATCGACGAGTTTCCAGAGTTTGAAAAAGATCAGACTTGGTTGGGGCTTGGTAGTGAAGAGGCCTCGTTTGAAATGGAGCTGGTCAAAGAGGTGATTACGGCGATTCGAAACATTCGCGGTGAGAACAGTATCAAGCCTGGAGAGAAAATCGACGTGTGGTTGTCCCCGAAAGATGACAAGTCACAAAAGATTTTAGGTAGCAATAAATCAGAAATCGTTCGTTTGGCTTCGTTGAACGAGTGTTCAATTAGCGAAAAAGACAGCCTTAAGAAATGTGCGGTCGCACCCATACGTTTGGGAGACTCGGAAGTGGATGTCATCATACTTTTAGAAGGCCTTGTCGATTTGGATAAAGAGGTCACGCGTCTTAAGAAACTGATCGAGAAGCAAGAGAAAGACATCAAAAAAATCAATAGCAAGCTGACCAATGAGAAGTTTCTCGCTAACGCCCCAGAGGATGTTGTCGAAGCCGATAAGCTGCTGTTGGCAAGCATCACTTCAAAAGTTGAGGAGATGCGGCAGTCACTTTTAAGATTGTCAGAGTGATGGATTATCGCTCGTCTTGGTAGTGGGGTTGGTTTTCGGCGACGAAGTCACTCAATTGGGCAGCTTTGCCAATCTGGGTCGCAACATGTCCGTAAGCTTTTTTGTTTAATTGAACTTTTCGACGAAAACACCCGTTCAAATCATGTAGAGCATCGCTTTCAATGTTCAGATCATTCATAGCAAAAACAAATTCCATCAAGGCTCGTTTTTCAAGAGGGTTCAGAGATTTCTTTCCTTCGTCACAAACAAAACGATAGGCTTCACCCTGTGCCAGCTCAAATGCCTGTCTTTCTTCAGTGGGGCCGAAAACGACATTGTTTTTTTCCATGTCGGCTTCTCTTTCTTGAAAAGCTTTCTGCGTACTCATCACTTTCTTTAAGGTGTCGGTGGCCTCCATGCAATTGTGACAAGATTGCTCACGTTGCGACCATGCGGCGCAAATTAAAATGACTAAGACGGTTGATAAAAGATTTAAAATTCGGTTCATTGGATCCTCCCCTCAGGCAATACGTAGCAAGCTTTCAGGCGGCGTCGATTGCGTCCCAATCGTTGATCAATTGGTAACGATGAAGACGCACCAGCATGCCACATTCCATCAGTTCCTAAAAATTCGATATGTCCATGATAGTCTCCGCCGCTGTGACCACGTTGTCTGTGGTTTCCGCCCCAGTAAACGCGTACAACGCCGGGACGGTTACACATATTGCGATCGCGATTGATCATGTTTACGAAACCTCGTCGCTCCAAGCAGCCTTCGCCCCAATAATTGTAGGCGCTGCCTCCGCAATGCAGGTAATAGTTGTCCACTTGGCGTCCCTGACGACGAGCCAAGCAGGCCAAAGCATGTCGCACACCTCTGGCACAATAGTTCGCACCACCAGCACGTCGACGTCCAAAGGAAGCACAAGCTGTTAAGTCAGCGGCATAAGAAAGGGCCCCTGTTGGTCTCATTAATGGGTAAGTTCCAACCGGACGTGAAGGTTCATCGGCCACTTCGGCTTCAGTGACGCTATCAAGGTTGGGTAAGTTGCGACAGCGTTGCCAACGCCGTGCTCTAACAGATGGGCGACAACGGTTGTTGCGAAATTGATCGTATAGAAAATTACAACGATAACGGATTCCACTATGGCAGCAGAGTCTGCGATAGCGTGGGTGATTGGCCGTTCCCGGACAGGTCCGGTCGTCGTAGCGGCCCCCTGCATTGATCACTTCTTGTAGGAAGGGAAGGGTCGTTTCCGCCTTGGCTGGGGTACTCCAACCCACTGCAGTGAAAATGAATAATATAGATATCAGTGTGAGCTTCATATAATTGTCCTCATATATAGGAAGAGCAAGCACCGTTCCCCTCAAGTCCAACCTGTCTCACTTTGAGAACCACATTGGCCCCATTTCCACCTCCCCCCTGTAAATTGTTGTACAGCTGTAAAAGGTACGCCGTACCTCCCAAGAGGTACGGCGTACCTTATCGAACAACGCCAAAATGGGGTTTTTCCTGACAAAATTCTTGTAAGTGAGTACATCTTTTTGGAGTTTCTTGAATTGAGTCATTGGAAAGGTAAGTAAGTTCAGTAATTTAGTCGTGAAGTCTAGGTTCCCTAAAAAATATATAGACATATATATTAGTATACCATAATATGTATACATATAGCGACTTGAGGAGATGAGTCGCTTTAACGTCAAAGCGGCCGCTAGGCCAAAGGAGAAAGAATGAATTCATTACGTTTACAAAATCAATGGACACGATCGAGCGAAGGTTGGCTGGCTGGGGTGTGCCAGGGACTTGGTGAACGATTCGATCTCAACCCAGGAGCCCTGCGGTTGATTTGGTTTTTGAGTTTCTTGTGTTTAGGAATCGGATTCATCCCATATTTTATATTGGCTTTCATAATGCCGCTCGAAGGGGAGGAAGAGCGAGCTTTGCAACCCAAAGTCTTGGGAGTTTGTTTAAGATTGTCTGAAAAGTTAGACATTGATGTTGTTCCTCTTCGCTTGATCACAGTATTCGCATTGTTTGGATCAGCTGGAACGATTCTATTTATCTATGTTTTGTTGCACTTCTTGTTGCCGAGCTACAAAGAACTTCAGCAGTAACTTTTAATTACCTAACCAAAAAGGAGTAATAATGAATTTGTTTGATCGTATTGGAGAGGCCATTGGGTCTTTCTTTAGAAACTTGTTTGGAAGTGGAGCACAAAATCCATCACGATCCGCACAGGCTGTGATTGCTAAACAAAAACGAAGTCAAAGAAGACTAAAGGAAAGTCTAACGGAGTTGATCTTTCAGCGTAAAAAGTTTGAATCGCAGCTGGAAAAACTTGAGGCAAAAAAAATCAATATGCAAGTTGATCTGGAGGCTGCGGCCAATCAAGATCGTGACGACTTGGCCATTCGCTTGATGGAGGAGTTGGAACTCTTGGGTAAAGAATCAGAGGAAACGCGAAAGAACTTGCAATTGATCGTTCTTGAAATTGATTCTGCCAAAGAAGTTGAAGTTGAACTTGGAAAGCAGATTGAAAAGTCAGAGTCTCAATTGGCTATTCTGGTATCACGAAGTCAGTCAGTGCAAATGCGCGAAGATCTGCAATCACAGTTTTCGAAGATTCATCAAGAGATTAGCCATATCAAACCGGGCTTGAACGTGGTTGAGGAAAATATTCTGCGCTTGGAATCTCGATTGGAAAACCTGCAAGGACCAAACGAAGACTGGAAGCGTGAAGTGGTTAAGATGCGAAAAGAACGCACGGATCATGTTCGTCAAGCGAAACTACATCAATTGAAGTTGAAGCTTAAAGGACGTCAACTTCCTGGGAAGGTGATCATTCCTGAAATTGTAACAACCCACTAAAACCCTGGACAAAGGAGAAATGCAATTATGTCAAAACGGAAGGTCAGAGATTTAGCCGCAGTATTTTTTGTCGGCTTGTTTTTAATGACTTGGGAGCCGGTTTTTATTTGGCTCTTGGCGGGAGCTCTTATTTTGTTGCAACCAGAAAAGGCTGATGAAGAATTGAGTGTGACTGGGAAAACCAAAAAGATCATGCAGCAGATTCGCGAAGATGCCCTCCGGTTTCAAGTCAAAGTTCCCCATCGACAAACCAATAGGAGTCTTTTGATTCAGGTGTACCGTCGCTACAATGCGGCACGAGAGGCTTATCCGCACCTGAAATCTGAGTACCGGGAAGTGATTAACGAAATGTGGACCAGTTTAGCCGAAGACCCTCGGCCAGAAAAATGGAGCCAGATTCTAACTGCTGTTTTGGCAGAGTGGCCGAATCAAGCTCAGTCTTCAGACCATACAGTGAAAGAAAAACTAAAAAAGGTAAAAGAGTTGAGCCAGCAGTGGGATGAAGCTAAAAAAGAAGCTCTAGGAGGTATCAATGCTTAGAGACCATTGGGACCAGTTCGAAAAAAATATTTCGATCGTTGCGGATGAGTTGCGAGATTTCGTTTTTGAAAAGTTTAAAGGTTCAAAATCAAAAGTTGAGAAAATTGTAAAAGCAGACCCTAAGGAAAACAAAGAGGCCTTTGTCAATTGGGGTCGAGAGTATGTAGAAACGGTGAAGAAGAAGGCGGCTGGGGAGAAAGCCCAAAAAGCCAAAGAGAACTTCATCACTCTTTTGAGAAACCTGGGAATCAATGAGACGGTCATTGTTGAAACCTTTCAGCAAAACCGCAAAGAAGTGCTAGATCCGTTGATCGGTGAAACAGTGGCAATTGTCGCTCTGGTTCTTGGTTGGACGCAAAAGGATAGAGAAGCTTTCTCACAAGCCCTTGGTGAAATTGGAGTCGCCGGTGTGTTTGCCGCCAAACCCTTTTTATGCCTGATCGCAATCTGCGGTTTAGCTTATGGCTATCAAGAAAACTTTCACCCTGAAGCTTTTAAAAAAGGGGGTGTTTTGGGTCTTGCTGGAATGACGGCAGTTGCTCTGACCCCGGGTGGGTTTGTCGGGCTGTTGTCAGCAATTGTGACAATTCTGTATTTGAATAAAAAACTAAAGGTGGACCGGCCCATCGAGACTCAGTTGAAAGAACTTTTCCAACATATTCGTTCCGGTGGCTTTTTTAAGGAAGTGCGAGGAGCCTGGAAAGGGTTCGAGAGTTTTATGTCTCGACTTTTTCAGCGCCCACCAGAGGAAAATAACTTACAGACAACAGTTCAGTAGGAGGCTTCCTGAAGAGCGCAAAATTTGCGGCTTTGTAACCATCCAGTCTTTTCAAGAAAAACCTTTGACCGCCCAGCTGGTCCCAGCTGGAAGGGCCGGTCCTTGTTACCCTAAGCTAAGGAAAACTCCGAACGGTTCGGATTTTGTAACCCTCAAGGACCTTGGTTATGAAGATCTCAAATTGGATCGATCAATTACTTATTTATGATCAGGATAAATTGCCCCGTCGGGTGATATTTTTATCTCTCTTTACCGGCCTCTTGCTGAATTGGTACTTGCTTGAAAATCCGTGGATTTCAGTGCCGGTAAAACTAAAATCGTCTGTCGTAATTTATATTTCAATGATGGGATTAGTCTACTGCTCATTCAAGTTAATGTTTAGATATCTTCATTTTCCCACGATTCGGGGAAAGTATATCGCAAGTTTTCTTGTGGAATATGCACGTTGGTTTGTTACCCTATGGATTGTTTTCTGGTACCAATTTGAATTTGTTTACGAACCCATCCTTAATTACCTACGCCCTCAGCGAATAGATGTCACCCTAATTACGATAGGGAGTTATTCCCTTCTTTTTGCAAGTATCATTGAATACTTTCGAATCGATTTGGAGCGATTCAAAAATTAAGAGTTCTGTCATGTAGAGAAAAGCGGTGTGGATTAAAGAGTTAAAGGACTTGGCACTTGTAAATGTAAGCCACGCCAAAGCTGAGGGTCGTGATGTCGATACTCTTATAAAGACCTGTCGACATCATCTCGTCAGCGAAATCTTGGTCGCAAGGGAAGACCTGTGATGAATCGTTTAGGTACTGGTAAGCTTCGGGTTTACCAGAAAGCCAGCCGCCAATTTTTGGCAAAACTTTTGTCGAATAAAAGTTGTAAGCCTGTTTGATTCCGGGCGTTTTTATTTGTCCAAACTCAAGGATCATCACGTGACCACCTGATTTTGTGACTCGGGCCATTTCTTTGTAGGCTTCAATTCGGTTTTCAACGTTGCGAATGCCAAAAGAAATACTACAAGCATTAAAAATCTTGTCGGGAAAAGGCAGCTTGGTTACGTCGGCCAGCTGAAAATTCACATCGAGTTTTTGCGCGGCCGCTTTGTCGGGTGCTACATCCAACATTTCTTGGCAAAAATCGGTGCCAATCACTTTGCCTGTTTCACCCACCTTCTTTTTGAAGAGAAGGGCGAGGTCTCCGGTTCCAGTGGCGCAGTCTAAGACAGAGTCGCCTGTTTTCACTGGAGTGAGACCAACGAGCTTTTGTTTCCAAATATGGTGTATGCCCAAGCTCAATACGGAATTGGCCCGGTCATAGGACCCAGCAATTTCAGAGAACATGTTTTTTATGGTTTGTTCACGCTTGTCCATGAACCAATTTCCGATTCATTAAGTTTAAGAAAGGTTCGATTTGGTCCATCAAACTTGAGAAGGCTTCAAAATTTAGAGCTTGAAAACCATCGCTCAATGCTTGTTCTGGATTGGGATGAACTTCAACAATGATTCCATCGGCACCACTGGCAATGGCGGCCTTGGTCATAGCTGGGATCAACTCGGGGCGGCCGGTTCCGTGAGAAGGGTCGACCAACACTGGAAAGTCGTGGTGCTCTTTAAGGTAAGCGACGCCAGCTAAATCCAAAGTGTTGCGCATGGGGCCTTCAAAAGATCGAATACCTCGTTCGCACAAAATCACCTGATCATTCCCAGAGTGTACAAGGTAATCGGCGGCACTGACCCACTCTTTTATTAAGGCTGAAAAGCCACGTTTTAAGAGAACCGGCATAGACACTTTACCCAATTCTTTAAGCAGTTCGTAGTTGTACATGTTGCGGCTGCCGACTTGGAAGCAGTCCACCATTGGCATTAAAACATCGATTTGTCTGGGGTCTGTGATTTCAGCGATAAATGGAGCTTTGACAGATTCCTTCATTTTTTTCACAAAGTGGAGGGCTTGTTCTCCCAGGCCTTGGAAGGCATCGGGTTTTGTCCGCATCTTGAAGATGCCGCCCCGCACCATAGAGGCGCCTTTATCCATTACAAATTGGGCAGTAGGTAGAAATTGCTCCTCGGATTCAATAGAACAGGGTCCCGCAATAACGGTAAAAGTATTATTTCCAACAGTCAGGGGTCCAATATTCACAACTCGATCCATCATCCTACCTTTTATCGCCGGTACCTTACCAAAAAAAGTAGGAAGTTCCTAGAAAATCCCCTTGTCTGGGGCCAAATTCCTAAGATCAATTCTATTCATTTTTCTATATCTGTGAAATAAGACAAGGATGGTGATTGATTTCGATAGAGTCCAATTTTTAAAGTCCGGAGCCATTTTTGCGAAAATGGATCAGGTTTGGTTATTTTGGGGAGAACCTCATCTCAGTGATTCTCGCCCCGAGGCTGTGGCCCTACAGAGTCCCCCTTATTTTGCAAAGAAGTCAGTGCCCTGGGCCCTATATCCTTACGCCCTGCAAATCAGTCGCGAAGAGGCTCGAGGCTTATTTGAAGTGGCCCCTATTCCTGTAGACTGGTTGCCAGTAGAGCCTCAGGTCTTTGCTGATCAGTTTGAAAAAATCCAAAAATCTTTTGCAAAAAAGGATGTTGATAAAGTGGTTCCCTACCTTTTTGAAGAGGGAACGGTGCAGGATCGCACACATTTCTTAGAACACTTTATTGGGAATTCTTTGCGATTTGAAAAGGGATTTCTCTACGGTCGATGGCGTGGTGAAAAGGGTGAAATCGGATTGAGTCCCGAGGTTTTGATTTCGCAAATCAATGAACATCAGTTTGCGACGATGGCTTTGGCCGGAACATGCCCAATGGATCAGTGGGAGCTGAACCCTGACCAGTTTAAAGAAGATCCCAAAGAAAAGTTAGAGCACCAAAAAGTGATCGAAGATATCGTGAATCAGTTGAAAGGATTAGGGAACATTGATGTCCATGACACCCAAATTGTTTCAGCCACCGACTTGGTTCATATGCTCACTCCCATTGAGTTGAAAACCAGTCATAATGTGAGTCTCGAAAAGTTGATTGATCGATTGCATCCCACTGCAGCTTTGGGTGGTTTTCCTCGTTTGCAAAGCCAAACCTTGTTACGACAAATAGATGAAACATTACCGAGAGATCGTTTTGGAGCACCGTTTTCGGTTTCTTATTCTCCGCGTTCTGCTGACGTGATTGTTTCGATCCGTGGTCTGACCTGGAATGGAGATAAAATCAAAATGGGAGCCGGCTGTGGAGTTGTTCCGCAGAGTGAGTATGAAAAAGAGTTGAATGAACTTAAATTTAAAAGAGAGTCCATAAAAAAAGTTTTTGGGGTCTTATGAATTTGAAGTTCTCACGGCAGGTGATTGCTGAGCTGGTTCAACAGGGCGCTCGTGATTTTTGTATTTGTCCGGGTGCTCGCAACGCTCCTTTGATAGAAACCCTTGGCAGCGCAACCAACTGCAATGTTCTGTCTTTTTTTGACGAAAGATCAGCTTCATTTTTTGCATTAGGGCGGGCCAGACGAGATCAGCGTCCAGTTGTGGTTGTGACAACCTCCGGAACAGCCGTTGCTGAGATGCTTCCTGCAGCCATCGAAGCTCATTACACAGATACACCATTGGTTTTACTGACCGCAGATCGCCCGAAAAGGTTACGGGGTACAGGGGCGCCACAGGCCATTGAACAATCTCAAATTTTTCGCAATTTTGTAGCAGATGCTTGGGACTTGTCGGTGGGTGATTCCGTGGAAGTTAATATACACAAGAAGAAACCCTATCATATTAATCTTTGTTTTGATGAACCTTTGCTTGATGGAAAGCCAGAGCCTTGGGTCGTCGAAGGTCAGGACAATCATTTCACTGGTCATGAGTACAACCCGTTTGAGTCTCTTCCAGTTTTTACAAAATCTTTGATTGTGGTGGGGGCTCTGCAAAGCAGTGAAAGAGAGAACCTCAAAAATGTTTTGCCAAAACTTAAGGTGCCATTGTTTTTAGAGGCGGCCTCGGGCTTGAGAAACACCGAGGCCTTAGAATCACAGCGCCTTTTGGGTGGAGAAAAAATGGTGAGCCAGATGCTGCGCTCGGGTGAAATTGAGAGCGTCATTCGCATCGGGGACGTGCCCCTTGGGCGCTACTGGCGCGATTTAGACCAAATGAGTATTACGGTCCATAGTTTCTCGAATAAAGCCTTTGCGGGTACTGACAAATCATTGCTGACAGAATTGGACTTATCACAGTGGGAGGGCCCCCAGTGTGAGGCTTGGGACTGGTCATCTTGGCGAAATAAGGGGGAAGAGAAGCAGGAGACTTTGTTGAATTTGATCGCCGATTTTCCAAAGTCGGAAGTGGCATTTTTTAAAAAGTTTGCCCAGACTCTTGTTCACGAAGAGAGCTTGTACCTGGGAAACAGTCTGCCGATCCGCCTTTGGGATCTTGTTGGTGAACACTCCCGAGGGTTCCGCTCCAATCGAGGAGCCAATGGTATTGATGGACAATTGTCGACGGCGTTTGGTTGGCTTACTCCTAAAAGTAAAAATCGTATTGTGGTTGGCGATTTGACGGCTCTTTATGATTTCAATGGTCTTTGGGTGACTCCTTTTCTAAAAACGCAAAATGTGGACGTAGAAATGATTGTGGTCAACAATGGTGGAGGCCAGATCTTTTCCAGGATTTTTGCAAATGACTTATTTCAGAATCGCCACAACCACAGCTTTGATTCGATCGCTCAGTTTTGGGGATGGGACTATTCAAAAGTGGATGACCCCGAGTGCATGCGCCCAGCCACAGGTTTGAGTCTGGTAGAATGGACACCGGACGCCAAACAAACGTTAAATTTTTGGGAGAACTACGATCGGTTATGGGAAAAGTAGATCTTTATTTTTTTCACGGTTTTTTGGGGGAGCCATTGGATTGGACTTCTGTTGTCGAGAGTCTACCAATGCGTGAAGAACTCAACATCCATACACCGGATTTAGTGGAGCTTTTTAATTCCGTCGATCCGCATCCAAGTTTGGCAGAGGCCGCCACTTTATTTTCTAAAAATAGTATGCATACCAGCCAACAAAAAGTTTTTGTGGGTTATTCAATGGGGGGTCGTTTTCTGATGCATTTGCCGTTAGAGGCAGAGGACAAAGTTGTTTTGCTAGGGGCTCACCCGGGGTTGCGTGAGGGCTTAGAAAAGAGAGAGAGCAGTGACAAAGAGTGGGTTGACCGGTCGAAGCAGTGCAGTCAACAAGAGTGGCTGTTGCAGTGGAATAAGCAAGACGTCTTCAAGAGGGATGCGACGCGCCCACAAAGAGATATTGCGAGTCAGCGCTTTCAGACCTATATGCAAATTTTGACGTCTTGGTCATTGGCGAAACAATCCGACCGGCGTCAATGGTTGGAGGCTCATAAAGAAAATATAAGTTGGGTCTTCGGAGAAAAAGATTTAAAGTTTCAACCCATTGCAGATGAACTTTCAATTCAATTGCCGGCCCAACAATTTCGTAAGGTGCCCGATGCTGGGCACGGTGTAATTTTTGAGAACCCTCGCTGGGTGGCCGAGCTGATAAAAGAGGTGATTAATGGTTTCTAGGCTCAAACCCTGGTTGCTAGCCTTTCGTTTCAAGACGCTGACGGCAGCCTTGGTGCCGGTTTTGGTGGGAACCTGTTTAAGTTTAGCGCTCGGAACGTTTTCGAACTATTGGATCAGTCTGTGTGCTTTGTTAAGTGCTTTTTCAATTCAAATTGCTACCAATTTACTCAATGACGCAATCGATTTTAAAAAAGGTGCCGATACAAAAACTCGTTTGGGACCTCAGCGTGCGACTCAGATGGGTTGGCTCTCGAGCAAGCAAGTGATGGCGATGGGAGTTCTTTTTTTAATTTTAGCAGTAGCCTTTGGTTTACCCCTGGTTATGCGTGGAGGGCTTCCCATTGTTGTTCTCGGCTTGGTTTCATTGTTCTTGGCCTATGGTTATACTGGCGGCCCCTTCCCCTTAGCCTATCTTGGTTTAGGCGATCTGTTTGTCATTTTGTTTTTTGGTTTGTTTGCCGTGGGGGGTACTTATTTTTTACAAGCCCTCGATTTCAATGGGGCCGCTGTCGTCGCAGGCTTGCAAATTGGTTTCTTGTCGACGGTTTTGATAGCTGTAAACAACCTTCGAGACAGTGACTCTGATAAGAAAGTGAATAAAAAAACATTAGCGGTTCGCTTCGGCGATCAATTTGTGAAGTTTGAGATTTTCCTATTACTGATCCTCACTTATGCTTTGAATTTCTATTTTTTAATTCTTTATAAGAAACTCTATGTGCTTATTTCATTCGCTCTTTTGCCGTTGGCGGGTTTTATTGTTGGTCTCGTCTTTATGATGGAGCAAAAAGAAAACTTGAACAAGGTCTTGGGCCTGTCGGCCCTCCATCAATTGTTGTTTTCGATTTTGCTCTCAATAGGGCTGGTGATGGGATGAAGCTTTGGTTATCCCCTTATGAGCTGAAGGCCAAAACGGGTGAGCTGCGCAAAGGCTACTTGGTTAAAACCCAGGCCCCTGAGCAAGCTCCGGGCTATTCAGATTTATTTCCATGGCCCGAATTTGGTGATCCTGAGTTTTCTGAGATCCCTTCGTGTATTCAGAAAGGACAATCCACTCCACTGATAAAACGCAGCCTTTACTTTTCACGACGAGACGCCCTGGAGAGAACTGAAAAGCACAGTTTGATTCAAGGAAGGGTGGTTAAGAATCATTTTTTAGTGTTTGGTGAACCGACCGGATGGAAAGCTCAAATTGAACAAGCCTTTGCCGAAGGGTTTGAGAGTGTAAAAATTAAAGTAGGTCGAGATATGTCTGCAGAAGTACAAGCTCTGAATTCATTGGTAGAGTTTAAAAGAGAGCGACCATGGTTGCGTTTAGATTGCAATAGTAGAGGGAGTCAGGAGTTTCTGCAGAATCTCAACTCGATCAAGCCTCTGGTTCAATTTGTGGAAGACCCTTTTAGTGAGGTCGCATTGTGGAGAAAGATGGATTGGCCTTGGGCATTTGATCAATCGGAGCTGGACCCTTCTCAGGTGGACTATTTTTTTCGAGTGATTAAGCCGGCAAAGCAAGAGTGGGAGTTGGATGAGGATCACCCATTGATATTCACCTCTTATTTGGATCACCCTGTGGGGATCGCTCACGCCATGGTAGAGGCATTGGATTCAGGTCGACAACTTTATGATTATGGATTGATGTCTCATAACCATTATGAGGCAACTCCCTTTCATGAGTATATAACGACAAAAGGTCCTCACATGACCGTGGCCGGAGAGTTTGGAATTGGATTTGATGAGTTGTTTGACGACTTGGATTGGGTGCAGCTGTGAACTGTGGAGATGAGTTTTGGCTTTCGAATGAAAGCCTTTTACTTTTAAATCCGCGCTTTGCGGATTCGTTGAGAGAGAAATTACAAAACGCTGTCGACCAGCAGCATAGAGCGCGGATCATTTGGTTGAAGAGCTCAGGAACCGAGTCAGGACAGCGAGGGCATAAATTGGTGGCCTTGTCGAAGAAAGCCATTTTATCCGCAGCCGCATCGGTGAATCAGTTTTTTAAAATCACTAGCCAAGATGTGTGGCTGAACCCCTTGCCACAGTTTCATGTCGGAGGGCTGTCGATTGAGGCGCGCACTTATCTTGCCGGAGGGCAAACCATTGACTTGGAGTCTTGGGACGTTGGCGGTTTTCACAAACTGGCAGACCAACAAGGGGCAACGATTGCGTCATTGGTTCCGACTCAAGTCTTTGACTTGGTCGAGCAAGGCTTTCGCGCTCCCCAAACCTTGCGTTTGGTGATTGTGGGCGGAGGTCCATTGAATAAAGATCTCTACTTTCGCGGTCGTGAATTGGGGTGGCCGCTGATCCCCAGTTACGGAATGACTGAGACGGCGGCCCTGATGGCTGCCGCTAGTCCACAAAGTCTTAGTGTGATGGAATTTCCTGAGGCTCACCTACTGAGTCATGTTGATTTGGAGCCGATTGGAGAGCAGTTCAAAGTGAACTCAGCCAGTTTGTTTGATGGGTTTTTATGGGTCAAAGAGAGTGGTGAGTCTGTTTGGCAGCCACGCCCCCAGCCGTTTGTGTTGGATGATCGCATCGAGGTGCAAGATCGTAAAATTAAGGTTTTAGGACGTGAATCTGAGATCGTTAAAATTTTAGGAGAGACAGTCAATTTGCTTGAGCTGAAAAACACCTTACAAATTAAAATTCCAGGCAATATTCTTTTGCTCCCAAAGGTTGAAAGTCGACGAGGCTATGAAATTCATCTGGTTGTAGAGTCTGAGCCGGTAAGCCTGCCAATTGCGGAAGTGAATAGGGACCTTATGCCTTACGAAAACATCTGTAAGGTTCATTTTTTATCAAAGTTTCCAAGAACGGAGTTGGGAAAGATCAACTTCTCAGAAGTTCAAAAACAAATCTTCAACTGATGTTTTTCAACTGAGATTTTCGAGTGGCGCGCCGACGTGAATTCGGCCACAGTTGGTGTGACTGAGGTTAATCCCAAAGAGCAAGCTGCCATCTTTCTGGCGGTACTTCTTTAATTCACGGGAAACGGTTTTTGACTTCTCACCCGTTGCCGGGTCCACATCAATGATTGCGCACCGGCTGCACGCTTTAACGGCAAGAAAATTCACCCCATTGATCGAAAATGACGACCACTGATCCTCTTGGTCGGTGGGAGCGTCTTCGATTTCAATATTGGGACGAAAGCGAGCCATCGGAACGGGCGCAGGAAGTCTAGAGTTAAGGTGTTTTAAAGTGCTGTCACTAGTTAGTAGGAAGGGATAACCATCGGCAAAGCGAAGGGAAGTCGACGGGCCATTTCTGCCCGAGGTTGTTCTTTGGTTATTTTTAGGGACCCGAACCAACATCACTTCGGTTTGCAGGGCCTCGCTAAACCAAAGATCAAAAGACTTTCCGATCGATACGCTGCCGACGGTTTTGTTGAACAATGTGGCTTCAACAGCCTCTCCAGAGGGCGCGGTCAATGGAATCTCGATATCCTCTTTTCCTGGCCATTGGACTTTCAGGAAACCTTCTTCTAATTGGCATCGCAATTGACACATTTGAGGGTGGGTGCGCTGAGAAACAAAAGCCTTGGTTTGTTTGCGAACTAACATCCACTCTCGATCCCAAATAGGACCTGCAGAATCAATTTGAATTTCTTGTAAAGAGACTCCCTTAGCCGATTTCAAGGGGTAGATGGTAAGGGCTTTGATTTTTGGTGATGACATTCTAATAGTCCTTGGGTCCTAATAGCGTGGTCGGTGTGGGCACTTAACTTTACTATTATTTGGGCAACCTATAAGGAGGGGTAAGATCGGGTCAAGAGTGCTTTACTCTTCAAACACATATAAGTACTATTATCTGATCATATCGGGGGCGGAGTGAGCAGACCGTGAAATTGAAGTTAGCCATTATACATTTGGATATGGTTGTTGAGACCTTAGAGCTGGAGCCCGGTGAATACACACTCGGACGAGCCAGCCACAATAATATTGTGGTGCAGCATTTCTCGTTAGCTCCAGATCACGGGAAAATTTATAACTCTGAAGACCAGTGGTTTTATGAAAACAATGAAGGAACTCGCAAGCATGTGATCGACAATTCCGGTGTTTTTAGTATCACCGATCACATTGGCCTAGCCACTCAACGTTACGTGGAAAAAGGTGAGGCTAAATTGAGCCTCTTTTCTGTTGTCCACGGTGAACACCAAGAGAAAATAAAGAAGAGATTGATGGTTGTTGCCAGCAGCGTTGCTGCTTTTTTATTGGTTGTTGGCTTGGCTTACATGGCGGTACGCAGTGAACCCGAAGCGATCCAACAGTCCAAACTGATCAGCCGAGTGCGTGACAAAATTGTCGAGTTTGAAACCAATCGCGATGAAAAATCCATTGCAGACTTTAAAAAGTACTCCGGATTAACCGATACTGACTTCAAAGATTCCAGCGGGTTCTGCACTGGATTTCTTGTCGGACCGAATATTGTGCTAACCGCAGCTCATTGCTTACTGGGCCGCGTGGTTATCGATATTAACAATGATTTCTATATAAAAACGTCAGATGGACAGCCACATAAGATTAACAAGGTTCTGGGTTTCGATGTAAAGCGAGACTTTCTCTATTTAGAAGCTGAAGGGATGGAATCTTATGGCTACCTAAACTTTGCGTCCAGTTACGATATTGAACAAAAAGTTTACACGGTGGGAAATGTTCATGGAGAGGGAATCGCCATTCGCGACGGGATTATTTCGAGCGAAACCGCAGATTTGGATGACCCCTCGGTTAAGTTTTTAAGATACAGTGCCGGAACCAGTCCTGGAAACTCAGGGGGACCGTTACTGAACAAAGATGGAGATGTGGTGGCATTGGTCTTCGCAGCCACCAACTCTGAAAACTTTAACTTAGGAACACCTTCAAGAGACCTTATTAAAGCTTATGAGAAGTTTGTGGAATCGGGAGGAGAAGAGCAAACCGTAGAGCTGGCAATGAAGCGTGTTTTGAATTTTCGCCCAGCTATGATGTTGCAAGCTCTATCGTTACCTTATTTGCCTCAATTTGATGAGTATCCAGAGATTTCTCAGGTATTTAATGAAGTCAAAGTGGATATCACTGTTCCCATTGATTTTGACAAATGTGATGAAAAGATTTTGACTCCTCTTAATACCAAAGTGATTGAAACCTTTTATGAAGTCCAGGGTATCTTAAAAAAGAAAAACGAAATTGTATTGGACTGGAAGTCTTTCGTGACCGAAGAGACTCCGGCGATCCTACCGTCACAATTTGACGTGTCACAAAGTGTTTTCACAAAAATTGAAGATCGTTACTATCCCTTTGTTTCGGGGCTTATCGATAGCCCCTCTAAGGCTGATTTTACAAAATATAAGAAGCAATTGGAAAAAGAAAAGAAGTTTGATTTTCAAGCTTACGGTTACAATATAGAAGTGAGTCAGGAAAAAATCGATTTGTTAAAATCTGACGTTTTTTATGAACCAAAGAATGAGTCGGGTTCAAAAGAACGATTGCAAAGTCTATCTTACGGAGCTCCTCACTCTCAGATGTTGATTTATGGGGACAGCGATTTACGAACCGATGGTTTTTTTGGGATCAAACTCTTTTTAAAGAACTTTATTGGCGAGCATGGAGTGATTGCCAATACAAGCTCTCGCTTCATTCGCCCTGCAGCCATGAAAGATTTTACAATCAAAGAAATCGAAATTCAGCAAGAGGACATTGTGACCTCGGAAGTGAAGGACCGATTGGGGCGTTTGTGGCGACGTGAGTGGGTGAAGCTTTTTGAAGCTGTCAATATCATCACTTATTGTACCGAGATGCCCGAAGGAACTTACTGTTTGGCGCGACTGTTAAATGTTCACAATGATCATTTACTAAAAATAATCGAGAACAATTTTCGGAAATTTATTTTATCTCACCTTTTGATAAACCCTTATTTTTGGGAGAAGCAGGCCCTGCAAGAGTTCATAGCAACTGGCAAGGCAAAGCAAAACCCATTGATGGATGGTGTGAACCTTGAAATCAAAAAGAGTGCGATTCACGGGTCTGTTTCTAAGTTTCCATTTCAGTTTGAAATTCCAAACCCAGAAAAAGTGGAGAGCATTCGCCTACAAACAGGACTCTATCGAGGTGATGGTGATCCCTACTGGACCGGGTATGGGTTGGAGTGGGTGCAGAGAGAGAAAGACAAAGACTTGGTTTGTGGTTTGGGCTTAGAGGCATTTGGTACCCAGTCGACTTTTGTTCTCAATTTTTTACGTGATCGACGAAAACAAGAAAAACTCCGCAAAATCAAAGGTGAGGACCCCAAACCACTGCCAGGTGTTTGGTACAAACCTTTTCGTGGTTTGAAAAATCCATTTCAGATCTATGGTTATTGCGCCCCCCTAGAAGAAGACCCTCGAGTGTCTGGACAGTATTTTGTCGACTTCAAGAACTCCAAACCCTTGAAATATAAGTACAAAATTTCTCAATAAAATGACCAAATGGCGATTGTGGCTCTGCTCGGAGCCTGCTATAAATTGCCATATTTCAAAGAGGACACCTATGAAAACGCTCTACAATAAAAGTTTATGCCTCCTTTTCATTGGAGTTTTAGCTGCTTGTGAAAAGGCTCCGGACACCATAGTAAATATTCCCGATGTACGAGTGGGCTGTACCGTCGACGACAGTACGGGCTTGGGGAATCCATGCAGTTCGGCCAATATAAATTCTATAACCGCATTTGTTCGAATGTCTCGATCAGGTTGTGGAGACAGCTTGAACTTTGAGCCAATTGCGACAGGGTCCGTGACAATGAATTGCGATACCGCTGGCTGTGATGGCATTGTCACTGACTGGACCAATCCTGAAACTTCAGACACAGTAAATGAAATTTTAACTGGTCGAATGGATGTCTGTGCTCAAGTTGACCTGGATGGCAGCGGTGGGTTGCCGGATACCGATGACTTGATCAATGAAGATTCACAATCGATTTCATCATCAGCGACAATCACTGTGGACACATGGAGCGTTGAATGATGCCTTTGGATTGGTCCATTGGAAAAAACTTTGTAAATGCGAATTACCAAGTTTCACGATACACGGTGCAGGCGCTTGGCAATCAAGTTATCAATCGTAAAAACGATGTGCTTAAACGACAAAGAGCCTTGCAAATCACGGCAGACAATTCAACTCGATTGTTGAAGAAGCTCAACGTCAAAGTGAACTCCAAGTTAGCCCATGAAGATTTGTTTGATCGAAATTATTTTATGGTCTGCAATCATATGTCGTACCTAGACATTTTAGTTCTCAGTTCGGTACAGCCAGCCGTCTTTGTAACAAGTGTGGAAATGGAGAAAACTTTTTTCTTGGGTGATATGGCAAAGCTGGGTGGTTCTTTTTTTGTTGATCGGGTGAATCGCAGAAAAATGAAGTCCGAGGTGCAAGCCTTGGTGAATTTATTGAATGACGGCTTCAATGTCTTTATTTTTCCGGAAGGCACGAGCACCAATGGAACTCATATTCTACCTTTTAAGAAGTCCTTGTTCCGGGTCCCTTTCCAAACCGGGTACTCAATTCTACCTATCTGCCTAAAATATAAGACGATTAACGGAGAGCCTTTCTCTGAGGCCAACTGCGACAAAGTTTGTTGGTACGATGATATGACGTTCGCTCCTCATTTTATCCAACTCATGGGCCTCAAAGAGCTTGAGGTAGAGGTGAGTTATCAGAGCCCCTTAGACCCCAAGGAGTTTGCGTCCCATGGTGATTTAGCCAAGGCAGCTCATGACAGAATTGCATCGTCTTACTTCGACCAGACGCATCGCCCCTGATTTTCTAAGCCTCAAGCGGGGCTAGTCCTTTACAGGTTCCAAGCCTTATTCTATTTTTAATCTGTTTTTCCTAAGGAGGACCGATGAAAAGGTTATTAGTAGTATTGGGGGTCTTTTGCAGTGGCCTCATGTTTTCATGTGCCAGCAGTCAAAAAACCAGTGAAATCCCAGATCGTCGGGAGTTCCCAGTGGACCCTGCAGTGAACCCCTGTAATGATTTCTTTAAGCATGCTTGTGGCCCAGCTTTGGCCAAGTTCCAGTTAAGAGAAGACCGCAGTCGTCATATATTCTCGTTCAATGATTCTCATGAACGTGTTCTCAATGCAAAAAAAGATTACTTAAAAGAATTGAAAGAAAAGAAGTCTTTCAATGAGAAGAGTCAGCAGCTTCATGATTACTATCTTTCATGTATGAATGAGGACGCTCGAGCCAAAGAAGAAAAAACGCTGTTGGCAACCCGAGTGAAAGAGGTTCAAGATTTAAAAACCAAAAAGGCCTTTGTTGACTACTTGGTTCAGCAGTCTTTGAAAGGTTTGGATGGCCATGTCGGTTATGGGAATATCGCCAACCTCGATAATAGTGATATATACGACTTCATTATTTTGCCGGCGCGAATGACCTCGATGCCTGATAAAAGTTATTATGAAAATGCCGAGTTGATGAAAGAGTTCAAATCTATTGCTACAGATTTTTTCAAGTTAGCCCAATTGGACAACCCTGAAAAGAGAGCTGAATGGGTGGCGACTTTCGAAAAAGACTATATCAACAATTATCCGACTCCAGCCGAACGACGTCCTCTTTGGTCTAAGCGGGCTTATTCAAAAAGGTCGGATTTATTGAATTACAAAAACCTTCGTTTGGGGCCTATTTTTGCGAAAATCCCTAAGAAAATCAAAATTAGAAATCCGATGACTAAGGCGTTTGTATTTCTTAACAAGGCTGTCGATAAGTACACTCTGGATCAGTTGAAAAGTGCTTACCTTTTCCAATCTATCGAAAAGCATCTTGATGAAGGTTTTCCTAAGTATTTCAAAAAGACTTTTGCGTTTCAGAACAAGTATTTAGGTGGACCACCAAAGCGCTCACCTCTAGACGAACGTTGTACGGAAGATGTTATGGGCAAATTCACCAAAGAAATTGATCATGAACTTTTTGATAAGTTTTTTCCAAACTTCCCGGAGAAGAAATTTGTAGGTCTTCTCGAAAAAGTACGGGGGTCTATTATTGATGGATTGGTTCACAATAAATGGCTGTCAAAGAAGTCTAAAGCCAATGCCATTAAAAAGATTAAGAAAGCCACATTTCAGGTCGTTAAACCAAAGACTGAAAAAGAGTGGGATTTCAATCCCGTCGCTAGTTACAAAGCGGATCAGTACATTCAGAACCAAGAGTTGTTGAGTGCTAAGCTCTCTGCAAGAGAGTTTGCTCGACTACCCAAGCCTGTTGATAAGAGTGTATGGTACATGGGACCTTTAACAGTGAATGCCTACTACTCGCCAACCAGCAATAAATTCGTAATGCCGGCTGGGATATTGCAGTATCCATTCTATGATCCAAAACTTCCTGATTGGGTGAATCTTGGCGCTGTGGGAGCTGTCGTTGGTCACGAGTTGGGCCACGGCGTGGATGACCAGGGATCTAAGTATGATGAGAAGGGAAAAGTTCGTCAGTGGATGACATCCAACGATGTTAATACTTTTCGCAAACGTGGCGAAAAGCTTGTCGCCCAATTTCAAGCGGCTGGTCATGATGGAAAACTCACTCTAGGTGAGAACATTGGCGATTTGGTCGGCGTGACCTTTGCTTTAAATGCCGCGAAGAAAACCATGCCTGTCGATCCAGTGGGGCGAGAACGTGCTACGAAAAATTTCTTTCTTCAGTACGCCAGAGCTTGGTGTGGTGTTATGCGACCGAAGCAAGTTGAAATGCGCTTGAAGACAGACCCCCATGCCTTAGTTTGGGCACGTGTGAATGAGCAGATGAAGCACCAACCGGACTTTCACAAAGTGTATAACTGCAAGGCAGGGGATAAACTTTACTTGCCTAAGGATGAGCAGGTTCAGATCTGGTAAAAGTTTTTTAGGAGGCACGTCGTGCCTCTGCAAATTAAGTCAGAAAGGCCCGTATTCATTCGGGCTTTTTTTATTGGTATTGGGGATGAATAAAGACTTCGTTGCGAGAAGTGACTTTGCCATTCAGAACAATTTTTTTGTATTCGAATTCTAGCGATACCAATTTTTCACTGTTGTCTGTTTCTGATCGAAGCTCAAGAAGTTTCTCTAAGCAGTTTTCAAGATAGGCAGAAACCATCGCATTGGAAAAACTTGAAGATTTAAGAAGTGTGACTTGCAGATTGTTTCTGGAACAAGTGAGTACATAGTTGTCACCACTTTGGTCAGCGAAAAACATTTGCATTGGCCCAAATCTGATTGCGCCCCTTCGTTCGAAACGAATTGTTTCAGAGGCAATCTCATCGATGGCCAGTTGGACTTTGGCGAAGCTTAACTGAGCTGTGAATAGAAGTAAAATGCATAATAATACGCGCATACTCCCTCCTTTCAGTCCTGAGAGGATGAGGGAGAATGGAAAAAATAGAAAGAAAAAAGGGCTTCATTTTGAAGCCCTTAAAATCTTTTCAGGTCCATTGACCTAAAAATTTCAAATTTACAATGTAGTGTCTTTATAACTGTTAAAAGTTTAGACAAATTAGAAGCCAACTCCAACGAGGGCTTTGGCGTAGACGCCACTTAAATCGGCTTCAACTCCAGAGCCTTCAAGCTTTGCGATCATGTATCCAAGTTCAGCACCAACCATGATTAAGCCAAAAGATAGTCCACCTTCAGCTCCCACAGAGTAAGTGAGACTGTCATCAAATTTTAAAGTTCCAATAGGCGCAGGAGCTTTGACTTCAAAATCATTGACGAAACCAACCGAACCAATCAAGCCAAAATAAGCAAAGAGGTCAATGATTCTGTAATTGATGAGCAAAGAAGTTCTTTCAAAGGTTGAATCGGCCGTTGCAATTCCGGTAAACTCCACTTCTGATCCTAAGCTTTCGTATCTTAGACCAAACCCAAAAGGCACCATTGGAAGTTCCAAGATAGCATCCAGGTTAAAACCGGCCATAGATTTTAGGGTGTTGGAATTGACGTCATCATCTGCAGGCGTTTGTACTCCGTATCCAGCGCGCAGCTCAATAATGGCATGAGCCTGTGACACCATAAAAAATGTGGCAATAATTAATAGTAAATGTTTTTTCATAGGGCGCTCCTCATTAGGTAAAAATAATCACCCTATTGAAGACCGAAATTTCAATTTATTCAAGTCATTGGGGGAGTTCTTTTAGAGCCGCATCGACAACAGGTTGGATGGGAAGGTGATCCATACAGTAAAACTGGGGGCACTCTTGTTTTAAGCACTCAAAATGAGCCGGACAGTTCACTTTTGGGGTAAAAGTTTCAGTCTTGTTGCCTTTTGGCCCCCAGCGCTCCGCTTGATGCACCTTGATAGGGGAGTAGATGCCGAAAGAGGCTGCCCCCAGCGAAGCGCTCAAATGGAGCACTCCAGTGCTGGGGGCAATTGTGGCATTGGCATGACTTAGAAGTTTCAACAACTGATAACCATCCAGTTGTTTGTCTAACCAAACAACTTTGTGGTTATCTTTCAATGACGATTTCAGTGGGGAAAGATAGGGATCATCTGACTTGGTTCCAGTGATCACCACCATAGCTTTTTCTGTTAGCTGGTTGACCAATTGTGTATAGGACTGGGTGGGCCAATTCAAAGCCGAGCCGCCCATCCCCGGGTGAACGACAAAATAGGACTGATTGGTATCAAAGGCGAGATCGATAGTAGCGTTCGCTGTTAGTTTTAATGGTTGCCATTTTTCTCGATTTCGTTTCAGGTTAAAAATAAATTCAACCAGTTGAAAATTGTATTCCATTTCGTGGGCTTCGACTCGTGATCGTTTTTGGCGCAATCCTTTATTCAAGAATAGGTAAGAGTGCCATTGTGAAAGAACGCCACCACGAACTTTAACTCCACAAGACCATAGGGCGAAATTCACCCACCAGGGCACATGGAAGCTAACCGAAACTTGCGGGGCCACTTTTTTCACATGCTTACGAAAAGTCCAAAAAGAGGTCCAAGCTTTGCTTTTATCCAAGGTCACAAACTTCTTCGGGTCCGCAGATGACTCCACAACAAAGTCGAGCCCCTTGGGGGTCACCCAGTGACAGTCGAATTCCCCTGTCACCAATTGGTCACAGGGAAGTGTTAATACCAAATCGCCCATTCGATCTAGGCGAATAAAAAGAGCTTTTCTCATGAGTACCTACGAATCAATCCCACAACAATACCACGAATGTCCACTTCTTCTGGGTGAAACCAAAAAGATTCCATGGTGGAATTTGCGGGGCGTAGTTCGATTTTTCCCTGCTTCTTTTTACGTTGATAAATTCTTTTTACAGTGGCCTCATGATTTACCACTGCAACAATAATTTCGCCATCGGAGGCGTATTCTTGCCTTTGCACAAGGATGGTGTCGCCATCATGGATTCCATCTTCAATCATGGAGTCCCCTTGCACCTGTAAGGCATAGGTTTGGTCAGGATTCTTTAGCAGTGAAACCGGTATATCAATATACTCATCGTGTTTTAGATGTTCGATCGGTGCACCGGCAGCGACGGTTCCTAAAAGTGGAACAGTTACATTGGGTGTGAGGCGAGTTTGGATTTCTCGTAAATTGTCGGGAAGGGCTTGGGCTGAGTGGATCACTCGCAGGGCTCTTTTTTGATTGCCGCCGGGGTTGTGAATATAGTTCTTTTGTTCCAACTGGCGCAGGTAGTTTTGAACTGAGTTGTTAGATGCAAAACCGAAATGATCTTTTATTTCTACAAAACTGGGAGAATACCCATTGTCTGAAATATAAGTCTCAATGAATTCTAAGACGTTTTTTTCTTTTGGTGTTAGGGGTTGAAAATCTTTTCCAATCAAATCCATGCTTAAACCTCCGTGTTATGTAAGTAATATGTAAATTATGTGTAAATAAGTAGAAAGTCAACGGAACCTAAGTCCTGAATGCGCCTCATTAATCAGCTGTTTTGATTTCCAGCTCACAGTAAGTGGGCGCCGGATCTTGCGGCCACAGGGCGGCCAGCTTGGGCTGGGCGAGGTAAATTTTGAGCAATCGGTCCAGCGGAGAAAGAAGGCTGGATGTGGGATTGGCTTTGAAATCTCGGCACAGGTCGGGGCGAGGGAGTTCTTTTATTCTTTCATGTCCAAAAGCAAACATTTCAGCGGCAAACCAATCTGAAAAGGCCTCGGGCCATTGGTCTTTCTGTACACCTCGTGGTGGATATTGGGGCAAGCTGCATGTCGGATTCTGTTGTAAGCTTTGTGACATTTCTTTACTAATGACGTCATCAAGAATGGCTTGTTTCATATGGCTATCATCACGAACTTTGACGTGAATCCCTTCAAGTGCTCGCATGCAAGACTCCACTTTTTTAAATGGAAAGTCTCCTTTTATATACAAACCCCATTGGCAGGAATCAAAAGAGTGCGCTATCTCGTGGGCTAGAACACTGTAGAGACTGGCATCAGTGGGATAACTTTTGGTTTTCATGCCCACATGAATTTGGTGTTTGCTAGGGTCATAAGAGAGGCTGGAGGCTAAGTAACTCAAAGGTTTGTTAGCATATGGACTGCTGGCCAGTCCCTTGAACCACCGCAACTGTACGGTATCAATTCTGTGGGTAATGCTTTGCTTATCTTTTTGTTTGATGGGCCATGAGAGAATTCGCCTCTTCGCATCTTTTTTTACAGTCGTTAGAATTTTCTCCAGCTTGCTTTTGAAACTTTGATCAAAGGCCATGTCATCCATATCTTTTAACAAGCCTTCCAAACTACGGTTGATGGCTTTGTTATCCGTGGGATAGCGGTCGACGACAAACTTATGAAAATAATAGAGGCGCCAAGCTTTAGCGATCTGATCCTCTTTAGCCGAGTCGAGCTCTCTTTCTTGCAGCCAATTAACCAGAACAGGACTCTTGTTGGCAATCAATTTGGCTAGCACCGAGTCGGCTTCACTGGCGATGGTTGCCAAGTTTCCAGCATTGGCAAATTTCTTTTCAGCTTTTTTGGTTAACTCGCTGTACTCTGTCGAACCTGGTGAGACAGATTGGCAAGGTGAGGTGGCAAAGGCAAAAGTTGCGATCAGTTCAATAATCAATTTTTTGGAGTTCCCGCCGGATCAGATGAAAGGACAAGTAAATTGGATTTGTCCTGTTTGAACTGCAAGCCTTTTTTGTGTTCTCCGAGTTCTGAGATGGATAAAATAGAATAAATTGAAAGATGAAAGGTTTTTACATTTTCAAAGGCCAGTTTTTTCGCTTCTTCATCGGGGTTTACCAAGACCGTACTTTCTTCAAAAACAAATTCCGAAATAGCAATAAAGCTTAGGCCTAAGGATGAGTCTTTGATTTTTTTGGCTTTGATTGAAGCGTGCTCCCCATCGCGAGGATCACGGTAATGAATCAAATAGTAGGTGCTTTCATCTTTTTTTGCCATTTTCCAAGTCTCTTATGATTTCCTATTTTCAACGAAAATCAGTGCAAGTACAAGCTTCCCTGGCGAGAAAGAAGGTTGATTTTTTCATCCCGAGCCTTGGGGTCTAAAGATTCTTCCACTTCCACGAAATACTCGAGGAGCCCCTCTTTAGCGTTACGAATTGCATCGTATAGGTCGGTGTGAAATCCAATAGTTTGCACTTCTCCAGCTTCTTCAAAAGCAGTGAGCTCCACTTCAAAACCTTTCTTCTTTTTCACCAAGCGGATCTGCAAAGCCGCTTCTTCTGACAAATGAGGAGTCAAATCTACCATTTGCTGTTGAATGAATGCAGATACGTCTTTTTCATCAATATGGGCGTCTAAAGCGTCGATTTTGATCATTATTACCTCTTTCATACAATGTGAGTCTGAATGAGGATCTGTCAATGTGTCAATTTATTAAGTGATTTTAAGGGCTTGTGTTTGGTCGGAAGATAGGCACCCTTGCTTATATAGACCATTGAGCATTGACCAGGAGGGGAAGGCTTTTTAGGTTAGTGAGTCGATAGGCGAGGCCCAAATGAACCCATCCACCGTACAAATTGACGAGTCGTGGAAGCAGCAGCTTTCTGGCGAGTTCGATAAAGATTATATGCAGAACCTTCGTCAGTTTCTGAGTAAAGAATACGCCCAAGGCAAAACCATCTACCCATCGAAGACGGATTATTTTTCGGCTTTTAACTCGACTCCCTTTGACGATGTCAAAGTGGTCATTGTGGGGCAAGATCCTTATCATGGTCCAGGACAAGCGCATGGTCTTTGCTTCTCGGTAAAGCCAGGTGTGAAAGCGCCCCCTTCCCTAATGAATATTTTCAAAGAGTTGAAACAAGATCTGGGTGTGTCGGTTCCCAAGCATGGTTTTTTACAATCATGGGCCGAACAAGGTGTTTTGTTAATAAACTCGGTATTGACTGTTGAAAAAGGTCAAGCGGCGTCTCACAGAAACAAAGGTTGGGAGTCTTTTACAGATCGAGTGATTGAAGCTTTGAACAGTCGAGACAAGCCAATGGTGTTTATTTTATGGGGAAGTTATGCGCAAAAGAAAGGGGCCTTTATTGATACCAGCAAACATTTGGTATTAAAAGGACCGCATCCATCTCCTTTGTCAGCCCACCGGGGCTTTTTTGGTTGCCAACATTTCTCTAAAGCCAATGATTTTTTAATAAAGAACAACCAAGCTCCGATTGATTGGGAGTTGCCAGAGATGGAAGCCTAAGGAGACCCGTGAATCGATTGGATTTGTTTCGCAGTCAGGTGGTGGTTTCACAAAACTTTCCTGAAGATCGTATTGATCGCAAAAACAGTCTTTTGCTTTTTGATGAAGCTATCAAAACGAACCCTAGTGCGAAGTTGATGTCTTTTGTTGAAAGTTTTCCTAACCGAATTTCTATGAAAGCCGGAGAATCTTTAAAAGATTTTAAAAGTTTTCCGAAAAACCTTGAACTTGTTTTACAAGCTTGGCCTCAACCGATCAGTCGATCTCAAAGCCTGGTCGTTTTGGGAGGGGGGAGCTTAGGAGACTTTGGCGGATTTATCGCCTCTATTGTAAAGCGGGGAGTTAAGCTTTCCCATATCCCAAGCACTTGGTTGGCGGCAATGGACTCGGCCCATGGTGGTAAAAATGGTCTGAACTACGAGGGAACAAAAAATCAGATTGGAACTTTTTATCCAGCCAATAGTGTTTTTATTGTGCGAGATTTATTAAACGCCACTCCTTCTGAGTTACGGGATCAGTCTTATGGTGAGCTGATTAAAATGGGATTGGTTGGAGACTCCAAATTTTTTAAAGAATTGATGATGGAAAAAAGAACGGCCGATGAGTTCATTTGGCGTTTTTTACCAATGTGTATTGAAGACAAGTACTCGGTGATTTTACAAGACCCCTACGAAACCAAAGAGGTCCGTCAGGTTTTAAACTTTGGACACACCTTTGGGCATGCTTTGGAGGCCCAATTTCAGTGGCCTCATGGTGATGCGGTACTACAGGGGATGTTTTTTGCCTTAGAGTGGAGTCGACAGCGTGAGTACATTTCAACACCTCTGCACGATCAAATTGTTTCCACAATTTCAAATAAGTTTGATCGAGGTCCAGCGCATCAGTTTAAGTGGTACAAAAAGCCGTCTGTTAAAAACATGATCAGATGGCTTCAGGCCGATAAAAAAATTGATGAAGATTTGCAGATCCTTTTTGTCTTTCTGAAAAATATTGGGAAGCCTCATTTAAGCAAAGTTTCTTTAGATGAATTGCTTGAAGAGGCACAAAGGCAGAATTGGATCAGGTGAAGATGTTTTCTTTTAATGATTCGATCTCTGGCTCCAAGTCCTTGTGGAATCGCGCATTGATCGCTCAATCTTTTTTTCCAAAACTTATTCTTAACGGTGACTCTGAGGCGCGAGATGTTCTGCTCTTGCAAAAGGCAGTCGCTGATTTAAAAGCCGGAGTGAAAAAGTTTGATTGTGGCGAAGGAGGAACAACTCTTCGCTTTTTACTGGCGCGTTTGTCACGGGAACCCGGAGAGTATTTTGTAAAGGCTACCGAACGTTTGCTGGAACGCCCGCAACAGGATTTGTATCAAGCCTTGCGTGACTTGGGCTGCAAGGTGAACCCTGGCCCCGAAGGTGTTTCTCTCGTCTCCAATGGCTGGGATCTCCCCAAAAAACTGCAGGTGAGTCTTTCAACTTCAAGCCAATTTCTTAGTGGACTGCTTTTGTCGGCTTGGGATTTGCCTGCGGCCCTCAATATAGAAACCGATATTGGCAAGGGGAGTGAATCTTATTTGGCAATGACGCTCTCATTGTTGCAAAGCTTTGGAATGCAATGGGAGAGACAAGGTGGGCAGGTGACCGTGCCTCCTGGGCAGACCTTAAAAATTCAATCGTACTCGCCGGAGCCCGATATGAGTTCCGCTTTCACTGTGGCAGCCTTGGCAGTGGCTGGAGGTTCCGCTGTGATTCAGAATTTTCCAAGTCAGTCTTTGCAACCCGACTTTGTATTTGTCGAATTGCTTGAAGCTATGGGCGCAAAGATTCAGATAACAGAAAATGCATTGGTTGTAGAACAGTCTGTGATGAATTCCGTCGATTGGGATTTACGCAACTCACCTGACCTTTTCCCGGTCCTTTCGGTGTTGTTGATGAAAGCTCGGGGAACGTCCGAGTTGGTTGGCTTGGAAAGTTTGCCCTTTAAAGAATCGAATCGGATCGAAAAATGTCTAGAGTTGATTCGAAGTTTAGGGGGACAAGGGAGCTGGGATGGAAAAAGATTTGAGATCGTAGGAGAGCCCAATCTGCAGCTTAGAGGATCCATTGTTTTTGATCCGGATCAAGATCATCGCATGGCAATGGCGGCGGCAGTCGCGATGCAGTACGGAGCGGATATTGAAGTGATTGACCCTGAAGTGGTGCAAAAAAGCTTTGCAAAGTTTTGGGAGATTCTATGAAGCCATTGGCATTGATTGGTCATCGGGGCGTTGGGAAAAGTTCAACTCTGGATGAATTGTCTCGTCACTTCCCCAAAGTCGTCTGCGTCAGTTTGGACGCTGAAATAGTAAAAAACCAAGGTCGCACCATAAAAGAGATTTTCACAAGTGATGGCGAAGAAAAATTTCGCCAAATAGAGATCACCGTTTTCAAAGAACTGGTGAGTCGCCTGGAGGGGCGACCCTTTGTCATTGATATAGGAGCAGGTTTTTTAGGGGAAATCCCACAACACATACATTGTGTCTGGCTCAAGCGGCGCAGTCACAGTCCTCATTCAATGTATCCAGATCGCCCAAATTTGGACGCTGAACCGACAATGAGTGTGACAAGATATTTGGAACGAGAAAGTCGCTATAAAAAAAGAGCAGATCTGACCCTGCAGCTGCGCGAGGGGCCCCGGCATTTTCAAGAGGGCGAAAAAGTTTTGTTCGCAGCTTTAATAGAAGGAAAATGCAGCGATGATTTGAATGGGTACTATTACAGTTTGACCAGCAACACCACGGAACTGGAAAAGTCTCTTCTCTTGCAGTTGGGACTCAAAGGTTTTGAGTACCGCAATGATTGGACGAAGTCCGACGCGGCCAATTTGCAGCGCGATTTAGTTAGTCTAAAGGTACGTGGCATAGACCCACCAAATAATTGTGAGACGGTGGATTGGCCTTTGGAGTGGGGGCCCAATCTGCAATCATCGATTTTGTCTTTTCACGAAAAGTCTCGGCCATTAAATGAAGTGCTCGAGGGGTTACCTGAAACTAAGCAAATTCTTAAGTTAGCTATCCCAATAGAAAATTTTGCAGAATTAAAATTGGGTCACCAGTGGGCACAAGAGGCTCCCGAGCGAAGAGCTTTTTTACCGATGTCAGAGGAAGGTCGTTGGAGTTGGTACCGAAGTTGGGTGGCTCGAAACACACCCGTAAAATTTCTACGCTTGCACGAAGGCTCGGCACCGGATCAACCTTCTGTATTAGAAATTCTCAATGCCCCAAGAGAGGCCACGTATTTTGCAGCAGTTCTTGGGCATCCGGTTTCCCACAGTTGGACACCCACGTTTCAACAAGAATATTTTTTCAAGAAGCAAGCTCCTGTTTTCGCAATTGATTTGGCAGAGTCCGAATGGAACGTGGCCTTGCCATTTTTGCAGGAGTTGGGGTTGCGTTGGGTGGCAGTGACAGCTCCATTGAAAAATCGGGCGGCTGATTGGGTGCAAAAATCGCACGCATTGAACACCTTGTGTTTTACGCAACAACAATGGGTGGGGACCAATACCGATGTCTTTGGGGTTCAAGCTTTGATTCAGGGCTTTGAAAATGACAAAGTGGCAGTTTGGGGTGGAGGTGGAACACTCTCTTCCATTGTCAAAATTCTACCTAGAGCCTCTTTCTATTCCTCACGAACCGGAGAGTTAAAAGCGGGCGAACCTATCGATTCACCCACCCACTTGATTTGGGCAGTGGGGCCCCAAGCATTCAAAGAAAAAGGGGTGTTTCCCCCCAAAAATTGGCCGATCCAGTCTGTTTTTGACCTCAACTACAGCTCAGACTCTCCAGGCATTGAGTGCGCATGGAACTATGGTTGCCAGTATCGCTCTGGCGTGGTTATGTTCGAAGCCCAAGCCTTAAAGCAGCAGGAGTTTTGGAATGAGTGCCGGGTCGAATAGTTTTGGTCGTCTTTTTCGTTGGACTACTTTTGGTGAAAGCCATGGCCCAGCCATGGGAGTGGTTATTGATGGTTGTCCCGCTGGTCTTGAATTCAATAAAGATATTCTTATGCAACGGTTGGCGACTCGGCGACCCGGACAAGCTGGGACCACGGGTCGAGTGGAATCAGATGAACCAGAAATTTTAAGTGGTGTTTTTGCGGGTCAAACTCTTGGTACACCGATTGCCATTGTTGTAAAGAACATTGGTCAGAAGAGCACTGACTATAATGCGATTAAAAACTCTCCTCGTGTTGGTCATGCCGACGATGTTTGGGAGAAAAAATTTGGCCATCGAGACCACCGTGGTGGCGGCCGTGCTTCGGCAAGAGAAACTTTGAACTGGGTGATTGCAGGCTCGGTAGCCGAGATGTTTTGTCGTGAAACTCAAAATAATATGGAAGTGAATGCCACCTTGATCGAAGTCGGGGGTGAAACTTTTTCCAACCCCAATGATCCCCTCTTGTTAAAAAAACTTGAGAAGGCCAAAGCGGAAGGGGAGAGTTATGGTGCTATTGTTGGATTGCACGTCGCCAATCCACCGGCTTTCGTGGGTGAACCGGTTTTCCAGAAAACGAAAAGTGAGTTGTCTCATGCCTTCATGGGTATCAATGCTTGCTGTGGTGTTGAGTTAGGTGATGGATTTTCACTGGCGGGTAAAGTGGGAACTGAGGTTCACCAAGAACACCAATCAAGAAAATACGGCGGTGTTCGTGGTGGAATCACCACCGGAGAAAATCTGAGTTTCCGTTTGGCTTTTAAACCAACCTCGAGCATTTTGGATATCGCAAAGCGAGGACGCCATGATCCATGTGTGGCGTTGCGAGCGCTTCCGATTGTAGAGGCCATGACTTGGAATGTGATGGCCGATTTGATTCTGGCTCAACGCTTGAACCGAATGTCTTGAACAACAACCTGCTTTTCGCGATAGTAGAACCACAGATCAAAATTTTGTATCAATGTTTTGAAAGGTCCGGGAAGGTCTTTGTCTTTATCATCTCGATTTCGAAGATCTCTTTGTAAGACCTCTTCAATCAATTGGATTTGCTCTTCCGTAAGGCCCTGTTGCGAAGACTCCCAAAAGACCTGAAGTTGGGGGTCGTCGGTTTCGTGCACCCACCCTTCTTTATTATCGCCAACGGCATCATAGGCCTGGATATAGGGTTTGATGTCAAAAACCGGGGTGCCATCGACCAAATCCAAACCGCTCACCTGCAATTCGAGCCTCTCGGTGTCGACGTTCTCTAGTTTCACCAAGCTCATGCCAACAGGATTGGGGCGGTGTGGGGTGCGGCTGGCAAACAGACCAACCTTGTTGCCGTTGAGGCGAGGCGGATGAACCTTTCCATTGGTATTGGCAGGGCGATTTTTATGAAATCCAAAAATAAGCCAGATGTGACTGAAGCCCTCTAAATCATCGAGACAACCCGGTGGGCAAAGCTCCGGGTCCAAAGTGAGGAATCCTCTAGAACGAGTGACCAATCCATTTTGCCTTGGAGTCCCAAATTTTTGTTGGAATGGGGTTTGAATAAAGCCAAGGGGGCGAAGGGAGTACACTTTGTTCATTGGTGAACTTCCTAGCATCCCTTGTATGAATGTGCTAGTCTCAATTCTTATGAAAATAGAACATGTCACTGGCCTTGTAAAGCGCCACCCAGATGGCTTTGGCTTCTTAATTCCAGATCAATCCGACTATCCCGACCTTTTTCTCTCTCGAAAAGAAATGAATGGTGTGATGACCAATGATCGAGTTCGCGCAGAAGCTCGACAAGAAAAAGGTGGAGATCGATATTATGGAACAGACGTTAAGGTTTTAGAACGAGGCATATCACGTGTGGTTGGCAAAGTATGCAAGGGCCCCAAAGGTGACCTTGAATTGATGGATGGTTTTCAAAAATGGGGTGCCATTTTAAAAATTCCATACAAAAGTTCTCGCGGGGCTATTGATGGTGATCTCGTTGCCGTAGAGATCGTCGATTACCCAGACAAGAAGAATTTTTTTACTGGTCGAGTGGTGGAAATTATTGGTGACGAAGAAGATCCAAACAATGACCTCAAACGAGTTTTGCACCTTCACCATGTGCCGATGGATTTTCCGGGGAATGTTCGCAACGAAGTGAGCATGATCCCACAAGAAGTTTCCGAGAAGGACTGCGAAGGTCGTAAAGATCTGCGACAGAAAGCCTTGATTACCATCGATGGAGTCACCGCGAAAGACTTCGATGATGCGATTTACGTGGAGTCCACAGAAAGTGGCTTTCGTCTTTGGGTTGCAATTGCAGATGTCAGTCACTATGTAAAACCAGGCAGTGCTTTGGATGATACGGCTTTCGAAAGAGGGACTTCGGTTTACTTGCCAAACTTTGTGGTACCCATGTTGCCAGAAGAGATTTCCAATGGCATTTGCTCTTTAAAGCCAGAGGTGGATCGTTTGGCCTTTGTGTGCGAAATGGGGCTTGGCTTTGATGGAGAAATCAAAGACTCTCAAGTCTATGAAGCAGTGATTCACTCTCATGCGCGTGTCACCTATGGTGAGGCCCAAGAGATTATTGACGGCCAAGAGACTCATAAAAAGCCGGCTGTTCAGGAAAATATCTTACGAGCCGCTGATTTAGCAAAAATATTAATGGCCAAACGTTTTCGTGAAGGCTCTTTGGATTTAGAAGTGCCAGAAACCGAAGTAGTGGTTGACGACCTTGGGCATACTGTTGACGTTATAAAAAGTGAGCGTGTTTTCGCCCATAAATTGATCGAAGAGATGATGCTGTTAGCCAATGTGGCAGTGGCGCGTATGATTCAAAAGAAAGAGCAGCCAGCCCTTTACCGAGTTCACCCAGTACCTGATGGTGAGGATATTGATAGGATTCAGCATTACTTGCAAAGCTTTGGAAGTTCCAAGAAGCTGCGCGGTGGACACTTACAGAAAAAGCTGACGAAATCATTGCAAGAGTTTAAGAACAAGCCCGAGGGTGTGGTTCTGAGCATTTTGACCCTTCGCTCGATGAACCAGGCTTGTTACTCGCCAGACAACATTGGACATTTTGGTTTGGGATTTGCTGACTACTCTCATTTCACCTCTCCGATCCGTCGATATCCCGATTTAGTTATTCACAGAATTTTAAAAAAACTATTCACTAATTCGCCCACGGGTTTTCTCTATAACGAAGAAGACCTCACCACTTTTGGCTCTGTTTTGAGTGCCGCAGAACAGCGAGCGGTGAAAGCTGAAAGACAAGTGATCTCCATTAAAAAAGCTCGTTTTTTAGGGGACAAAGTGGGGGAGATCTTTCCTGGAATCATCAGTAGCGTAACTAAATTTGGAATCTTTGTTCTACTTCGCCAATTCGACATAGACGGTCTAGTCAAAGTCGATAATTTGGGAGATGATTACTTCGAATTTGACGAGGAGCATATGATTCTCTTCGGCAAGAAAACGGGAAAGAAGTTCCATTTAGGTGATGCGGTCCGAGTTTTGGTTTCGGCTGTTGATACTGAAGATGGAAAAATTGATTTTCTTTTGACGAAGGAAGGCAGCGATGAGCTGGTTACAAACTCCAAAACAAATCGGCGAGACGATAAAAAACGCGGGAAGGCTAAGAAAGATAGTCAGCGTGTTCGCAAGAAACGGGTTTCAAGACGTCGCCCAAAAAATAAAGCTTAACTCGTTTATAAATTCTTGGACACAATCCACTGAAACCAGTCACCTCTCAACGGCGCAAAGAGTTCGTATTTCCTTTGAAGAGTTAGGTCCGACATTTATCAAGTTGGGGCAGTTGTTGGCGTCGCGACCGGATGTTATTCCGCCAGATTATGTGAATGAGTTTCGTAAATTGCAGGATCAGATTCCTCCGATCCCTTTTGTGGAAATTGAAAAGATTCTAAATCAACAGTATCCGGCTGGTTATAAAAAGATATTCAAGGAGTTCAGTGAGGAGTGCATCGGCTCGGCCAGTATTGCACAAGTGCACCGAGCTGTTCTTAATGATGACACTCCTGTCGTTGTGAAGATTCAAAAGCCTGGGATTGCTGAAACCATTGAAGATGATACACGAATTCTACAACTCCTCGCAGACCTTTGTGAACAGTACCTGCCGGAGTCTCGAATTTTCAACCCAGTGGGGATGGTGAACGAGTTCACTCGCTCCATATCTTTAGAAACCAATTTTGTTGTTGAGGCCAATAACATTAAAAGGTTTCAAGAAAACTTTGCAGACACACCTCAGGTGAAGGTTCCGAATGTGTTTCTTGAGTTCTCAGGGCCAAAAATTTTGGTGATGGAAGAACTCATAGGCAAACCTATGAGCCATCCTGAAGCTTTTGAACAGGATGGCTTGAATCGTGGGGCCTTGATGCAAGTGGGTCTAAAAGCCTACTTCTCTATGGTATTCAGAGACGGATTGTTTCATGGTGATCTGCATGCAGGAAACATCTTTGTTCTCTCTGACAATCGATTGGGGTTTATTGATTTTGGCATGGTGGGACGCCTATCGCGAAAAACCCAGAGCGCAATCGCAGCCATGTTTATGGCATTGTTAACGGAAGATTACGATCGCTTGGCTTATGAATATATTGAAATGGCACCTTTCAACAACCAGACCGATCGCCAAGCTTTGGCACAAGATTTACGGTCCATTCTTTCTCCTTTCTTTGGTTTAACATTAAAAGAAGTGAATATGGGTAAGTTGCTTCTAGAATCCTCGAAAGTGGCTGCCAAACATCATGTTGTTTTGCCCTCTGAACTGATGATGTTTTTCAAGTCTATGGTTACGATCGAGGGCTTGGCTCGGATGGTTCAAGAGGACTTTGATATGCTACCTTTTATCAAGGAGTATGCAAAAGATCTTTTGAAAAGCAAAGTGACGACCACAGAGCTGTTCTCCGATGTTTCTTTTCAATTAAAAGAGTGGAGTTCTCTTATTGAAAGCGTTCCAAAGGAGCTTAAGACCCATTTAAGGAAGATTAATCAGCCAGACTATTCAAAAACCGTTGAAATCAAAAATGTTAAAGAGATTCAGCAGACGGTTTATCAAACCGGGCGACTTATTTTTGTTGGGATCGTCATATCGTCCTTAGTCATTGCAGGAGCCATGACGATTGATCTTGAAAGTGCTCAGGAAATCTATGGTTTGCCCGTTTTTAGTTTGTCACTCTACGGGTTGGCGACTCTTTTGTTTATTCGATTTTTCTTGAAAGCGAAGTAGGCCTTAATCGCCACCTTTGGTGGTGGCGAATATCGTGTATTGGATACCATCAGCAGTTATAGGAACTATGATACCCTTTTTTGATGTGAGAACACTGGCATCCTGGGTGATGTCTTTGGTATGAACTTCATTGTGATTGATGATTCCACAGTCGGTTAGAACGTGCTTGAGAATAACATAGCCTAAAGATTTACATATGACTTCAAGAGACGATCCTGAGATTTTTTCAGACCCATCACGGACCGCGTTCAGAGTGGATTCACTACAAAGAACGGAAAAGGTATTCGAAACTTTACCGATGTAAACATTTATAATCGCTGCGTAATCGCCCTCAACAGTTTCTCCACGGTTTTTCAACTTCATTTCGGCCAACTTAAAGTCATCTCTTTTGAGGGATTCTTTGAGAAAGGCTAGCGAGGAGTCTAGAAGACTTGAGAAAATACTAGCCGAGATCATTTTCTCTGTTGAACCGAGGCTAAAAAGGTTGCGGATCACTTTTGCAAACTCAAAAGCTTCGATGGGTTTGAGAATGAGATTTACAAATTCAAAGTTTTTTTCGAGATTTGGAATTTTTTCATCTGAAAGTATGACCATTGGAGTGGTCTGGTTGAAGGGATTGGCTCGTGTGGATTCAATCAGCTCTTCACAGGATCGTTTCTGTAGATTCCACTCTGTAATAATCAAGTGGAAAGTCTGATTCTTAATTTTAGAAATAGCGGCCAGGCCATCTTCAGCCTCAACAACCTTAATGTCTTTTCCAAAATGAGTGTTGAGAGTATCGATGAGCGACTTTCTGTGCTTTTCATCTTGATCAACAATTAAAATCCACTTACGAGTTTTTATCGACATAAATCACCAATACTTATGATCGGTGATTTCACTGAATATTTCAAGTCAGTGGACAATATTAAGGCGCATTGAGGACGCAGGCATTACCAGTTGTTTCATTTCCACCAAAAGTTTCGCCTGATAGATTGTTGGGGTTTGAGAAATACTCTTCCAGGTTGGTCGCTAAAAATCCAATGTGTACCATTTTGCCTCCGTTGACATAGGGAAGCAAAAGCTGATTGGAACCGCTGCCATCGGTACGGATAAAGTTTTCAATACCTGTGGGAGTATAGTCGACCTCATTGGTCTTCAGGTATCCGATTAAAAGTGCCGCTGCAGCCGTGATCATTGGAGTGGCCTGGGATGTTCCCCGGATTCGGGTCCACCCACCACCCAGTGTCGTCGATAGAATTCCACCATTGGTATTGGCCGAGTTTTCTGCGCCGGGGGCGGATATCTCAGCAAAAGTCGTGCTGAAGTTTGAAAAATTGGAAAGACTTCTGTTCACCACATCCACCGAAGCCACTGAAATAACTCCCCCTAGGCTAGGACCAATATAGGCTGGTGCGTATAAATTATTAGTGGTGATCTCTTGGTTCTGATTGCCGGTTGCAGCTGTAACAACAATGCCCGCATTAATGGCATCAGTGATGGCGTCTTCCATTAACGAGTTTTGACCTTGGGCCTCGACGCTGAGGTTGATAATATCGGCTCCATTGCGAATCGCGTACTGAATACCGTTGTAAACATTTTGCGAAGAGCCAGCTCCGTTGCTGTCTAAAACTTTAACCGCCATAATCTCGACGTAATCACCGGTTAGTCCGGCGACACCATAAGAATTGTTTTCGACGGCTGCGACGATCCCAGCAACATGGGTTCCATGGCCATCATCATCCATTGGATCATTGTTGAGAGCAATGTAGTTGTAACCGTGATTGCCATTGCCATCATCCCACATCCGAGGACTAAGGTCAGGGTGATTATAGTCGACACCACTATCGACAAAGGCGACCACGACTTTTTCGGTGATGGTCGCTTGTAGGGACTGGCTTTCATCGTGTCCAACAAATGAGATATGGTTTTGCTGGCCCGACTGGGGATCATTGACGGCGCTGGCTTGAAATGTCTGACTTCTTTTGACATCCATGTTTTCTGCGATTCCAAGCATGCAAGGATTCTCGTCTAAGGCCTCTTCGAGGTTTTCGGCAGTAGAGTCTGTAGTCAGATTAAGAGTGGCTGCGGCTTTTCGCATTTTCTTTTGAGTCTTACTGAGCTCGATCTTTTGTCCAAGAAACTGATGGTCGGTATCTAGGGAGTTGTGACAAGCCACATCGACAATAATAGAGAGTTTAGTGGTGGCTGCTGAAAGCTTTTGCTGAGCCGAAAAAAACGTTTTCTTAATTCTAACTTTACTTGAAACGAATGGAGATGGTTGATTTGGCTGAAGTTTGCAAAAAGACAGACTGACAGCACCACTATTGGATTCGAAGCCTCGTCCACAGTTTTGAAATATAAGAAGAAGGCAGGGGATCGAAAAAATCAACACCACCGATTTCCATTTCAGCAAATTTCCCCCTAAAAAAATCCGAGTAAGTCTTTAAATTATCTCATTTTTTAAAATAAAACTCCACGGGAAAGCTGCGCCAGAGCCGTTTTTTGTCTTATGCATGTGTATAGAATATACACAAGAGAACCCCAGTTGTTTCAATATGAAACGTGAATCGTCGAACTTTTTTACAGGTGAAAACTCACTTCATTGTTTAATTTGTTTTCAGTGGTTTTGGCATCGTTGGTATCACTGTTGCTCTTAGTACATGTAGAAGCAGGAGGTTTTTAATGAACTTAACTAAGAGCACATTTAACGGAGTGATTAGATCTGCGGTCTTAGTTTTGATCCTAGTTGGAATTACGAACTGTAACCAGTTCCAATCTTTTTCAGGTTCAGAGCAAGATGCCCATTTATCTAAGAATCCAGTATTTGACGAGCCGTCAACCTCGTTTCAAGGTCCTGATCAAACTGATCAAGGAATTGTTTCGACTGACGATGTAGATGAACCCGATGAGCCGGTGGTTGTTGTTGATACACCAACACCTCTTCCACCATTTCAATTTTGTCCGGACGGGCGTTTTCAAGTTTTACGGAGAAATGGAACATACACTCGTTGTCGTCCTTGTTTGGCCCAAGGTACGCGAATGGTCGAGGGCGTAGAAGTTCCTATTTGTGAAGTTCAGCGCTGTGACCAAGACAATCAATATATATTCTTTGGAGACAATGTCGATCGCCCTTCTCGTAGCTGTGAACGTTGTGACGTTCTTAGCGGAGACAACTCTCGTTGTGTGGTTGTGGTTGAACCCCCAGTGGTTGAGCCTCCTCGTCCTCCAGTTGTTGATACCCCAGATCCAGTAATCAACTGTCAAACACGTCCTTGGATGGCACGTTGTCAGACTAATAATGATGACGAGGATGACCGTGGTGGCGACGGTGGTGGCGACGGTGGTGGCGACGGCGGCGGCGACGGCGGCGGTGATCCACTTATGATCGACTCAGAAGGTATCCAATATGCTTCAGAAGAAGAACTTTTGAATTCTGATGACAGCTACTTTCAAAGTGGAGACCTTAACCTAACAAACCCTGAGCCTGTTGCTGGCGTTGACACAGATGATCTTCAACAGCGTGCTAACTTTGAAGGATTCAACCTTCTTGGTCAGCAACCACAAACAGTCTTGGATGATGGTGACTTCCTTCATATCAATGACAGTGGTAAGAACTTTCAGTTCCAAAAGATGAGTTGGACTCGTAGCGAACAAAGACGTTACAGATTCTTGGCTCTTCCGAATGCCAACGGACAAGTTCTTGGTATTGACCAATTGTTTGGCGACAATACATTCGGTCCCAGTAACAGTCAGCCTTTTGCTAAGGATGGGTTCCATGCCTTACAGAAGTACGATCTTGGCAATGCCGGTGATGCAAATAACACGATTTCAGATGGCTATATCGACTCAAACGATGCTGTGTTCTCTCAGCTTCGCTTGTGGCATGACCTAAATGGTGATGGAAATGTTGATACCGCTGAAGAGATGCGTACCGAACTTGCACCTTTGTCGAGCTTTGGAATCACTTATATCCACTTGATTCCCAATGAGAAGTTCTTTGAGACTGATAAGTACGGAAACGATATTGCCTATAAATCAATTGTAGGATTTCAGTCTGACGATGGAAAACCCAAGCTTGGAACAGCCTTTGACATGTGGTTCCAGTACGACCCACGTGAGATCGTAGAGGCTGGCGGAGGGTCCGTAGTCTCGCAATAAAACATAAAAGTGAGTGGTGCCTCGACCTTGGGGCACCAAATAAATCTCCCGTATGCTGTGGGCCGAAGTTATCACTCAAACTTCGGTCTTTTTTTATGCTAAAATAATTTCTAAAAGTAGGAGTTATAATGGCAGTGAAAAATGCAAAAGGATTCTCACTTGTTGAATTGATGATAACGGTGGCGATAATCGCCGTGATTTCCCTTATAGCTTTCCCTTCTTATAAATCGTTTCGAGCAAGAGCGCGCCAAAAGCAAGGGTTTGCTCTTTTAAATGGATACTACGCAGCGGCAATATCGGCACGCACCGAGTTTGGACAGTTTCCTGGGAATATGGTGGGGACAGGTTTTGCTCCCACTGGTGAATTGAATTACCGATTCAGAGCGGATGACAACCCCAATGCTATTCCTGGGGAGACAGCCTATAATACCGACTCCGCCTGTTGGCGAACACTTGCCGATTGCGACTGCGGAGGCAATTGCCCAAACTTCAAAACTTGGAAAGAAATGCCAACGGGTGGCCCTGGTGTTCTTGGCATTGCTGGGGTATTTCCAGCTGTTTGCGGAACTATCAACTTGGCCCCTGGTAGCACGACCGACTCAACATTTGTGGCCGGTGTAGCGGGATGGATTTCAGCTTCTGCCGCGACCCGTGATCGTTATGGGATGGATGAGACTAAAACAATTGAAATGTGTGATGACGGTTTAAAATAATTAGCCCAAAAGCTTCAGTGCCAAATTTTTAATTTGGTTGGCTTGTCCTAAAACAGAAACACCCGATTGCATTAGAATATTTTGTTTCGCTAACTCCGCTGTTTGTTCTGCCATGTCTGTGTCGCGGATTCGACTGTTGGCGGCTGATAAGTTCTCGTGAGCCACATTTAAGTTGTTCATGGTCGAGACCAGACGGTTTTGGAGAGCTCCGAAATTGGCCCGCATGGCGTTCACTTTTAACATGGCATCATCAATCACGCCCAGGGTCGCTTGAGCCCCTTGCTTGGAAGAGACAGTTTCTGCAATCATGCCAAGCGAACCTGTGCTGGCATTGGCTGCCGCTGCATCAAAGGAGATTCGATCATTGAAAGGGTCGTTGTGCACGCCAATTTGAAATTCTAATAGTCCACCGATACCACTCAGTAGGGGCGTGCCATTGTACTCTGTGACTTCAGACACTCGTTGGATTTCATCTTTTAACTGTTGAAATTCAGCATCGGTAAAGGTTCGTTCTCGATCACCGACAGTGTCCGAGGCGGCTTGGATCGCTAGCTCTCGCATACGAATAAGCATATTGCTGATCTCAGAAAGACCACCTTCAGCGACCTGAACCATTGAAACGCCATCTTGAGCATTGCGATTGGCTTGTTTGAGTCCACGAATTTGGGCTCTCAAGTTTTCAGAGATTGCGAGTCCGGCAGCATCGTCGGCCGCTCGATTGATTCGGTAGCCTGAACTGAGTTTCTCCAGGGCTTTCATCATCGATTGGTTGGTATTGAACAACTGACGTTGACCGTTGATCGAAGGTAAGTTGGTCGCAATTCTTAATGACATCTTAAATTCCTCTCAAAACAAAAGCTTTTTATTCTGTCGAAGTTTTAATCGGAAAGTGAATCAATTTGATCGAGTCTAGTTTTTATTTTGTTTTTTAATGGGAGAATCCAGGTGGTGGGCTCGTCGTTAAAATCAGGGACCAAAGGAATCAATGGCCCCCGAACGAGCAGGTGACCCGTGCTCAAGGAGAAACACAGGTCTATGAGATCAATAGCGGCCTCGCGCAGGGGTTGGAAGGCGATGTTAAGTCACCTTCAACGACCTAAGAGACCGTAACCTTCTCGATTAAGAGAAGGTGCTGTTCAAGAGTTGGAGTGAAGCTTTCGCTGTCTGGTTCGCTTGTGCAAGGACCGAAGTTCCAGCCTGAAGCAAGATGTTCTGCTTCGTCATATTGGCTGTCTCTTCAGCAACATCCACATCGCGAATTCGACTGTTTGCGGCTGCCATGTTCTCCAATGAAATTGCTAAGTTGTTGATGGTTGACATCAATCGGTTTTGCATAGCTCCAAAGTCGGCACGCATAGCTGATGTTGCGACAATCGCTTCATCAATTGCGGCCAGCGAGTTTTGCGCCGATGCTTTGTCAGACACGGATGTTAAGTTCACACCCAATGCGGCTGAGTTCGCATCTGCTTTTGAAGCATCAAAACTCAATCGGTCAATATTAGGATCATTTCTTGTTCCCACTTGGAAATCAAGGATGGCACCTGTTCCACTTAACAGTGGTGTTCCGTTGAACTCGGTGCTATCAGCGATCCGATCGATTTCGTCGACCAGTTGTTGATATTCGACATCAATAAGTTGTCTTTCGACGGGCCCGATGGTGTCGGATGCAGATTGCACTCCCAATTCTCTCAATCGAATGAGAATGTTTGAGATTTCTTGCATTCCACCTTCCGCGACTTGCAACATTGAGACACCATCTTGGGCGTTTCTCCATGCCACTTTTAGTCCGCGAATTTGTCCGCGCAAGTTTTCAGAGATTGCCAATCCTGCAGCATCGTCACCTGCTCTATTGATGCGATACCCAGAACTCAACTTCTCTAAGCTCTTATCTAAGGCGATCTTTGTTCCGTACAAATTTCTTTGTGCGTTTAGAGACGCCGTGTTTGTATTAATTCGTAGGCCCATGACTTCCTCCTTGAAAGTATTAGTACATCATTTCCGTTGATGCAGGAGTTCAATAACTCCATAGGGCATTTTCCTATCAACTGGCTCATCGGTGTTTCACTATGGGACTTTAGAGAAAATTCTCATTTTTAGGCACTTCTAGACCAACACCTAGGCTCAGAAAGAACCTAGGGTGAATTTGTCTATAAATATGGAAAAGAGGTTGGGAGTTTATTTTCCCTGTTCATCAAGAAGATCAGAACGCTGGTGCATCCAAATGTAAACTTCGGAGTGGCCGGGAAAGTAAGAAGCACGCATCAGCATGTCTTGATTGTTACCACCGGTTTGACCAAGGTTGCGGTTCAAAGCATCTTGTAAAGCATTGCGATCGAGACCAGCGGCGCCAGCAGCGCGCTCACGATCGGCCAAGGCTTGTTTCACCTGCTTGTCGATAGCACTTTCAGCACCAGCTCCACCACTAGGAGGAACGTCAGTGCCGTGGTTTCCTTTGTTC
>CBDUOS010000002.1:0-57257 GCA_965368905.1 uncultured Bdellovibrionales bacterium | reverse complement strand
TGAGACAAAGCGGATGTGCATCAGATCAAAACAACTCAGCTCCATTACCAGTTATGTGAGTCACAATATCAGCTGCCCCCTAAGCACTGGAGGCGGCGGCCTAGAACATCCGCTCTAGCTTCTTCGATTGTATTTTCAGTGGAAATCTTGAAGTGCCTAGTTTGGTTCCAGGGTGAAACCAAAAATTGTCAAAATTACAATTCGGACCTTGTAATCGCAAATATAGCGGGTAGAGAGCTGGCACACCCCTTGCTTTATAGTAGGGTGTTGTACGTTAATAGATGTTGTACGTTTGCTGATCCCTGAAGTCCTAGCGTCCGAATTTAAATTTATCTCCCCCCCCAAAAATTTAACTTCATAAGGAACTAGGATTTCAGCGGATTTTTTTGCCTGTCCCGGGTCCTCCAAAAATTCAATACATTCAAATATTTACAGACTCGCCGAGGGCTGTGATTCAGTTTTGCCCGACTCTTCCGTCTGGAGGGTATCTGTAAGTGGAAACAATTGCATATTCACCTGATAAACCCGCTCTCCCGGAGTTTGCTCACGCTTCATAGAGATTTCTTTTTGAATCTGCTTACGCAGTTTTCGCAACTCAAACCGCACCCACTCGAATTCTTTTTCGGTCATCGCAAGGGTGAATCCACTGACTTCACGTTCGTGGGTGGAGTTTTTATGCAAACTTTCGAGTCCCAAGTAAATCAACTCTGATTGGATTTTCCGAACCAATTCAGGGGGCACATCTTCCAATCCCGACATCGACGGACCGGTTCGCTTCGCTTGATGGGTCACTGGATCGATCTCGATATCTTTTGCTTTTAAAAGTTTATTCAGAGCGTGGGTAATCTGAGCTTCATTCACTTGTCCCCGCATGAGCTTTCGTAGCTCAGAGGGCGTAAAAATCACATCTTTTTGGTCGGCCATAGCATACAGTACCCAAACCAACCAATTTGAAACTTGGTCCCAAGTTTCAGAGTTAATCTCACCGGCTCGCAAGGCCTTTTTCGCTCGGTATTCCGAGAGGTCTTTAAGTTTGTGGGTTCTTTGTAAAGGGTCTTTTTCTTGGCAGTAATCCACCAACAAAGAAAACTCTTTGGCATGCGCCCTAGAGTGGCGAAGCGCTCGAGAAAAACGCTTTCCCATATCCTTAGAGAGGTTGCGCTTGCCCTCGATAATGAGCTTTAAATAATTGGGCGATTTGATATCGGCCGCAGCTGAAAAATCAGAATAAGAGTACGGACGCAGCCGACCTTTCGATTCCTCCTGCTTGAACTCGTAAAAAGCCTTTAAATATTTTCGATAGTCGACAAACTGACTTAGCTCCGGACTTTCCATTCTCACCCTCCATGATGGCTCCATTAGGCTTTCAAAGTTGTATGGAAAATTCAACTTTTTCGATGTGTGACAGAGCGTAAATTGCTGAAAATTGTGACTAATTTAAAAACTCAGCCTTGAAATGATGCTCGCGCAGCCAATCCCTGGAATAACGACGGTAGGGGGTGTGCTGTTCAACCAGAGCCCAAAATCTCTTGGAATGATCCTTATGACGAATGTGGGCCAGTTCATGAATTAAAACATAGTCCACAACCTGAATCGGAGCCACGATCAGTTTGTAATTGAGACTAATATTGTTTTCCGGCGAACAACTTCCCCAAATCGTCTTTTGGCCGCGAAATTTTACTGCCTTGGGCATCAGTTGCATTTGGTGGGCGTAGAACTCAATTCTTTGCGACATGATTTGCTCCGCCACTTGGCGGTAAGATTTCTTAAAAGCCTGAAAATAGGCTTGCCTTAGTTCAGTGGTCCACTGTGGTTCTGGAACCGGAGATTCAAATAATATTGCGCCACCAGTGAATCTGAGGTTGGTTTGTTTGCTGGCTTGAATCTGCAGCTGATAATCCCCACCCAGATAGGGGTAGGTCTCGCCGCTGCTAAAAAGCTTGGGAGGGTATTTTTCTTGAATTGCCTCCGCCTCTTTTAAGGATTTCTCAATCCAGGTGCGATTGGATTCCAGAAACTTGATAATTTGTTTCTGTGCGAGGCTTTTGTTAGAGGACACCTGGATTCTTCCATTTGGGTGGACCGAGACTCCCAACCTCTTGCGAAAGGCGCGTCTTTTGACCTCAACTTGATGCCCTGCGAATTCAATGATCTCCATCACCTTTAAACTAACCCCAAAAGCGGCTTCCATACGAGACGGGGGGCAACATAGGCGCTTTTGTTTGCGCTCTACGACTCTCTACGTTACTTTGCTGTAGGTCGAGTCCCGTACAATAGCGGTCTTGTGAAACCCGCCAGGTCCGGAAGGAAGCAACGGTAGCAGGTATCCTATGTGCTACGGGTCGCTCGGCCGCTTTTTAATCCCAGTTTTCGGGGGTATGGGAACCGTGGCCTATCAAGTGATCGCTCGAAAATTCAGACCGCAATCTTTCACCGAGTTCGTCGGCCAAAAGCACGTCACGCAAACGTTGATGAATGCCATGTCCAGCGACCGCTTTCCCCACGCTTTGCTTTTGACTGGTCCTCGCGGAACTGGAAAAACCACCACCGCTCGAATTATTGCTAAAACGCTACTTTGTACAGACCGTAAAGATGAAAACCCTTGTGGCCACTGTCAGTCCTGCCAAGACATTGCCGATGGCTCACACTTGGATGTAATCGAAATTGATGGAGCCAGTAACAATGGCGTCGATCATATTCGCGAGTTACGGGACACCGTAGGCTACATGCCCAGCTCTGGAAAATATAAAGTCTATATCATCGACGAGGTCCACATGCTTTCAACAAGCGCTTTCAATGCCTTGCTGAAAACTTTAGAGGAGCCCCCCGAGCATGTGGTATTTATTTTTGCGACCACGGAAGTGCAGAAAATCCCAGCGACGATTTTATCTCGCTGCCAACGTTTTGATTTTCGCAATCACACCCTCAGTGACATCAAAGCCCATCTGCAAAACATTTGCGAGAAAACAAATATTGAGTTTGAAGACAGCGCCATTTTAATGATTGCAAAACAAGCCAATGGCTCGATTCGCGATGGCATGACACTTTTGGACCAATTGATTTCTTTCAGTAACGGCAAACTCACACTTGATGCTGTAATGGGAGTTCTCGGCCTCACTGATCGCAATTTATTACTTGCTTGCTTGCACGCCATTGCCGAAGAGGATGTAAACTTAATGTATCAGTCGGTGGATCGTTTCAAAAATTCCGGCTACGACCCTTTAATTTTTTGCGAGGACTTCCTCGAGGTGATTCGCAACACCCTTATGGTCAAACTGGGGTGCCAGAAAGAGAATGACTTGGAAATTTCAGAGGCCGAAAGAGGAGAACTGGAAAAGGTCAGCAAAAAATTGGCTGAAGAACAAATCCACCTTATTTTTGATGTGACACTTTCTGGAGCCCAGCGCCTGAATTACACAGCCGATGCTAGCCTCGGGCTTGAAATGCTTTTATTCAAACTTCTCAACTTGCCCAGACTTTCAAAAAAACTGCCCGCACAAGACCAGAGTCGCTCTAAGGCTAATGTTCAAACAAGTAAGCCATCACGCTCGCAAGCAAAATCAAAACCACCCTCTGAGTCCGCAGCTCCGCAGCCCCAGCCCGAAACCAGTCTGGCCGATGCTGCTCCGAAAACCACGGCAACATCTGCACCAGCGAAGACCATACCCTTAACGAAACCGATAGAAAAGCCCGCAAACTCAGCTTCAGCGGGTGTTCCGGTGCCCGTTCCCAATCCCGATCGAAGTGTCGGAAAAACCTGGGAAGAGTTTGTCCACGCCGTCAAACAAGCGAATGGCTTTTTGGGAGCCTTGCTCGAGCACACTTCTATATTCAAGCAAGATGACAAATTAATTTCTCTTGGACTCCCTGAAAAAATGTCGTTTCTGTTCGACAAACTCGCAGAACCCAAGAACGTAGAAAGAACGAAGAGCTTTCTAGCCAGCTACTGGAGTGACAAAAGAGATGTCGAAGTGGTCATTCTGGATGGAAGCCACATCCACTCCAACCTATCTCCTAAAGCCATGGCTGACCAAGCCAAGCAGCTCAAAGATAAAGAAGAGGCTGACTCCATCGAGGCTCACCCGTTGGTCCAAGCCACTGAATCTGTTTTTCAAGACAATATAAAAAAGGTGAGTGTGCGCAACTCACTCAATCCAAAGAATCCATAGGAGCACACAATGAAGGGAAAAGGCCGCGGCAACAGTATGCAAAACCTTATTCGTCAAGCCAACCAAATGCAGGCGAAAATGAAGAAGCTGCAAGAAGAGCTGGGAGAAAAGGAATACAAAGCCACCTCCGGTGGTGGCGCTGTCGAAGTAACAATCAAAGGTGAAAACACAGTAGCCGCACTCACGATCAGTCCCGATATCTTTAAAGAGGGAGATGCTGAGATACTGCAAGACATGGTCATCTCGGCCATGAACGAAGCCCTTGCGACAGCTAAGAAAGACCAAGATGAAGAAATGTCCAAATTAACTGGCGGCATGAACATTCCTGGGCTTTTCTAGGAACCTGATGTTTAAGATCGCTACGCTGGATAAACTCGTCCATGAAATTGCAAGACTTCCCGGGATTGGGCCGAAATCAGCGCAACGGCTCACTCACTACTTATTGAAAAATCCCACATTCTCGCAGGATCTCAGAGAGACCTTAGAACAAGTGGAAGAGAGCATTGTCCTATGTGATCGGTGTTTCAACTACACAGACAACCCTAAAAAGATTTGCACCATTTGCAACGGGCATCATCGCAGTCAAGACATCATGTGTGTTGTGGAACAACCAGAAGACCTCGCGCAAATCGAAGCTTCGGGCGCTTACACTGGTCTTTATCATGTCCTGCATGGAGCGATCTCACCATTAGAAGGGATTACTCCTGAAAAACTTAAGATCCGTGAATTGATTCAACGACTGGACCAGGCTGACCCTGCTGTGACTGAAGTCATTCTGGCCGTGGACTCGGATTTAGAAGGTGACACCACTGTTCTCTATCTAAACCAAGAATTGGAGGGTCGCCCTTTGAAAGTGACACGCTTAGCACAGGGTATTCCAATGGGCAGTGATATCGACTATATTGATGACAGAACACTCCATCGGGCTTTGTCCCATCGAACTGAGGTGTAATGGCACTCATCAATCAAGAAGCCAAAGAGCTTCACTGTAAAATCGTTTACTACGGCCCATCTCTCGGCGGGAAAACGACCAACTTGAAGTGGGTTTACCAGGCCACGGCTGCCGCAAATTCAAGCACCAGTGATCTTTTGGAATTTGACGTCGGCACACCTGAGCGCACCCGCTTTTTCGATTTCTTGCCCCTAGATGTGGGTGAAATCCGAGGCTTGAAGGTACGCTTTCACCTGTGGTCTGTTCCTGGTCAGGTAATTTACGATGCCAGTCGCCGACTCATCCTCAAAAATCTCGATGGGATGATTTTTGTTGCCGACTCACAAATGGATCGTATGGATGAAAACATCAATTCTTTAAAGAACATGGAAAAAAACTTAGAAATATCAGGTTACGACATCAATAAAATTCCTTTTGTTTTTCAGTATAACAAACGGGACTTAGACAACATCGCTTCTGTGGCGGAACTGCGTTCGGCACTGAACAAGTACAATTCTCCAGACTTTGAAGCACAGGCGGAAAAAGGCATTGGAGTGATGGAGTCGTTGAAAACTCTCTCCCAATCCATTATTTCCGCATTAAAAAGTGGGAATGTATAAGTGGACCAGAAGAACTTAACTGAAAATATTCGAAAACTAAAAAATGAAAAAAATGTTTTAATGCTCGCTCATTACTACCAAGACGGCGAAATTCAAGAACTCGCCGACTTCTGTGGCGACAGTTACTTTCTTGCACAGAAAGGTCAAACCAGCGAAGCCAAAAACGTCCTTCTCGCAGGCGTCGTTTTTATGGCCGAAAGCGTGAAAATACTTTCTCCTGCGAAAAGAGTCTTTGTCCCCGACCCCAATGCTGGCTGCAGCCTTGTTAGCGGTACACCCTATGACGCTTTTGTGGCGTGGCGCAAGAAGCACCCCGATCATTTAGCAATCACCTATATCAATAGCAGCGCTGAAGTGAAGGCTGTATCAGATGTGATTTGCACTTCTTCAAATGCACAAAAAATTGTGGATAGTATCCCGCAAGATCGCCCGATCATGTTTGGTCCGGACCAAAACCTGGGCCGTTTTCTTGAAAAAAAAACTGGGCGCCCCATGCTGCAGTGGCCGGGCCACTGCGAAGTTCACGTATTGTTCTCTGCAAAAAAACTCTTCCAAATGAAAGAAGAGAACGAAGGTGCTTTGGTTTTGGCTCATCCCGAATGTGAAGACTCCGTTCTTGCACACGCTGACTTTATCGGTTCAACCTCTGGCATTTTGAATGAGATTGCCACTAACAAAAGCACGAACACCTTTATCGTCGCTACTGAAACTGGAATCTTCCACCAATTACAGAAGGCTCGCCCAGAGGCCAAGATTATCCAGGCCCCATTTGAAGGACACTGCCAATGCAACGACTGCCCTTATATGAAGCTGAATAACCTTGAAAAAATCTACAATGTTCTCAACAATTTTGAAAATGAAGTTCATGTAGACGACTCACTGATTGAAAGGGCTCGCATTCCACTGCAACGAATGATGGACATTAGCAATGGCCAAGCTGTTCAATGGCCTAACCAATTCAATTGCTAGGACCGCAATTGTTTAAAAAACACCCTCTACCCCTTACAAGCAACACAAATGCCGAACTGTATTTATCGAATAGCATCAATTCTAATTGTGATAACTTTCGCCTACTCATCCGCAAAGAGATCTATAAATTCTTACAGAAGCAGGGGCTGGCCAATGAGTCTTTGCAGGACTTGTCCATTTCCCCACCGAAACTTGCAGATATAAGCCTAAGTATCTCTCACTGTTCGCTGGGTTCTGTTTTTGCATATGCATTAAATTCTCAACCCCTAGGGGTCGACCTCGAGGACAAGAGTCGTTTAAGCGATCAGATAATTGTTCGCATCTCAGACGATGAAGAGAGGGCTCTCTCCCCAATCCCCAATCTTTTGTTTTCAGCAAAAGAAGCTCTGTGGAAAGCCATAGCCTCGAGTCCATGGGCCGTTCCTACAATCTCTCAAATAAAGATCACTCAGTGGGAGTCGGTTGATGAAAAGACCTGGCAATACCGTGCTTGTATGCAAGAAAAGCAAATTCCCGGCTCTGGTACGATTCAGCTTTTACCCCAAACGACACTGGCACTTTATAGCCTCTAGCCGACGCGCCGCCCTCTTTACTCTCCTCAATTATGAGAAGTATTATGTCATGATTCTTACGACTCTGGAGGTGAGATGGTCACATCGAAAGCGATCTCATTGAACTCGCACAGAACATGGAAGCATTACTTACCCAGTTATTTTAAACTGAGTTGCTTTCAGTTTGAAATTGGTCGCCTGCAAAAAGATGTGAGGAATCTTGCCGAGAGTTTTTCTGATATTTATGAAACCAATGACGCGCTTTGCAAGAATCATCCTAAATTGGCAGAAACAGTTCAAGACCACTATGAGCAGGTCAGCCTAACAGGCTTTAACCCTGACATGGCTGAAAAAAGATTTCAAACATTCAAGGCAATGCCAGTTTCTAGTCCTAAATCCAAAACTGATCTCTATCGCTTGAAAACGCAGCCCCGCCTGGATGAACCACGCATGGATGAGCGCAATTATGATTTACCCACCGATGCCTACTCTGGAACTTACATTGAAAATTGTGTTAATCAGTTTGAAGAATCACCAATGCGTGTTCGTCTAGTTAAGTTAAAACCCGGCAAGATGGTAGACTTTCATATAGACTATGATCCCTCTTTTGCCATGCGAATCATTGTACCTGTTTTCACCAATGATCAGGTGATCAATTACACGAAACGGGGTCGTGAAATTGAATCGGTCCACATGGCCGCTGACGGCTGTCCCTGGTTTCTCAACACAGGATTCTCTCATGCCGCCGAAAATCGTGGAAAAGAAGACCGAATTATTCTGATGTTCAGCTTAACTCCAAGCGATTTGCTTGTAAGAATTTCGCAAGCTTGGAAGCGCGGCGAAAGTGAACTAACCTCCCGACCGCTATACACCTGAAGAATGAAATGATTGACCAATTCCCCCCAACAACAAAACTACTGCAAGTCCCTCTTTTGCCTGAAGTGGCTTGCTGGGCAGAGTCGATCAAATTATCAGACATAATCAACCCCTCTCATCAATCGAGAAAGTTTGTCAGAAATCTATCCAGTGAGGTTTCCAACAGACTCCGGAATTGGATTGAACCCTTTCTAGACTGCAAAGATTTCCCATTTGTCCTCCCCACCCAAGGGGTCTCGCACGCCATTGAAAGCTGGTTGCTTTACGAGAAACGCGAGATCTATATGCTAGCAGGGGATTACGGATGGCCACTTATGCTTACTGGACAAATAAAACAAGTAAACCATTTCGATGAGATCCCTAGAGGGGCTGTCCTTTATATTTCAAACCCAAGCGCGATCAATGGTAATTTTTTAGCATCATGGAAAGATCTCAGCCTCTTACCTTGCGGAATCGTTCTAGATTGCACCTACCTGGGCACCACCAAAAGGCAGTCCATCCCCCTACACGACAATGTTGAGAGAGTATTCCTTTCTTTTAGTAAATCCTTTGGGCTCCAATATCTTCGTATGGGCTGGTCTATATCAAAAAAATTGCTTCCTGGAGAGGAGGCCTTAAATGAGGTTTCCTATCACTCCTTACTAAATTTAGTGCTAACTGATGAAATAACGAAAAAATTTGAATCTGACTTCTGTCATCAGAAACTTCGAGAACAACAGATTCGTATTTGCAAAAAATGGAACCTGACTCCTGCTGATGTTGTACTACTTGGACTTAGTGACGACCCAAGTCTGAGGGATTTTAGGCGAAATCCAAACTCCCCTGCCCGCATCTCTCTTTCCGAATATTTTGAACTTGATGAGAAGACTTGAAAAATAAACTTTAAGAGGCCAACCTAGGCTTTGAGGATATTTATGAATTATATATTGATTGCTATTGTCAGCCTATTTTCTAATGGTCAAGATGGGTTTTATAGCACGCTGTCGAATAAACCCCTGCCTGTACAATTGAAGGCTCTAGAATCTCGCCTTAAGTTCGCAAGTCGACCCGACTCGAGAATTGATGCCACTCAGGCATCGAAAAAGTATCTTTCAACTGGTGGTTACACCCCTAAGAAAAGTCAGTGGCTGATTAAATTAGCAGCTCGATCCAAATCTGATGATTTCAAACGGATCATTCTAGATACGACCTCTAGTCAATGTGTCGAAAACATCACGCTATGTATGAATAATTTTGATGTCAGCACCAATAACTTCGATGGCCCTTTATCGGAACATATGGTTAAACTCTTCTTGAATGTTTTGGTTACTGACAACTTTGATCTAATTTTGAAAAACCAGAAGAAAATTGCACACATTTTTTCACGTGCACTTACCGATAAAAAACTTCAGGAACAGCTCGCTCATGTTCATGTGCGCTTTGGATTTTCTTCTGTGGCCCCAAACTTCTTCTCTAAAAATAAAATCTCAGAAAATAGTCCTAAATGGCTCCGCTATTCTTATTGTTCAAACTTGACTCTCTTAAATAAACTCAAAGAAGCTGAACAATGCTATTCGGGAGTCAATGAACCATGGTTTAAAATACAAAGCCTCTATGTTAAAAAGTTGACTGGGAAAAGTGTCAATATAGAGGCACCCGAAATCAAACAGCTGCTCAAAAACTTGATGAGCTCGAAAAATGAAAAGATAAATAATCACATCATCTTAATGAAAGAGTTCTTGTCCTCGAGCCTTAAACAAACTGTAATAGACGAGCAAAGAATGAATCACTTGGCCAATGATTATGAGAATGGCTTTCTGTTTTATCTTAAATATTCCAAAAACAATCTGATTCCAAAAAAAGCTTTAGAAAAATTCAAAACACAGTACACGAAGAATTTTCCTTCAAAACTTTTGAGCTCTGGCATGACAAACAAGAAGGTTCAAAAAGATATTAAATCTGCACTTGGGAAAAACAATTTTCTGGTACGTGGAGCCCAGCTTTAGAGCCCCGATGCGCTATGTTTTCCCAGCTTCTTTTGTCGTTCTATTAGGTTTTGTTTTTTCAATCTGGTATTACGAATACTTAAGTCTTACCGATATTAATGTACATAAGAAAAGCACAGGTCATTGGACTATACAATATGGAGAACATAGTTATGACTGCCCTGAAGACGAGTTAAAACAAATTATAACCTACAGCCTTCTCATTGCAAATCATGATCGCTATGGAGAGGATCCTAAAAGGCAAAAAAGAGATCTCAGACCTGGAATGCGACAAGGAACAAATTCTGAAGACTTCAATGATCAAGTCTTTGAAAATAAATCGAAAATAAGAAAACTCAATGAACTTGCCTCCTATTTTAAACCATCAGATATCACTTTTGCCTACTTACGAAATATTAATACAAAAATATCGAGGTTTAATGAAAGTCAGACACTAAATTTTAGCTCCCTTGTAGCAGAATTTAATGGTGATATCTCCAAGTTTGTTTCAGACCTTTTAGAGGAACAATCACCAAATGATCAGTTTCAAATTAATAGCAACTCCCACTTCTTTTCCATATTTTTAAAACAATTGGCTCCTCAGCTTCCTAAAATTCACTTTCTCAAGATAGAAAAAGGCTCCTATATAAAAGGAACTCCAGCAACTGAACCTTCCCGAGATCATGATGAGGACCAGAAAAAGGTTACAATACAGAATAGTTTTGACTTATCCGCGACTGAAATCACACAACTCGATTGGTTCAATCTGGTCGGATACAATCCATCCTATTTTAATTTACCCAAGTATTGCCCCAAGAGTCACATGACTGTAAATCAACATATGATTTGCCCCAAACTCCCAGTAGAACAGGTCTCTTTTCATGAGGTCACTTTATTTCTTGAAAAGCTAAATAGACTATCTGCCAATAAGGGCTGGCACTACCGTCTGCCGAAGGACGATGAGTGGGAGTATGCAGCAAGAGCAGGAACAAAGTCGCTTTACTCTTTTGGCAACGACCCAAAACAAATAGATCCCTATTCCTGGCATTTCTTAAACAGCAACAAGCAGCCTCATCCAGTTGCTACGAAAAAGCCTAACCCTTGGGGCCTACATGATATGCACGGCAACGTCTGGGAATGGATTGACACTTCATACACTCAGTCAAAAGAAAAGAAGAAAAATCTAAAAATATGGAGGGGAGGCGGCTTCTTATACTGCGAAAGAAGATCTCGGTCGTCTTACAAACTTTATGGTGAAGAAGAATATCGATCACAATCTGTGGGCTTTCGGATAGCCCGAGAGCCGTCAACGAAGCAGCGGTAATATCTTGGATCGGCTGTTCTTATTTGAGAAGCGATACATCACTCCATCTAAAAAATAGTGCGGAAGCGACACCAGGTCCATTACGATCCAGGAGGTCATTAACAAGGCTCCAATCTCTTCAAAACGATCCATATTTCTGACTGAAAACAGCCCGGATCTCTCATTAACCAGGGCTAAGCCGAGATACATTAGGAAAATTGAAAAATATGAAAAGCTTTTTCCGTTTAAACCAAGAACAACACTTTTACTTCTAGTGTTACCGAACTGTCGTTTTAGCAAAACCAGGTACTCAACTCCATGTATTGCAGAGATGCCAATGGCTGCAACTGAAAAAATCTGCCCCAAAGGAAAGAGTACAATTCTTATTAGGAATATTCGATCGCTTTTCCTGTGCCAACAGACTCGATAAATCAATAACATTGTTAAAGAGGAAGCAAAGAATGTTGTCCAGTCCACCCAAAAAAGGGAAATACTTGGGACCAGCCTCGCATACCTAGAAGCACCAAAGAGCACAACCAGGAACAGAAACAAGTGACGCAAAATCCTTTTCTCTTTTTTACTTTTTCCAACAACCAATAGACCATAAGTTTGCATGGCGGCATGATGTAGGCTCAGAAAAATGAGAGTGACTCTTGTAAAGTTCCACAAAAAATTATCACTGTAAGAGTTTGTATACAACCAAACTAAATAGATCGCCGGGAGGAGAACCGTGAGAAGAAAGAAGCTTTTTTTCCATTCGAAATCAGTCCACCAATCTCTCATTTCCTGAATAAAAAGTAGACCTAAGAAACCTAAAACAACATGAGTCGCATTAAAAAATAAAATACTCGAGAATAACCGAGAGGTGTCATACCAATACTGCCCATTGGATAAAAAATCAGATCTGTTTAGTAAAAGAAGAACTAAGTAAAAGAAAACAATAGGTGTACACCAAATTGTTAACTCTTGCTTCAAGTCTAACTTCTTACTCAAAGAAAAACCTTTCATCTATTTAGAGACATACAAGCGACTACTATCAGCACTCAACAAAACGGGAAAATCATTTTTACGAAAACCATATGCTTTTTCGAATTTTTTAAAACCGGCGTATACAAGTCCTGTCGACATCCCAACCGCATATCCTTTGTTTTTTAGCTCCCCCCAGTGATGTATGCCTTCATTGTCTTCAGTAACAACTATTTGGTCCACAACCTCGGAATCAAAAACCTTCGAAACCACTACGTCACCGACACCTTCAATCTTGTGAGAAAGAATTTTCGAATCATACTCTTTATCACAATCGTTTCGCTGCGCGCCGTAGATGCTGCCGACAACGTCGACACCAATAATCTGGACTGCAGGATTTTTCATCTTAAGAAAACGTCCCACTCCAGATATTGTACCACCAGTGCCAATGGCACAAAAAACATGAGTCACTTCAGCCGACGATGCTTTCCAGATCTCAGGCCCCGTCCATTTATAGTGAGCGAGCGGGTTGGCAGGGTCTTTCATTTGATCGACTCGAACAGCCCCGGGGAGATGGCTTGCATAATTGAGAACCTCTTCAAACGACTCTTCTTGCTTCTTAGGGTTTCGTTCGAAGTAAGAGATTTCAGCGGAATTTTCTTTAATCAGACCTGCCTTGAGTTCAGACGCTGTTGATGGATATATTATGTTGCACCCGAAGCCGAGGCGATTACAAACCCAACTCAATCCAACCCCGAAATTTCCCGCCGAAGCATCAACCACCATACTAGACGGAATCAACACTCCTTGTTCCATTTTCTTCTGAATCATCGAAAGGGCTGTTTTAACCTTAATACTACCCGTCGGGCAAAAACCCTCCATTTTAAAAAAAGCATTGCTCGTCTCACCATGTATTGGCTCAAGGCCGTGTCGACCAAATTGGTTTTCTATCTCTTTCAAAATCAGGCTAACATTGCCTACTTTACTTGACGTCACTATAATAGAAGCTCCTACAATCGGCTTGGGGGCATGAATAGACAACTTAATTTTACTTGATTCATTAGAGGAATTCAACGGAGATCAACACCGATCACAAGTGCTCGACGGATCAGTTGTATTGTTTAAAGATTTTTTAGATCCTACAAGTTGTGGACAGATAATTGATGATCTAAATAACTGGAAAAGCCTTGAAAAGCCTACTTCTGAAGAAACTATAACTAAGGACTCAATGCTCAACGCCCATTTACCAATGGATTCAGAAGGAAGGGCCCATCGGTCAAACCTTGATTTTAAAAATAATCAAATTCCAGTGCGTGCTCACAATTTTAGAATAGGCGATTTAAATGATCCATTCGTCAAAAACCATTTAAAAGGAATTCAATCTGCTTCCTCTACTTTACTACAGGCCTTCTACAAATTGACTGGGAGTGATCATTGGTTGCATGGCAATAAGACGGGTAAGAACTTATACCTAGAGTTTGTTCACTTCCCAGTCGGTACAGGCTACATCGACAAGCACACCCATGAATCCATTTCTGATTTTGGACTCAAATATAACTTTCTCGGGTTACTAACCAGCAAAGGTGAAGACTATGAGGAAGGAGGAGTACTTTTTTACGACCAAGAGTACTCTCTGGATTTAAGAGACACTTTCAAAAAAGGAGATCTGATTCTTTTCAATAATAGAACACTACACGAAGTTATAAAGATTGAGTCAAACAATCCAAAACATATTGGTCGCTGGATATACACATTTTTTTATTATTAGGTTCTTGAGGCAATGCAATTAAACTTGTTCAAAGAAATTTGTTTTTTACCCCTCGATATCCCTCCTCTACCCGACAAGAGTGATATCTGTAATCAGTTTGATCAACTCACATCTGAAAGATATATTTGGTGGAACCGAGAGATTCTTTTAGGAAAAAAGGATTACGAACACCCGATTGGCTCATATGATTGTACGTGGTCAGATATTGCTCGCTCTCGATTTTCCCAAATTATCAAATCTATAGAAACCTCACTTCCATTTGAAAATCTCTATTACTGCCACCTCGCAAGAGCTCAAGAAGAAATCCTCCCCCATGTCGATGAAAATTATATAGAAAAACCCTTTCCATTCCACATGAGTATTTTGCCAGAGTTAAAAAAACATCTTGAAGAAAACGAGCCCATCGGATTCCGCTTTTTAGTCCAAGGCCGAAGAGATGCTCTTTACGTATGTAAAGACTATGACCCTGAGTATAAAATTACTACGAAACAGAAACTTCACTATTGTCAATTGCCTGAAGAAACAGATTTTTTCTTGATTCGCAATGGACAAGTCCCTCATGGAGTCAATATAGAACCTCACCAACCTCGACTCGTTGGGTTTATTCTTGGATCAGTGAATCAAAAATTCCATCAAGAACTTATTGAAAGAAGCTACGAAAAATTTCATAAATACGTGATTTTGAAAAAACATATATGGGAGGCAGAATCAACGATTTAGGATTCAAAGTATTCGATCTTAAAGATCCCGATAATTCTGATTGGCTGTCAAAGTTTTCTGAATTGATAAACAGTATTCAGAATTCATATTCAAAAGACCGTTTAATTTCCAATTACCAAAATCTCGACTATACTCTCAATCATTACGAAATGTTCAACATCATAACTAAAGACCATAAAATCTTGGGGTTTAGTGGGATGCATCAAAAACCCTACCCGCCTGGAGTATCACGAGTATTATCCCGATTATTTTATGGTGATGAACTTCGAAAAAAAACACTAAAGGGTCACCAACTGCCCAGTTACGCCTCTCAACTCATGCTCCCTGTTCAGGTAAAGCTTGCGCAAACCATGAACAAAGATATTATTTTTTTAAGTTTTGAAGATGTCAAACGAAGAAGCTTTTGTTACAAGTTGGCGGAAAGCCTGTCTAAAAAATTTGGTCAAAATTGGGAAGTCCACGACCAAATGGTCAATACTGTTCGTCGATTGCCCAACGGAGAACTCAATTATGAAAAACCCACATGGCAGAATGTTGTTTTACTAAAACTGAAAGAAGAGGCTACCTTGCCTCTACCTACTATGAATGTCGATGAGTGGAAGAGAAGGTACGTTGATTAGAGACTACTTTTTTATAGTCCATTGAAATTCGATATAACAAACGCTCAGACATATCGCACATATGCCTCTTGTGAATCGTCAACCACTGATCACTAATCACCACATCACCATCATTCCAGTCATGATGGTACATGTATTTTTCATTCAGAACTCTCTTCTTCAGTTCACTGACAAAGTTTAGATATTGACCCTCTGTTAAGCCTTCGATCCCAAATAACTGCAAATAAGGAAAGTAGAGTCCTCGCTTCCGTGTTATCGGGTTAGTGTATACTAGTGGTATTCCTTTCGATCCACGATGAGATGTAAACTCATCAAAACTTGAATATCGGTCTGGCTCGTATCCGAAAATACCTTTTTTCCCTTCAAGCTCTCTCTTCCACTCCTCACTCAAGTCATCGTAAGCCTGCTCCATATTTAACCAACTGGTTCTACTTCCTTTCGTACCATGCACACCATAAAGCCAAACTAGGTCTTTGCGATCTTCATAGGCGCTCGCCCTATTGGCATGCCAATCCAAATCTTTGTCGTGCCCAAACAGTCCCATCGGCTTTCCATGGGAGTCTTTCTTTCCAGTGACCCTTTGGACTCCTCGAATCACCCCTTCAGAGTCTTTAGGGCAACGGTGCCAGATCGATTGGGGCATCAATTCGACATCTCCAATATCAGAAACTATATCGACTTGCTGTCGTGGCTTTATCGACTGACCTGGAAGAACTACAACCAGGTTCTCAAGCGCAAGCTGACCAATTTCTGCTATTTGAGGACTCATAGCGGTCGACAAATCAATATCGGTTATTTCAAGACCCCAGTTCAAGTTCCGTAAATGTTTCGTTTTCACCACTAACTCCCTGGGGTAAAGTGCTGCTTGATTTTACAGTGAATATCTAAGTCATCCACCAGCTCTTGGGTCGCAAATGGCCAACTCGCTAAAGTCCTTCGTGTGACCGAATCATTACCCTTAGGAGGGCGGACGAAATGTGATGATCCCGTGCGGAAAAGCACGGCTTTGTTTCTTTGAGGTGTAATTTCACAAGGGCCGACAACTCGTACCGACTCTCCCGCTTTTTCCAAGATTTGTTTATTTTCTAAATAGTGTTTTCTTTGCGACTCATTAGCCTTTAAATAATTGTCCAAACCTACAGGGTCTGGAAACACCAGTTCGCCACCCTCTTCGCAATCATCGACAAATAGTAAAAAAGCGTACTCTCCATAGCGCCACTGTGGTTCACAATGAAGGTCATAAAAGGACTGCCCAGAGAAAGACTTTAAAAAGAGTTGCAACTGATTCAAGTTTTCGCGTGGACAGTCTTGACCAACATGGGATTCAATCGGATCAAAAATAGAATCCAACAGAGCGCGATCTTGGTTGATTGAACTCGGATGAACCCTATAACTATAAAGAGTCGGATTAACCTTAGATTTTCGAAAACAATCTCGAATCCACTCCCCTGGGGTCATCTCATAACTTTGATCCGAATTAAAGTAGTCCTTCAACTTCACAAAATTTTGCGAAGACAAATAATTATCATAACTCCATATTTCATTGGGAACTAATTCATGCCACATGTCGATTCCTACTATTAAAAATGGTCCTAATCAAAAAACCGGGCAAATCAAACTCAAACCAGTTTTCAGAGCAATAGGGTGAGTTTGGCCGATTATGATGATTATTGTGCAAACCACTCCCTAACGTTAAAGCATTTACAAACAAATTGTTAAAACTTGAGTCTTTGGTTCGATGGTTTCTATACCCCCAGTTGTGGCAAACGAAGTTAACGAGTCCAGCACTGTGAAAGGTCAAAACTGCTGGTACACTTACAAAAAAAGCTGCAAACTGAAGAGAAAATAGAGCAAAGATCCCATACAACCCAATAACAAGAAAGAAATAGTTATGGTGATACCAACGAATTTTTGGGTCTTTCATTTCATTGAGAACCACTCTCGGTCCGATAGATTGTATCTTCCAAAGAGTAAACCACACTCTCCATGGGGGTAAGGCACCACCATGAGGGTCAAGGTCAGTGTCGGAATGCACGTGATGAGACCTGTGAATCGCCGCCCAAGAAATTGGGCTTCCAAAGCAATTCATGCACCCTAAAACCATGAGCAAATGGTGACGAAGTATCCCTGTTTCGAAGCTTTTGTGACAAAGGTATCTATGAAATCCAATCTCTCCACCGATTTTTCCAAAAAGAATCCAACCCAACAGCACCCACGGTAGATTTTCAATGATTGGAAACAAATATAAGGCTGCAACAAACACCAAATGATTGAATACAATTAGTAGGTATATTTTAGTTCGCAACTTGCCCCTCTATGCAAATGAAGTATCATGTATATTATTATTCATGTAGCGAAAAGGAAACCCCTATGGCGGCCTCCGAAAGTTCAATCATTCGAGTTTTAACGGGGTCTATAAGCGTGGCTTTTGACACGTGGCTTCCCTATGCTGCAGGCACTCTCATATCCTATGCCAAAAAACATTTTACAGATAATGAAGTGGTCTTCTTTTCTCCACTCTATAAAGCTCTTACCCGAGAAGAGCTGATCTCACGCCTGGAGAATGTGGATATTCTAGCCCTCACCTGTTATGTGTGGAACGAGGAAATTAATTCTGAGTACAGCCAGATTTTTAAAAAAATAAACCCCAAGGGTCTGGTCATCTGGGGCGGCCCAAACATTCCCAAAGAGAATAAAACTTTCAATTCTTTTTCTGAGCGCTACCCTCAGGTGGACACATTTGTTTGCGGTCCAGGAGAGGATGTTTTTGTTAATATCATCGAGAATTTCAAGCAGAAAAAGATCGCAAAAAAAAGAATCGATGGGTCGCGTAGACTGCTTCCGGAAAACATAGAAACAAATGCCTATTTAGACGGTAGCTTTGACCAAATTTTTTCACAAGAAACACAACTGAAAGCCAGCTTTGAGACGAATCGCGGCTGCCCATACTCTTGTTCGTTTTGTGATTGGGGAGGTCAATCTCGATCTCGAATCCATCTGGTCCCAAAGCGATTGACAGAAAAAACTATCGACTTTTTGTTTTCTAAGATGAATATTAAAGAAATCGAAATTCTCGACGCAAATTTTGGGATGTTTCGAGATGATCTAGAGACTATTAAAAAAATGATTGTCGCAAAAAACAAATACCAATCCAATCCGAACATCAGCTACTCTGGTCTTGCCAAAAATGGCTCTAAGTACTTACCTGTAATCCTGGAGTTATTTAACAAAAATTTTAATGTCACGAATTGGCAACTCAAAGTCAGTTTTCAGACTCATTCCGAGAAAGTATTAAAGCTAGCGGCTCGAGAAAATATAAAGTCTGAAAAATTGGTGGAACTACTCAGATTTGGTCAAACCCAAGGATTAAATGTTTGCTCGGAAATGATTCTTGGGCTTCCTGGAGAGACTAGTACGAGCTGGAGTAACTCATTAAGCAGAGATATCTCTTTGGGCATCAACCTCACTCGAGCTTACATTTTGACAGTCTCAGAAAACACCTTAATTGCAGATACAGAGTATAAAAAAAAGAACGGCATTTTATGTAAAGAAATATTTTTTCCTGATTTTCGAAACCAATATAAAGGGATTGATGGTCACAGTTTCGGGAATCAGCGTCATCGAGTTGTGTACGAGTGCTTCTCTTACGACTTAAATGAGCTCAGAAAAATGTATCGAGTTTGGTGGTTTCATCATACATTTTACAATGCTAAAATTTTACCCAACGTTTTAAAAGTATATCTAGAAAGTGGTGGTTCTTATCTTGATCTCATTGAATCTTTTTTAGATGAAATTTCCGAAAACTCCATTTTTGCTAGATTGCTCCACCGTATTGACGAATTTGTAAAACTTTACTTTAAACCAGAACCAGAAACCAAAATCGACAACTACAATTACTACCGGTTCGCTAGCGGATCTATGCGGTTCTCTGATATTTACGATATTTTGCAATCTGCAAACGAGGCAAAGGAGCTGATAAAGTCGTTTTTTTCGCACCAGACAAAAGACAAACACCTTCTGACAGTTTTAGAGAATGACTTAAGAAATTGGGATCTTTCTCTTTTTGAAAGTGGGCATGCACCACTGCGAGGTCCAGGCACAAGTATACGAGGAAAAAATGTGGAAAAATCTGTCTAATAATCTTGTCTGGCGACATGAAAACTTTTTTTCAGAAGAAGCAATGACGGTTCTCGAAGAATTCCTCAAATCCTCTGATCAATCTTCAATAAAATCCAGCCAAGACCAGCCAATATTCTCTAATTCAAAATTTCACTACCATTTACACCATGCACAGGCAAAAAATCACCCTCTCATTTTTAATGAGTTGAAGAAACGTCTAGATGTTTTATTTCAAGAAAATGACGAACCACCTTTTCCTTGCCCACCTCTTAAAACTTCTCAAGCAATGATCAAGTTTTTTTCGCACGGATCAAAATATGATCTCCATACAGAGAATCAGGACACATTCGGACCCTGGGTCTACGTTGTGTATCTAAGTGACGAAGAAACCAGCCCCATTCAATTTCTTTCTAAACCGTCGATTCTAAAACTAATTCGAGGGAGTGAATATAAAAATTGGGAGGTCATGGCCTCAATACTTGAAAAGCAGGGTCAGCCACTGCGTTACGTCGGAAAGGATCTCAATATTTTTCCTCAAAAGAACACTGGTATTGCATTTCGTTGCGGCATAGCTCATAGAATTCCCATATACGAAAACTCCTCAAACGGCCGCTATTGTTTAACTGGATGGCCATTTGCCAACTTGGCTTAGAAAGATCATGAGGAAATTTACCCTGATATTCTATATTCTTTTTATCATTCAGATATTGAGTCCTATATTACACTGGCACAGTTGGCCTTGGTCGAGTTACCCGATGTACGCATACACACTAGAGCCAAACGATACCTTTGTGGTTAAAGCTCATATTTACGACAAAAACGGGCAGATACTTCCACTAAGTTGGCTGGAGTTTCGGAAGCTTACCTTTCAGCTGAATAACGTTTTTGAGAAACCTTCGAGTAAAAGAAAAGAAAAGTTAGAGAGATTGCTCTCTAAGCTTCAAAAACATAAATCACCCTACAAAGTAGTCATTACAAAGACCTATTGTTTAGAAACTGAGAACGAGCTTTGTATGCAAGTTGATCGAGAACAAGATGAAATCTTTATATTTTAATTTTAGCAACATTAGACTTGCCCCACTATTCTATTCAATTCCTGTTTCATTTTTTTCTTTAGTAAGTCTACCCTATATTTATTTTTCAACACTGAGATCTACGTACGCCGGAACAGTTAATACGACTTCTTTGAAGTTTCTTAATTTGTTTTTTATCCCTAACCTTCATGTGGTTTATTTCCATATATTGTTTTTTGTACTCCTTCTATTCTACTTCACTTCTCTCTTTATAAGATTTAGAATCTTTACTCATGTTATTATGTACGCGATCCTCGTGCTCTGGTCTTCACAATACGAACTTTTTATGTCGTTCTCGGACAATATATTCGCCAATGGCTTGAGTTTTATTCTATTTTTCCATGCCTCATTGCTGGCTACCCTTTTACGAAAGCACAGTGGCCAAAATAAGAGAAATGAAACCTTCCAACCATACCTTTGGGTTCTACCAGTAACTTTAGTATCTGCTGGGTTATCAAAGATGCTTTCGGCAGGCTTGGATTGGCCTTCCGAGGTTAATATCCAGCAGATTTTTTTGTATCGGTATTTGCTAACCGACAATCCGCTTGCATTAACGGTGGCTGAATCTAAGATATTTTGTTCTTTTATTGGAGCTTCGGTTCTACTTTTTGAGATGTTTGGAGGTCTCTTTCTAGTATTCAAAAAACCACGAATCTATGGGTTCTTTGCGGCGATGTTTATAACCTCAACCCTTGTTCTAATGGGTATTTACGAGTTTTTGCCACTCTATCTCCCTGCACTTTTTGTGTATTTCTTCAATCCCCGCTACAATGAAGGTTATGTTGAAAACTAGTTTTCTGCTATGTTTCTTATTTTTGGCAGGTTGTAAAACCAACATCACCCACAAAGACCGACCTTTATGTGACCAGATCAAATGGCTTCGCTTTACATTGCAATTGGAAGAAGCCTCCAAACTCGTAGAGCAGACAGACGCGACAAACTTAGAACAAGATGTGAAAATTGATTTCTACTTAGAATCCATCCTTGTAAAATTTGAAAAAGAAGGTTTTGAAGCCGGAGCAGACCTTTTAAAGTCTTATGAAAGAAACGAACTGTATAAACCCTTAAAACAAACCCCTTTTTTGAGAACAATCTTAAGTTTGTTAAAAATCTACCTTAATCCCAATAGTCCCCGCTGGAGCAATGTTGAGCTGGGGCAGTCTATTCTCGAGAAGTATCGGATTAAATTCAACAATAGCAAACCAAGTCTCATTTTTTGGCCACAAATCACTCTAGCAAAAATTTTTCGACGCAAATCTCAGTACAAAAAAGCCCTTAGTTACTTAGATTCTAGCTACGACTCTTATCTTTTAAGAAAACCTGATTTAGGTCGAGAAATTCTCAAGTGGCATTTTGAGAGATTTATTGTGCTAAGTCTTTTGCGAAAACGAGAAATGGCCCATGAAGCTCTTAAATCCTATCAGGCGGTAGTTGTGAAAGAAGACTTACCAATGGAATATGTAAACTTGGTAGATTCTCTTAAGTCTTATATAATGAGTCCCACTGAGGGTAAGCCAAGTGTGGTACACGCATTGAAAAGTTTTGGCCCTGGGCACTATACCAAAGAAGGAACAGATTTTTTGTTAAAAAATTATTAAATGAAGAAAGTAAACAATACTAACATTTTAAGTCTGCACAACAGTGTTGGAATTCCACTCCTGCTCTTTTACCTGCTCAGCTTTTCTGTTTTTCATGGTGGCCTCATCGACAATCTAAAACTATTTAAAGATCAAGTGTCAATTGTCACCGATATTGCTTTCTTCAATTTAGTACATATTGCATTTACATTTCTTGGACTCGTTTTCATAAAAGAAATGCGCACATGGTACCGCATTGCTGCCCAGACAAATTTCAAGATTAAACTCGCAATACCTGTTACTTTTTTAGCTACTGGTATCATTTATATCTTCTTCTTTGAAAAATCTATTTCCTGGGAAGTTTCACGTTTTGCTTTGCGAGCCTATGGATTACACCACTCAGTTATGCAAACTTATGGTATATTTTTGCTCAGCGGTGCACTCCACCAAAAGTTTGAATCAAAAAAATACTTTCTAGGCATATCCATTTCTTACATTTTCGCTCTGGCCGCCTTTTTCTTTGTCGACAAAAACTATCAAAATTTTATTCTCTACCCTGCATTTCTGCTTTGCGTATTCTCTGTCTTTCAAGCAATTCGAAGGTCACTAAGTATGAGAAATGAGACATTGTTCTTGAGTCGACTCATAATTTTTCCAATTGGAATTTTTAGTCCTATTATGGCCATGGCGATCTCAGCTTTTCATGGCTTAGAGTATGTTTTATTTTTTAAACAATTGAGCGGAAAATCTCAGTCTAAATCTGAAATATACCGTTTCTCATTGACCAGCTTATTTATCTTTGCAGCGGTTGGTTTGTATGGAATTATGTGCTTTCTAAACCTCAGAAACGATACTTTTGGTTTTGTTGACCCTAAGTATTACAGGGAGTTTGCCGCCCCTGCTGGATGGCTGCTCTTTTGGTGGTTTATGGACTCACTAAATATTCTGCATTACTTCTACGACTCCGTAATGTTTAGGGCCAAAAGTCCTGAGTCAAAAAAATATATTCTCTCTTTGCTAAAAGGGAATCATTGAGTTTTTTAAAACTCCATGAAAAAATTTATCTATGCTTGAAGCCTTTGCTAGAAATATTTTTCACTACTTTTCACTGTCTGATATTTGGGAATTTATTATCACCTATGGGTTTTTTCATATTTGCTTGTACCTATTGGCCTTTTCGTTAGACCGAATTATTTTTGGTCCTTTCGAACAAATGGTAGAGTCTAAAGTATCATTGAAACATGACATTTTAACTCTACTAATTGAACTCATCAATGGTCGAAAACTTTTGGGGAATGTTGTTATGTTAGGTGGCGTTCTTTATTCTTCTCAACACCTACCGAGTCTACGATTAGATCAGTATTTCGAAGGTCAGTCGGCATTGTTACTACTGATCTATTTAATAATATATGACTTTTTGCTTTATTGGTATCATCGCCTAAGCCATTTACAGCCACTTTGGGTTCAACATGAATATCACCATTCTGCAACAGCACTGAACCCACTGAGTGATATCCGAATTCACGCCCTCAGTTTCCCATTTCTCTTCATAATGGTTTTAATACCGATTCGCCTTCTTTTTCGAGTTCCACCAGAAATGATTGTTATATTCTTTTTCAGTTTAGATGTCCTAAGCTGTCTCGCACACAGTCGCTGGAATACAACTTATGGTTGGTTTGGTAAGTATGTCTTAGTCAGCCCACTGTATCACCGCACCCATCATTCAAAATCTAAACTCCAACACTCAAATTTTGGAACCTATTTTGCATTTTGGGACCATCTCTTTGGTACATACACCAACCCTTCAAATGCTCATAACCTGAAGACTGGTGTTTTTAACAACCCTTTTTCTGACCCAAATGAGAATATTGTATGGAGTTATTTTAAAGTTTACCCACGCTTTATCCGTACTGCATTATCCATACTTACTAAAAAAACTAATAGTAAAATAGACCCACAGTCCAACGACCAGAGGTTGGCGTAACAGATTTTTGTTCGACTGATCTTACACTATCCACAAAATGGGGAATATCCATGCGAAACAAAATGCCATCCCCTTGATTTATTACTTCACGTGTGTCAAAAATTCTTTTGTTATATTCAAACTTTAAACTCGCCGAACTGTGGTCGACACCATCCTGTGTTAATAACGTCATATAGTTCCACATCTGCCCATTGCCAATATTCCTTAAGTGAGTGTGTCTTTCGATATGTCCACTCCCTAAAGGATACTGAGCAAATTCAAAGTATAAGTTCTTGTTTCCGCCAGGACCGTGCTGAAAATCAAACCCAGTCATTAAACGATAGTCGTTCAGAATTTTCTTTCCGAAGTCGTAGAACCTTGGTGCAGATCTGACAAATTTAGGATCTTCAATCCAACCTATTCGATAATTGTAGACATCAACATCAGTATAGCGTTCATGAAAATCCGTCCCCAACTCAGAATTGATATGCTCCTCGGGTGCAGGTTCGTTGTGTTTTACTTGCAAATGAAGATTATAGACTCCTGTGGGATACGGCTCTTCAGGATTTTGTGGAGGAATTGTGCTTGACCAGTTAAAAATTTCTTCAATGATTTCTTTACAATTTTCTACTGGGATGACGTTCTTAATGATAAATGCAAAGTGCTCTTTTTTTTCTTTTGCAGTCAAAAGTTTAAAATCTTCTACACTCTCTAGAATTGGGATATCCATTTTACGCCTCAAACTTTCTTTCGGCATTGATCTGACTGACAATTACACTGTTGGGGTAGCAGATCGTCACTAGATTCGTAGCCCAATTCCGAATAATCAGTCGTCAACTCTTCTCCTGGTTGAATATTTCTATTTGCAGTCCAAAATGGAAACTCAAAAACCATATTTGGATCACAAGAGTGATTAACTGAAGATACATTAAACCTCTCCTGGCACTTGGTAACCAAAACTTTGGCGCCGGGCATCAGAAGATAACTGACTGAATCTTCCTTTGTTTTGTTAAACTCTTCCAAGCTTATGACTCGTCCTCCGGCCTCAATTACGACTTCACCGCGTTCTATCGGCAAGGTCGCAAAACGCCCCTTTCCATGAATGACTGAATCACCCAACTTAGTTTTTTCTGAAAATCGGTAGTTTTGACGAAGACTCACAGAAAACAGTATAAAAGAGTGTTATTTTCAAATAAAGAACTTTCGAGTCAGAACGCTGGAGGAGGATTGTGAAGGCATTGGTAACGGGACACAAACGTGGAGTAGGCAAATGGATTTCCTCCTATCTGAAAGAAAAAGACTTTGAGATCCAAGGTTTCTCTCAATCTGAAGAAAAAGATATTAACGATCCCCATGTTCAAGATGAACTGGTCCTGGCCTGCGAAAGTGCCAATATTTTTGTTAACAATGCTCATTCTGGCTTTGCTCAAGTTGAGCTCTTACAAAAAGTTTTTAAGAAATGGAAAAATTCTGAAAAGTTAATCCTCAATATTGGCGCAGGTCATTTTCGACCTGAAATTTGGCAGCTTGTCGATTCTCAGTACACGGCAGAAAAGGCGGCATTGCATGCGTTAACCCAAACAATTCAGGCAGAACAATCCCAATGCAGAGTCAGCCTTCTTGCTCTTGGAATGATGGACACTGAAAGCTGCTCCCCACTTCCTCCTCCAAAAATATCACAGGAACAACTGAATCACTGCCTAGACTTTATACTTTCAGCTCCAAGGGGCCTCAACATTGAATCTCTTATGATAGCTCCTGTCCAATTGTCTTAATTTGAAACCATTTCGAGAAGAGATTTGAATACTCCCCGTCCAATTTCTTTACATTTTCATGGGGGTCTCTTATCCTATTCCAAAGGTAGGTAACCTATGGAATTATCTCGAAGAACTATTGTTCGATATGGGCTAAACGCTGTTCTTTCTATTGGAGGCCTTAGCCTTCTTGGTTCCTTGGGTCGAAAAAGTGGCTTTTATACCGTAGCATTTACCACACATTATCCTTCTGGAAAAAACATTGAAGACTTCAACCTAGACCAGAAAAAGTTTTTTCGCTCCCAAGATGTTTTATCAGTAGAAAAGAATCAGCGATTAAAGCAATTGGTTCTATTTAAAAAAACTATCAAAAAAACCTCATACCATATGAAAGTACTCACTTTCTCTTCAAAGGAAAATTATCTTCGATGGGAAAACGAATTAGCGAATCTAGACATTTTCGATTCAAAAGCCATGAAAAACCTTGGCTATAGAATGAACACTACTAAATTTATTTAAGATACTACATCAAGAAGGCATGAGCTTCGAAAATATAATTCATCTTCTCGTTCTTCTTGGCTAACATTTTCGTATCGCTGACCATTAGTTTCCCATCCTCGCACACAATTCTTTTCAGATCTAAGTTGTCAGTATTCACAAAAATATTATCGCCACTTAAACTGATGCCCAAAGGTGAGTGTTCTACACTGAGAATGTCTGCAAAATAACGTTTTTTGTAATCATATAAGAACAAATCTTTTCTATGACTATTCGTTACTAAAACATACCGGTCTCTGAATGGAAGTACCGTGTCAGTTAAACTTTCTGATTTCTTCGTTGGCGGGAGTTTTACAAAGTCACCTTTTTGTTCGCCAACCTTCCATTGGTAAATTGGTGCCGGCTTATACTCTTTACCAGTAGTGGTTTGTACTTCTTTTGTGAGAGGAGCTACAATCAGATCCCCTTCAACAACAGTGAAGTGATCCACAGTACCGATCTTGTGTTCTGAAAAAACATGCTTTAGTGTTATTTTATTCTTAAACGGGTCAACCCGACACAACTGAGAGCGAAATTTTGACATATCATTGATTTGCCCAACAACTAATGAGTCGTCAGACAATCTATGAATCTGATGAGGATAGTATCCAAGCAGCGGAATCTCTCTAACAAATTTTCGAGAAAAAGTGTCAAATTTGATCAGAAACCCTTTATAACCATTACCATAAGCTGTTAGCCAAAGATGACGCCCTTCCAAGTCAAAAACACCATGTCCATAAAAGCGCATTCCCTCAGCCAGTGTATGCCGGGTAACCAATTTCATCTTTTCAAGATCTACTACAAGAAGACTCTTTCCGTTTTTATCGGCACAAAAAAGTATATTCTTCTGATTCTTGTGAATAAAGATTTCATGCAACTTTCGAGCAGGGTTAACTTTCAACTTTTTAAACTTTCCCGATTTTAGATCGTAACGCGCAAAATAGGCAGATCCATTTTCTTGAAACCCAAAAACAAAATAGTTTTGAAATCGACTAGCCCACGAAAAACGGAAACCGAGCAAAGCTGCTGTCGTGAGTGTTCCTTGTATAATAAATTCTCTTCTCATTACCTAGCCCTTAACGTTCTCTTATCAGTTTATTAAAGAAAAAAGATTGGGTCTACTGATCAAATTACGATCAACTGTTCAATTGATTGATAATGAATCCCGTTCTGAGACAGTAAAAAATAGGGATTTTCCTTAAGCCCTAAACTTTTATCCAGATCCACCGACAAGGATTTAAGTCCTGAGGGCTTCTTGAATAGCGGCTTTGAGCAAGGAGTAAGAAATGCGATCAGAGAAACGATATTTTGACCGAAAACAGCTAGATCCCCTTGCTATACAAGGTTTAATTTCCATTAGTGACCTGACCCCAATTGCCGACGGAGGAATGCTAACAGAAGCATCAACCAGTGGATTTCGTTTAGAGGTTCGCAGAGAGGAAATTTGCGATCCCCTTCTACGAGAAAACCTAAGTATTGAAGATGTCGAAGGCTTACAAGTCTCAATATTCATTCCGGCGATGGATTTGGATATTACTGGAATCGTCACGCGTACACGTTACTGTGGTGAGTCTATGTTTGAAATAGGAATTGACTACACATCTGACGCACCGGAGTATTGGCGAGAATGTTTATGCGACCTGCTTCCAAGCCCGGGTGAACTTTCAGAATAGATCATGTATCCTTACCGGGATGTTTGCAGATCGCTTCACCTATTTATATGTGGAACCATCCACTTATTGTAATCTAAAATGCCCTCGTTGCCCTAGGACTGAGTCTCCTGATTCATATGATCTTGAGCATCTAGATTCTGAAATATTAGCTCGGCTGTTGAATTCGAGTCTGTGGGACAATCTTGAAACCATTGAATATGGCGGCAACTACGGAGACCCTTTAATGCATCCTCATTTGGATGAGTTGATCGCTTTAGCTCGTGATATTCGACCCAGTGCCAAGCACCTTATTCATACCAGCGGAAATCAAAATGAAAAACGTTGGACTCGAGTTTTAGATCAATTGACTCCACAGGATAGTGTTTTGCTCAGCATTGATGGTCTTTCCAAAACCAACTCTCAGTACCGAGTCGGAGCTCACTGGGAGTGGATTGAAAAGGCTATCGAGTTATGTGTCGATCAGGTCCATACAATATGGAAGTTTATTGTTTTTTCACACAACCAAGATCAAATTCTCGATACTATAAAACATGCCAAGAGAATGGGTGTACACACGTTTCTCCTCACAAAAAGCCACCTTTTTAACGGCCATTGGACCAACAACATGGGCATGGACCCCATGGCCCCCAATCCAACTTGGATCGCTCAGGCAAGTAACCCAGGAGATCGAATTGAACCAAAGTGCCAAACACAGTCGATGCATTATCTTGCAGCCAATGGGGCCTATTCTCCTTGCTGCTGGACCAACTCCAATGTGGAGATGCAATACCCCATCTCACAAGAATTTGGCTCTGTGATGAAAGATTCTCGACTCTTACAGCTGAAGAAAGAATGGAAGCAAATGGGACCACCCATCTGCGCAAAAAAATGCCGAGCCAGCTTGTCCGAAAGATCCTCACACCAACAGATCCCCCTGGACCTGAGCCAGAGCCAAGAGGAGCTGGCAGGTCTTGTTGATGAATTTAAAAGACAGTAGACCTTTCACAACATGAATTTTCTTAGTGATCACTAACTTAGGAAATCTGCCACAAAGTCATTCGCTGGATTGATTTTCACCTCTTGCGGAGTTCCAGCCTGTACGATCTTGCCTTTGTTCATGATGAGCATTCTGTCACTCATTTCGGTGGCCTCGATTTGATCATGGGTCACGTACACAACTGTTATTTTTCTATCTTTTTGAATCTTACGAATATCACGACGCATTTTTTCTCGCAATTTCGCATCCAAATTTGAGAGCGGCTCGTCGAGCAAGAGAACATCCGGCTCAGCCACCAAGCCTCTTGCTAGGGCGACCCTTTGCTGTTGCCCCCCGCTTAGCTGATTGGGCTGGCGCCCACCCAATCCGTCAAGCTCCACAGTCTTCATCACATTGTCCACTCTCTCTTTGATCTCAGAGGCCTGAAGCTTTGCCACTTTAAGAGGAAATGCAATATTGTCATACACATTCATATGTGGCCAAACGGCATAGGATTGAAACACCATTCCCACTTTACGTTTTTCCGGGGGAACAAAAACATTCTTTCCTGGGTCTGACATTTTTTTGTCACCAATATTGATCATGCCTGAAGTGTTTCTCTCAAGCCCTGCAATCATTCGCAAGCATGTGGTCTTCCCACAACCCGAAGGGCCAAGAAAAGCAACAAACTCACCATCGTACACTTGAAAGCTGAAGTCCTTAACGACTTCTGTGCTACCGTACGCTTTTCCTACATTCACAAACTCTACGTCACTCATAAATCACCTTTTACAACCCATACTTTCCCTTGGAGGCATACTTAACGAGGCCATTGATAATTAAAACCACCGTTACCACCAATAGCGCCAAGACGGCAGAAGCTCCTCCCGTCGGGTCGGCGTACTGTTGCAACTGAAAAATCAATGTTCCCAGTGTTTCAATCCCGGGACCAGACAATAAGACCGTCATAGTCAATTCGCTGAAGGCCGGCATAAAGATCAGAAACCAGGCGGCGATCACCGAAGGTTTCATCAGTGGTAACCAAATTCTTTTCATCGTCATTACCCAGTTCGCACCAGACACTCTGGCTGCTTCAGCTAGGCTGTCATCTATTTGTCCAAAACCATCACCAATTGTTTTCATTGCCAGACTCAAAAACTTAATCAAGTAAGCCAACCCTAATAAAGTGAAAGTGTTGTACAAAGACGGACCAATTCCAAAAATTCCGCGACTGAATGCCAAAATCAGAGCCAAAGCCACAACTGTGCCCGGTATAGAGTATGGAAATGAAGCTGAAATTTCCAAAAGGTGGCGCCCTTTTAATTTGGTCTTCCATTGCATATAAGAGAGAAAAATCGCCAGCAAGGTCGCAAAGGTTGCGGCCATCGTCGCTAAGTATAGCGAATTTCCAATGGCTCTTCCCGTTTCATTCATTTCTAAAAAAACTTTTTGGAAATTCGTCAGCCCCAAAAGCGAGGATTCACTTCCTGGCATTGAACTAAAAGCCGTGTAAGTAATTCCAGCCATTGGCAGGATAAACAAAACAAACAACAAGAACACCAAACCCACCAGACTGGGAATCTTCAATCGCCCCAATTCAATTTCGCTGGGTCGGCTGGTTTTGCCACTAACGATGCGATACTGCCTCCCCTTGTTCAATCTTTGATTGAGAAAGAGTAAGAACAAGGCCACAACTAACAATAAAATTGACAAGGCCCCGGCTTGAAAAAGCCCTTGCATGGACCCCATTTTCTGAAAGGTATAAATTTGAGTGGTTACCAAATAGATTTTAGCCGGATTACCAATTAAAGCGGGTACACCAAAACTGGCCGCAGCAGCAAGAGCCACAAGAACACCACCACTGGTGATTGCCGGCCGGATTAACGGCAAGGTTATTTTGCTAAAGACTTGCCAGGGTGAAGCTCCTGACAATCGAGCCGCTTCCTCCAGGGAAGGGTCCATTCGATCTAAAGAGGTTAAAACAGCCAGCAGTACAAATGTGTATAAAAATGAAGCTTCAACCCAAATCAATCCCACATAGGAGTAGACATTAAAATAAGATCCTCCGAGCCATTGATTGAGAATCCCCGTTGTAGGATTTGCCAAATAGATCCAAGCCATAGCGCCAACATAAGGAGGAATCGCATAAGGGAGGCAGAACCATGAACGAAAAGCTTTGGCCTTAGGTAAATCTGTTCGCGACAAAACCCAACCCACGGGGACCGCCATAAGAACTGAAAGAACTGTGATACAGAGAGAAACAATACCTGTGTTAGTAAAAGCTTTGATTGCACCAGAGTGGGAAAGAACAGATTCTATAAATTTTAAACTGAAAGACCCAGACGGAAACAAGACTTTAAAAATAAGAACACTGAATGGGTAGATGCAGAAAGTAAATAAAAAGAGTAGGGATAAGCCAAGAATAAGACTTTGCCCCCAGTCATTACCTTTAATTATTTTTTGAATTCTTCCCACCACCATAAGATCAGTTAGTTAAACATGATTTCTGCAAATTTTTCTTTTATTTGCGATCTGTTCTTTACAACCTCACGAACAAATTCATCAGTCCACTGAAAAGAGTTTTTATGAATTTGCGCAAAAGAAGGGGCTCCTTTTGGTACCTGAAAATCAGGAAAGGGTGAATACATAAAAGAGCGAGTCATCGCGGCCTGGCCTTCATTGCCAAATAGCCAATTGGCGACCTTCACCGCATTTTCACGGCTCTTCTTCTTCTTCGTGACTGCAAGAACGTTGTTGTGAAGAACGACTCCATCTGTTGGAAACACTGTTTTGATCGAAGTCTTTTGATCTTGGTATCTCAAAATATTTTCCAACAAAACCCACCCAACTGGGCGTTCCTGATTTTGTATCCGACGAATCACGGCCGAGTTGCCACCCTCACTAATCGTTCCGTTCGCCTGAAGTTTTTTGAAATAATCCCAACCATAGGCTTTTGACAAAAAGGCGACTGTAGTGAAATTCGTCCCCGAAGAGAGCGGGCTACCCGTACTGAATTTACCTTTCCATTTATCAGACACCATTTCTTTAAAGGTCGATGGTGCTGAGCCATCGGAAAGCGCTTCTGTATTATAAGCCAATACCATAACAGGAATACTGAGTGTCGTATAAAGACCTTCAGCATGTTTCAAGTCAGCTGGAATCTTTTGCGTTTGTTCATTTTGATAGACGTGCAACATGCCGCTGTTCGCCATCTCTTCATACCAAAATCGATCCGATGAAATCAAAATGTCGGCATTGGTTCCACCCGCAAGAATTTCGGCGTTCACTTTTGCCGCGATCTCTTCAGAACCCGCTTGGTAGAATCGAATGTCTAAGTCAGGAAAAGCTTTTGCGAGTTTTGGCTCAATATCGGCAATCGTGTCTTTATAGAGAGAGGTATAAATCCAGACTTCGTTTTCATTGTTCTGTCTGGTGCATCCGACTAGGGTGAGAAATAGGCTGAAAATCAGAATGGTGATCGATTTCATAGAAGGTCCCCCGAGGCTTTTGATGTGGTCTAAAGCTCTCATAAGCTACAAAATCAGAGCGCCCTTGTCACCTCTTTAAACATCAGTAAAATCAATACCTTGAATGGACTTCTCGCTAATAATCGAAAACGAATAGTGCATCGGGAAAAACCATGAAAAACCCTCTAAGATTCCCTGCCATTCTTCTTGTGGCGGATTGCCTAACGACTCAAGAGAAAAACACAAATCGTAGTTTTTTTCGTCTTGTGAGAGCATCACAACGCGTCCATTGTGCACACCTTGTTGGCTCAAGAACTCTTTAAAAAGAACGCGGACATGGGGTGGCCAATACGAATCGCTGGGAGTCCCGGCCATCATTTCTTGCCCTGGGCTAACTTCCATCTCACGTTCACCAGAAAACTCCGCCTCAGTTACGGTAAGAAACTCTCCATTTAGAAGATAGTTCCAGATCATGCCATAAGAAAAAACATAATCAGGCGATTCTTGGTCCGGGTTTACCGCTAGCCCCACTCCTTTTTCTCCCAACCAATCAAGGACTTTGACACAAGGTTCACCGCTTTCAGCCACTTTCACCGCCAAATAAGGCATTCCGTCAGGGCCTTCTATAGGGCTCTGACTTAAAAACTCGAGTTGGCATTTGAGGAATTCCTCAAAAAACTGGCCTTCCCAAACTTCATCTCGTAACTCTGGATCAACTTTCAATAGGTCATTCATCATTGACTCCCTCATAAGACAAATAGAGACTGAATACAAGACAAAGTGGAGAGAGATATCTTTAAGAAACAAATTCATCGATATTTCAGCGTCTTCTGGAGTGATATAAAATCGTTTTGGTTTTTACTCCCCCCGTTTGCCCTATTCATGTACCTAAGCCTCACAAACTTTATTTCACACTCAGAGCTATGGTCCATTGCCTCAGGGCAACGATTAGGAGTGTCCGCCTGGGACGCATCAACCGTCTACGTTCGCCCTCTCTTCTATTTCATCCTAAAAATTCCATACTTTCTTCCCCTTGATAATATTGAACACTTACTCGTGGCACGGGGAATTTTTGGGATCCTTGCGCTAGTGAACCTCTGTCTTATTTATCAACTCATACGCAATTTACAATGGAAACGCTCCACCACTTTTTTTTACTGTGGTCTTCTATTTAGTTTCCATGTCTTTTTTTACAATTTTTTTCGAGTACGCTCTGACTTTTTGGCCCTCAGTTTTTTTCTAATCGCGGCCCAAAAAATTCTTAACCCAAAAACCCTACAGTTTTTCCGCTTACGGATCGATCCTTACATTCCGCTCCTCATATTCCTAATGTTCCTATCCACCCCTAAATCTGTATATTGGGTTGCGTGGCTCATAATATTGTACCTTGTTGTTAACCGGCAAAAAATGCCTTTCCTTCGCCTCGTATTCAATTCTATCTACTCCATTGCTGTAACACTTATTCTTTTAATGATTTCGATTCTAGCTGTAGACCTTTTTATCGGCTTTCCAGAAGATGCATACTTCTTCGCTCTCAACTTCTATACCCATAGTTTTGCTAACTCATGGACATTTGAAAATTTCAGCGCAGTTTTGAGAAGCTTAGAAATTAATTTTGCGCAATACTTTTTAATTTTGATTGGAATGAGTCTCTATTTTTTAAAGAGAAAAGAAGACCCTAAAGGAAGACGCAAAATCACAATGGTTTTATTTTTCCTCAGCCTTGCAACTCTTTGTTTCCATCCAAGTCGATGGGATTATTTTATTGCGGCTCTATTGCCCTTTTTAGCACTCCCCATTTTATTTGTATTGGAAGCAATACATTCTATAAAAATTAAGTGCGCCATTGTTTTAATTCTATTTTGGCTCCCATTACATATGACTTTTTACAATAGCTGGTGGCATACGAACAAAGTTCAGTTCGGCCATACCGAACACCTGAATTTGATTCTAGAGCACTTACCCGAGTGGCGAATTTTTGATTCTACTGGCATCGTTCCACGCGCCAATAACGTTCTTGCGTTTTATGGTCCCAGTGACCCAGAAGGTAACGCCAATACGACGAAATCTTTAGAGCAATATAAACCAGAGATTGTTGTCTACACACCTAAACTAAGAATTGGTGGTCCCAACCTGATAATCTTTTTACATAAAAACTACGAAGAAGTGAATCCAGGTTTCTGGATTCTTAAAGCAAAATTAGACGACTATAACGAACTCTATTTTCCTAAATGGAACTACAATCTGGGGACAACATTTGGCTACGACTACCTCCCCGAAGTTCGATATTTTAGGGATCTCAAAGCCAAGTAGCCAAGACTCATTGGCCACTGGTGTAGACGTCCCCTCGTCTTCATTGTAAATTCATTAGGGTCTAGTTCTTTTGCTGATTAATTTGCAATGTCTCTAGATCTTACTAAAATGTGAGTGTGCACTATAAGGGAGAAACTATGAGGCTATTAACCGTACTTTGTACAATCTGTTTCGTCGTCAGTTGTTCCACTGGACCCAACTCACAAAATAACAACGAGTCTGCCAACCGTGAAGTCAGTTCCAACATCAGTCGACATCAAACCGTTTTCGGTCACTCACACAAACATGGCTCCAACTGCGGACACGATTCTGAAACCGCCGGAACCAACACGGTCTACATCCACAATGGCGAAAAGCATCTACCCCACGCCGGTCACGTCGACCTCATCAACTAAAAAACACGAACACATAAGAACTGTAGCGAAAAGAAAACCCGAAGACCACCATCGCGGTCGACCAATATCAACATTTTTCTTAAAAAAGGGAAGAACTCACTCGAACAGCCGCGATAAAAAGAAAAAACCGGAGGCCGACCACGCGGCCGACCAACATCAGCATTTTTCTTAAAAAAGGGAAGAACTCGTTCGAACAGGGGTGGTGAAAAGAAAAATGGTAGGGCCTACCGGGTTCGAACCGATGACATCCACCTTGTAAGGGTGGCGCTCTACCAACTGAGCTAAGGCCCTAAAAGTTTGAAGTTGAGTTTATAGATGAAATCGAAAGCTTTGTCGAGAGGAATCTACTGCCACGCGAACTTATATAAGTAGCTGAAATTACAAGTTTTTAGGAGGCCCCTATCAAGGCCTCCAGATATTTCATAAGTTGAGATAGCAGGTCAGACCCTTATCATCGCTTTCAAAACAGCTCAAAGGATCTGTCATTTCACGCGTTCCCAGAAAGTGGTCATACTTCTTTTCAACGTACTCAATAATTGAAAGGCCAAGAACGTTACCAAGAGTGGTTTCAACTTCAACCATTCGAATCAAGTAGGGATGGCTAGAGAGGTCACCGTTGGCATACATTGTGAGGTATCGCCCCCTTTTATCTTGCTGCATTTGAGTATCCAAACTGATGTCCGAATAGCTCGATTGGGCATTTTGCCCAGGCGCAGGAGAGAAGTAACCCTCTCCCCAAGAAATCACATGGTAAGTCTCAGGATCAAGCTCTGATACTCGGATCCAATCGTACCCTGAACTTGTATCTGCACGCATCTCAACATTGTAGAGTTTGGATTGTTGTCCATCACCCAGCTTCCAAAGGCCTTTGGAGTTTTGCACAGTCATCAAGTGCTGAACACTCAGTGGCCACGGAATTTCACCACCGGCATTGATTTCTGAAAAAGCTGAAGTCGCTAAAACAATGGCCATTCCCACTAACATGGGGGCAACCTTTTTGAAAATTCCAAACATTAGAGTGTCTCCTCTCGCACCGCTGACTCAATTCCACGCACTTGGATTTTTACATCTTTACTTAAGTAATAACCGTTCTTCGCCAAGAAAATATATTTAGGCTTGTTATAATCAGGTTCAATAACTTTTCTCAAGCGTTTGATCGTTACGTATATCTTATTATCGTGAACACTTGGGTTATAACTTTGTTTCCAAATTGTTTCAATCAGCTCCTCTTTTGAAAACACACGACCAGGGTGTGCCAAGAAAAGTTTTAACATTTCAAGGAGGATAAATTGGTTTTTAAAATCAATCTTGCCTTTGGTTTTTTCATAAATCGAGTGAGATTGCACATCGTAAACCATGTCATAAGGACTTTTGCTCGACTTCTGAACTTCTTTAAGAAGCTCTGACAGCAAAAAGTGCAATCGTCGCATGTTCTTGCCATCAATAGAGCGAACACCAAGCTCAAGGTAAGTGCGAGATTTTTCTAGATCACCGCTCTCTTTATAGGTCAGCCCTAATCCATAGAGTAATGTGAAGTGAGTATAAAGATCTTTTTCATCCTTAATCATTTCATAGCAATTCCACAAAGCTTCAATGGCTTGTGGATACTTTTCAAGCTTTCGGTATATGTGTGCATTAACGATCAGAGCAGTAAGTTGTAATTTGGGTAACTGAAGAGCATCGAAGAAAATCTGCAAATTGTAGATCTCTTTCAAAGCTTCTTGCAAGCGCCCCAACTGATAATAGCTGATGGCCATTCCTGTGATCGCGTAGCAAATATCTGTTTTTTTATTCTGATCCAGAGCCAGCGATAAGGATTTACGGCAAAGTTCTAAAGCCGCCTCATACTGACCATTCTGAGATTCACACAATGCTAAGGTGTAATAAGTTCTCGGAGTTAACTCCCCTCTATCTAAAGCCCATTCATTGAGTGTGTTTTTTAGATCACGGATTTTGCCCTGGTCTTGCAATTCTGCATAAGCACGAAGCAAATAGTTCGTACACTCTAAGTAAAGCTCCGTATCTTTATCAAGATAAGAACTATGATTGGCTTCCAGCAAATCCACACATTGCAAAATGTCACCACGCTCAAACAAGAGCTTGGCCATTTTCAAAGTTTCATCATTTTCTAGGATATCCATATCTTCCCGCCCCCACGGTACATTCGCCTAGCATAGTCCATGATCGACGAAAAAATTTCAACTTCTTAAATCCCCTTAATGACGTTTTGCATTAATTACATAGTATCACTCAGGAATTTCAGGGTTAGGCGCGTAAGCCGCTACCGAGCGGGAGTCTGTAGGTTTTGCAAAATTCTACAAATGTGTCAAAAAAGCCACTTGCTAATGAAAAAGGCAGGTATTTAAAACCTGCCTTTTGGGCTTTCTGATATGTTTGATGAGACTTTAATCAGGCTCGAATGGCTAGTGGTACAAGCTATGACCAGTGTACTTGGCTTTCAATCCGAGGTCCGTATCACGGCGTGCTTTGAACAGTTCCTTGGCATTTTTGATATCAAGGGCATGTATCAATACTTGGTCCACATGGTCCACCAAAACGATTTTCAACTCTTTAAGGACCTCTTGCGGAATGTCCTTAAAGTCTTTTTCGTTTTCTTTCGGAGCAATGATGGTTTTGATCCCGCCCCGATGAGCTGCTAGCACTTTTTCCTTAAGACCACCAATGGCCAACACTCGACCACGCAAGGTGATCTCACCAGTCATCGCCACTGTTTTCTTAACCGGAATCTTAGTCACCGCCGATACAATACTCGTCGTGAGAGCACACCCTGCCGAGGGTCCATCTTTCGGAGTTGCGCCTTCAGGAACATGGATATGAACGTCAATGTTAAAGAAGAAGTCTTTATCTAGAGCGAACAACGGGCCTCGCGAACGCACATAACTCAATGCTGCTGTACAAGACTCTTTCATCACATCGCCTAGCTGACCAGTGATAGTAAATTTTCCGCGACCTGGAACCACTGTTGCTTCCACAGGAAGAAGATCTCCTCCCACTTCGGTGTAAGCCATTCCGTTGGTCAAGCCGATCTCATTGTCGGCCTCGATTTTACCGTGCTTGTATTTATGGGGACCTAAAAGCTCCACTACTTTTTTCGCATTGATTGGATAAGATTTCTTACGCGACTGACTTTTCACTTTTGTGCGCTTGGTCGTTTTCTTCTTCGATTTCTTCGCGTCTGAACTCATTTTTGAAATCTCATTGGCACGAATAATTTCTTTGGCCACCTTACGGCAGCAATTGGCAATTTGGCGCTCTAGATTTCTCACTCCAGCCTCTCGCGTGTAGAAACGAATGAGTTCTTTAATTGCAGCATCTGCAAAGGTCACATTGTAATCTTTCAAACCGTGCTTTTTGAGCTGCTTGGGCACTAAGTATTTCTTTGCAATATTGAATTTCTCACTATCGATGTAACCTTCCAGTGAAATGATCTCCATACGATCCAACAGCGGGCGTGGAATCGTGTGCAATGAGTTTGCTGTGGTAAAAAACATGACTTTCGATAGGTCATATTCCACCTCTAAATAATGATCTTGAAAGGTAGAGTTTTGCTCTGGATCCAAGACTTCAAGCATGGCTGCGCTAGGGTCACCTTTGAAGTCATTGGACATCTTATCAATTTCATCAAGTAAAAGAAGAGGATTCCCTTTATCCACCTTACGCAAAGCTTGCAGAATTTTACCCGGCATGGCTCCAACATAGGTTCTTCTGTGTCCACGAATTTCAGCCTCATCACGAACCCCACCCAGGGAGATCCGAGCAAACTCACGATTCAATGATTTCGCCACTGACTTAGCCAAAGATGTCTTACCAACACCAGGAGGTCCTACCAAACAAAGAATCGGCCCACTGATCTCATCAGACAAGCAACGAACTGCAATATGCTCCAGAATTCTCTCTTTAACCTTCTCTAGCCCCCAGTGATCGTCATTCAAGACTTTTTCGGCGTACTCTAAATCTTTTCTTTCTTCACCGTATTCGGCCCAAGGCAATGCCAGCATCCAGTCTATATAATTGCGAACAACCGTGGCTTCCGCACTCATCGGTGACATCATCTTGAGTTTTTTAATCTCTTTCTGAACTCTCTCTCGAGCCTCTTTTGTCATTTTCTTTTTGCGAGCTTTCTCTTCCAACTCCATCAATTCATTCTGGTAGTCGTCTTTGTCACCCAACTCTTTTTGGATGGCCTGCATTTGCTCATTCAGATAGTATTCTTTTTGCGACTTTTCCATTTGTCGCTTCACGCGCGAACGAATTTTCTTTTCAACTTCAAGAATCTCAATCTCACCTGTCATAAGACCCAAAAGCTCTTCCAGACGAGTCACTGGATTAACGACTTCTAGAAGCCGCTGCTTGTCTTCAATCTTCAAATTCAATTGAGCAACGATGATGTCAGCCAACTCACCCGATGAATCAATACTCGAAACACGCATCAAAATTTCAGGAGGAATTCGCTTATTCAGTTTAACGTATTTTTCAAACGTGGTTTTTACAGAGCGAATCAAAGCTTGTGCTTCAAGGTCATCAACATTGTCATCTTTAAGATAGTCCACTTGAACTTTGTAAAAAGAGTCTTCTTCCAAAAACTTTTTTACCTCAACACGAGTTTTGCCCTCGATCAAAACCTTCACTGTTCCATCAGGAAGCCGCAAAAGTTGAATGATCGAACCGACGGTACCAATCTTGTAAATATCGTCCACTGTGGGAGTGTTGGTCTTTGCATCTTTTTGCGCCACCAAGACAATATCAGTTTGCTTGGTCATCGCCTCCTCAAGAGCATTGATGCTTTTTTCTCGGCCCACAAATAAGGGCATCATCATATGAGGAAATATGATCAGATCTCGCAGTGGCAGCAATGGAAGATCTGCTGTTTTTGGTTTGTCCTGACTCATAGGTCTCCTCCTTAGTTGGATTGACCTACGAGACAGAAATTATCTAGGCGCTTTCAGCTGACCCCGTCCCCTTATCTTTCGACTTGGGTTCTTTTGATGTGGGCGTCCCGAAGATCAATTTTGGCTCCGCTTCGCCGCGGATCACCTTATCATCAATTATACATTCTTTGACGTTCTGCTTGGAAGGAATTTCGTACATGATGTCTAGCATTGCATGTTCAATTACTCCACGCAGCCCCCGCGCCCCTGTCTTTCGGTCGAGTGCCAGTTTGGCAATGGCTGCCAGAGCCTCTTCCGTAAACTTTAGGTCTACGTTTTCATAGGAAAATAATTTCTGATACTGCTTGATTAAAGCATTTTTTGGCTTGACCAAAATTTCTACTAATGCGTCCTGCTCAAGCTGGTCGAGGACCGAAATCACTGGCAAGCGGCCAATGAATTCTGGAATCAAGCCAAAACGTGACAAATCTTCTGGTTGAAGTTTTTTCAGGCTGGCATGCCCCTCATCTTCCTTCTCTTTAGAGCTCTTGATTTCTGCTGTGATCCCAAGAGATTTATTTGAAAGGCGGTTTTCCACGATCTTTTCAAGACCAACAAAAGCTCCTCCACAAATGAATAAAATGTTGGAGGTGTCCACTTGAATAAACTCTTGCTGAGGATGCTTTCTGCCACCTTTGGGTGGTAAGTTGGCCACAGTCCCTTCAAGAATTTTAAGTAGAGCTTGCTGGACACCTTCACCGCTCACATCACGAGTGATGGATGGGTTCTCGGATTTTCGTGTGATCTTATCAATTTCATCGATATAGATGACCCCACGTTGACATTTTTCAACGTCGTAGTCTGCTGACTGTAAAAGATTGAGGATGACATTTTCTACGTCTTCTCCCACATAACCCGCCTCAGTCAAAGCGGTGGCATCAGCCATAGCAAAGGGAACATTCAAAATCTTCGCAATGGTCTGGGCTAAATAGGTTTTCCCTGACCCTGTCGGACCAATTAAAAGAATATTACTTTTTGCAATTTCAATGTCATCTTTCTTACGAGTGTTGTTGATTCTCTTGTAATGATTGTGAACAGCCACAGCTAAAGATCTTTTTGCCGACTCTTGCCCAATCACATAATCATCCAAGTGATCCTTAATATCTTTTGGCTTTGGAACCTTGAACTGGGTGCTGGAGCTTTCCTCGCGGTCTTTCTCCTCTTCAATAATATCTGTACACAAATCTATACACTCGTCACAGATATACACACCTGGGCCAGCAATCAGCTTTTTTACCTCATTCTGACTTTTTCCACAAAAACTACATCTTAATAAGCTGGATGAACCTTCTCTACGACTCATTACGAACCTTTCCCACTTTCTTTTCTAGTTTCTACAACTTTATCTACAAGACCGAACTCAAGTGCTTGGTTGGCTGTCATGTAATTGTCTCGATCCATGGCTTTCTCCAAAATATCGTAATCTTGACCCGTGTGCTCCTGATAGATCTTAGTCAGGCGCTCTTTGGTCCGCATCAGGTTTTTGGCCTGGATTTCGATGTCACTGGCCTGCCCTGCCAAACCGCCACTAATGAGTGGTTGGTGAATCATCACCTGAGCATTCGGCAGCACAAAGCGCTTACCTTTAGTGCCTGCGGTTAACAAAAGTGAACCCATACTCGCAGCCATGCCGATACAAGTGGTGGCAACATCACATTTAACAAACTGCATGATGTCGTAAATACCCAAACCATCCCAAACGCTGCCTCCGGGAGAATTGATATAAATCTGAATGTCTTTATCCGGATTGTCGGCCTCTAGGAATAACATCTGAGCAATCACGTTATTTGCCACTGCTGAATTAATAGGAGTGCCAATTAGAATAATTCTGTCTTTTAAAAGACGGGAATAAATATCGTAACTTCTCTCTCCACGAGGTGTTTGCTCAATGACGACTGGAACTAAAGTACTCATGATTCTCCTTTGGGCAATGGGCCATAGTTCACTATGTATCCATTTTTCGTTTTGACAAGCTTCTCATCGGGCTTTTTTGGGTTTCACTTAACAGAAAATCCCTTCTCTTGATACTAGACCTATGGTAACCCTCTTTAACGCGCACTATAATTAATGGGCTCTAGACTTTTGTCCCAACAACAAGCGTGTCATATTTCCCAGTTTATCGTAGGAGAGGATCAAGATGAAATTCAGTTTAAATGGCAAATCGATCTCAGCCAACAAAGTTTGTTTTTATAGCAAAAAAAATAATAAGTTAAATTTTTGTGGATGCGCTGACTCACAGTGCGCCGCTGATGTGCGCCAACAGTTCAGTGATGACACGCTCTCTGCCTCATTCGGAGAAATGGTATTCTATCGAAACGCAGAATCTGGCCACAAACTGTTTGTTTGCCTGGGTGACAAAGCCCTCAATGAAGAAAGTTTACGTGAACTGACCGGAAAGATTTACAAAAAGCTGAAGTCCGAGAAAGTTTTCCAATTCACCATCGCCGTTGAGTCTTTACCTCTGAAAGATAAAGCCAAAGCGCTGGGAGCAATGACTGAAGCCTTCACCATGGCCAATTACAAATTTGATACTTTCAAGAAAGCTCCAAAGAAACCAACCCCAGAATTTGTTCTTAGTTACACCGTCAAAAAAACCAGTGCTGCCTTGAAAAACGCACTGAGCGAAGGCCAGATCTTAGGTGACGCCGTTAACTTTGCTCGCTGGCTGGGAGACTGCCCCGGAAACTTCATGAACCCCACTCAACTGGCTGAAGAAGCAAAGAAAGCGGCCAAAGGTACAAAAATGAAGGTCATGGCTTGGAATAAGGACAAGATCGCCAAAGAGAAAATGGATTCACTGATTGGAGTCTCTAACGGTAGCGACCAGGAACCAAGATTTATCGTCATGGAATACAAGGGAGCTGCAGCTTCCAAGAAACCTGTTTGTTTCGTTGGAAAAGGCCTGACTTTCGACGCTGGCGGAATCAGCATCAAGCCTTCTGCCGGAATGGAAGAAATGAAATATGATATGCAGGGCGGAGCCGCCGTGATCGGTGCCATGAAAGCCATTGCTGAACTAAAATTAAAAGTGAACGTGATTGCGTTTGTGCCTGCCAGCGAAAATATGCCTGGCCCCTCTGCCAACAAACCTGGAGATATTCGAAAAGCCAGAAATGGAAAATCGATTGAGGTGAACAACACAGACGCCGAAGGCCGACTCATTTTGGCAGATGCTTTGTGTTACGCCAGCGAGAAAAAGCCGGCTTGGATTTGCGACGCCGCCACCCTCACTGGGGCTATGGTGATTGCACTCGGAAACATCCACACAGGTTTTTACACAAGAAACAAAAAGATGACGACTGTTGTACAAAAGGCCGCCGATCAAACGGGTGAACAGGTTTGGCCGATGCCACTATGTGATCATCACTCGAAAGACATGAAGGGCACTTATGCCGATCTTACCAACCTGGCACCCTCTCGAGGGGCTGGAAGTGCAACCGCCGCCGCTTTTCTGCAAAACTTTGTGGAAAAAGAGATTCCATGGGTTCACTTTGATGTTGCAGGAACAGCTTGGCACGCCGGTAATCGGCTTTCCTATGCACCTAGCAAAGGAGCAAGTGGAGTCATGGTTCGCACATTTACGCAAATGGCTCGGAACCACAAATAATGGAAAGTACACTCCTCGCCATTATGGCCTTTTACTACGCATTCATTCTAGGATTGGGCCTTTATATGTTTGTTAAAAGGTTTCAAGCTGTGAAAAACAAACGAATGCGAGGTGGTTACTTCAAACTTTATGAAGGGGATGTCCCTGAAGATATTGCTCGAATTGGCAACAACTTTAATAACCAATTTCAACTTCCAGTTATTTTCTTAGTAACCTGTGTGACGGCTTTGTATTTTCAGGCAGTCGGTCCCTATTTTGTCGCGACCGCAGCAACCTTTGTGCTCAGTCGTCTTCTCCACAGTTATATCCACATTAATATCAATGTTGTTCTGATGCGAGCCGGGGTCTTTTTCGCGGGGGCATTTTTAGTACTAGCACTATGGATAATGATTTTAATCCAAGCTTCCTAAAATAGGTTATTCATTCTCATCTTGGTGTCTCACTAATAGGTCCACACCCAAAAGCCCATCGACATAAGTAAGAGGCTGAAGCCCTCCGACAGTGAGGTACCCGTACTCACGCGGGCTCACACGCTTTTCGACTATAAAAGATCGACCTTCACCCACTTCACAGCGAATGACTATACGATGACTGATAGCCTTCTTCTTCTTAACTCTGCGTTTTTTTACAATTTCACCCGAACACAATTGATGTCCCGATGGAGCAAAATTGATGTTGAGGTAAAGAAAACCGAAACTGTAACTACCCACAAGCACTATAAGAACCACCATAAACTTCAGCATAGCTCGTCGCGCCCCGAGGGAATCCATCTCGGTGAAGTTCATTCTTGTGAGAGCGTAAACTGTCAGCGGCCACAAGGGAACTGACATAAGAAGCGCATCTTTAAACAGTTGGGTTTCAGAAAGTGCCAGGTAAGGCAAACCCCAAACTTGCATCACAACTATAGATAGAACTGTATACAGGTAGACATTGAAAAGAGAGACTCCATATAGGAAAAAAAGAGAAGTGGGACTGGGCTTGTCTTTAATTCCAGAGCTCATCTAAATTTGCCAGCCTCTCTGCTGATCGCTAAAAACCCCAACTTCGCTACCCAGCCATACACATTTTCTAAAGGACAACCTTCAGCGCTCACTTTTAAATCACTAAGACAAAGGCGTTTATAAACGGCCCCGGGGCTGTTTAAGCTTTCGTTACTGGCTTTTTTCTCATGGGTTCTCAAAAAACCACCTGCGAGTTCATCACCCAACATATAAAGTACCGGCTCAGCGGTGGCACCTTCATCTTTTAAAACTGTTGGGACACCCTCCTGAATAATCAGTTCGGTGAATCCGCCTCCACCTTTGGCAGCTTTCATTTTCTTCTTCGATTTGTAATTCCAGTTGCGAATATCATCACCACTGGTAGCACTGACGACTCCCAATCCATAAGTTCCAGAGTTGTTTTTTATAAAAACTCCAGGGACCTCTTTAACATCATGTTCGTCATACTTCTTTTGAATTTCCGCAATTAAACTATCTACTTTTTCGGCCAACTGGTTTCGGCTTGCATCATCGCTTACATCAAATTTCTCGAAGTGTTTAGTGGTCACTTGAAACAGCCATGGGTCTTCCTCAAGAAAATACGCAAATTCTCCAGCCAGTTGATTATAATATTCAAAATATTGGTGTTTCTTGCGTTTCCACCAGCCCAACTCTCGCAAAGGCGTCATTGTGGTATTTGAAAAATCCACCTGCTCATAAGCGTTGGAAAAATCATTATTCGAAACCACCAAGTCAGGAAACCCCTTACAGGTCATCAGACGTCCAGCTTCAGAGTGAATTTTTTCAACCTGAATTGTCTTGCCTGAAAACGACTCCAGTTCAATAGATTCAGAGATCTCTTCTGAAAGCATTCCCACTTCAACGACCAAACCCGCCTCTCTCATAAGATCGGAAAGTGTGATGACGTTTTCCCAATAAAATCTGTTCTTTAAATGATCTTCAGCTAAAAGGAGAACCTGCTTTGTATCTGGAAACTGTCTTTTCATAAATGACTCGACCAACTCGGGTGCCGAATCTTTGTCCATTTGGCAAATATTATTGAAACCTGCTGGAAAAATGTTGCCATCAATATTTCCGATTTTAAAACCGGCATCGCGAAGATCAAAGCTTGCGTAAAAAGGAACGTACTGACCATCCAACTGCTTGTCGTACCAAGCCTGTAAATCATCACAACGATTCAGTATTTTCTTATGAAGTCTTTCTTTCATTACTCACCCCAGCATCTCAGAACTTTTAAAAATGGTCTTAACTATACAGTTTCGGCTTGAAGTTGAATATACATTTTTGTAGCGCCACAAATAAAGACGGGTAAGAGGAGAAAGAAGGACCCAGGAACCAAGCCGGTCGAGAGCACGGCCAAACTCAGGCCAAAGAAATTCCAAAAATGTTTTCCAAAAAATCGAAACCTCTGTCGGAGGTTTAAGAAGTCCACTTCAAATGCATAATCCGCACAATCAAAGGCCACCGTTAAAGTTAAAATCAGAGGGGCAGCCAAATTGAACCCCGGAACAAAACTCAACAAAAAGCAAAACGCACCAATGATTAAAAAAATGAAAGCTTTCCCAATCCCAAGAAGAAACATGTTAAAGATTAACTTCAAATCACTGCGTTTCTCTTTGTCCGGCAGTTCCTTTTTAAAAATATTTTCGACCATAAGAGCATAAAAAGGACCTGCCAAAATGATGATACAGAAGTACCCCGCCAAAAAGTTTAGAAGGGAAACCAATATCCAACTCACCAGCACCAAAAAAATGTCGACTATGGTTTTAACAAATCCCCAATCCTGCAGAAATTTTGAATCTTGCGTCCAGGTGGCCACCCACTCATTGAGATAGGCTGATGCGGCGAAATAACCAATACTGACAACCACAAGACCAATTGAAAAGGGTATCAATGCATAAAGGATATTCTTCGGGCTGGAGAGAATGATTCCGAAACCCTGCAAGGGAGAAAAAAAGCCATTGATGATATGTTTAATCATAGATTAGGATCTTTACCAATATCCTTCTTATTCGGCAAAGTCTTTTCCTTGTTCACTTCTACCTTCTGCTTCTCTTCTTCTACATACTGGGCCAACCGAGTGTTTTTAACTCTTTTTGTTCGAACAGTTTCTGGACCAACACTCAAAGTCAGAGCAAACTTTTCTATTTTATCAATCCATTTCCCGGTCACATCAACAATCGCCTTAGAACGGGCATTCACATCGCTCATAGGAAATTCTTGTGCTCGTAACACATGCATGAGGTCATAGAGTTCAGACGCCATCACAAGTTGCTTTCTATGACGCTGCTTCTTTTTGGCCAAGGGATCGTGGTCAAAGTCCTTGGGCTGATACTGTAATACCATACCCCAGGCTTTGTCGTAGAGGGCCTTCAAACGCTCCACCGACTTCTCAGACCATGTGGAGTTAGAAGCCTCTGCCGATTCTAAAAAGTACTTCTGTCCCACTGTTAATTTCTTTGCAAGATGTGTAAAAGGTTCATTGTTTTCATCAAAAGTAGCAAAGCCTAAATAATAAAGAGACTTACTTATCTCTGATTTCTCATAGGGATACCTTTGTCCACGAATCAGGCGGTTGTAGTTGTACTTAGCCTCTCCGTGAAAAGTTAATGCCTCTTTCATCTTTCCTTGCGAAGCATAAGCCGCCGCTAGGCGAGCTGGAATCTCAACTTGTCCCGTCAACCGATCAAAAAACTGTTGGCGCTTCATTAGGTCAATCAATGAAATCAACAACTCTTTCCTTTGGTCCAATTTTTCATAAACAAACGAAAGGTTGTAAAGGGCCTTAGCTTCCACTCGACTTTCATACTGAGAGCCATGTTGGATGGCTGCACGATAGCCTTTAATTGAGTTCTCGTAATCCTCATCCAATTCGTAAAGAAAGCCTCGCAAGAAGTAAGCGTGCCCATACCAATGAATATTTTCCGCCTTATTCAAATAGTCTTCGATCTGAAGCCGAGCATCTGCTGTCTTGTTCACTTTGAGTAGTTCTTGGACTTTTTGCAGTTCCACCGGATATTTAAGACCTAAATTTTCTTTCTTCTGCGGAGCCTGAGCGCAACCCACAAAGAAAATAAGCATTGAAAGCATCAAAAACATTCGAGTCATGGCTCCAATACCTCCCAGTGTTTATTCACACTCTCGGAAAAGTCGTGAACATCCTGGAGAGTCTCAATTCTGTGATCGAACTCCGGAATTCTTACAAACTGAGCTCGTGGGCTTTGGTTTTTACTTCGGAAAGCTTGCAAAATCTCAAGACTCCTCGTTTTTTTTCCTATGTAATAATCATATAGACTCTTTTCCATTCCGTCTGCGGGGAGCTCCACCTCTTCACTAAAGTCGAGGTTATTTGGAAAGGCACGATTCAGTACAAAGCCATCAATCTTGAAGCCGAAGTTTGAAATTTGACTATTCAGATACTCTGCATCTTGGATCTTATCTGGGAATGGAGGGAAGACCAATTGCAAGGACGCCTCCTCTCCTTTCATATGAGTTAAAAAACCTTCCGATGTGGAATAAATTTGTGATTTGATGTCGCCCACAAATCGAAAAAAGTGATCCATCTCTTCAACAAACTCATCTCCAACTAATGTTTTCAAAAATGACTCAGCGACCTGAACCCCTTTTTCTTGAACCCACTGTATCCATCCTTTTTTACTTGGCTCCGGTGCAGCAGAAAAAAACCTTTGTAAGCGTGATGGCGACTCGAAAAAATCGACCACCTGATGACATGGCGGAGTATCCAAGACAACCAAGTCATATTGACCGCTCGAAAGAATGGACTCCGTTTTGTACAATGCCGCAAAATTGTGGGTTTCTCGCAAATTCTGAGAAATTTGTTTATAAATCCCATTGTCTTTGAGCTTTTCAAAAAACTCTTTATTCATGTTGGCTTCGACAAAGCTTTGAAATACAGAGGAAGGCTCAATATAAAAAACATCAATTGGCTTATCAATAGATGCCCATCGAACCGATTTGGATTGGTCTTCAGAGGCCTCAAGACCAAGAAGGCTTGTCAATCGTCGCGATGGGTCCACAGTGATCGCTGCCACTCGCTTGCCTTGCTTCGCCCCCTGAATAGCTGCAACCAAAGACAGCGACGTTTTACCCACACCACCTGTTCCAACAAATGTTATCAATGACTTGTTATTAACAAGACTTTCTAAAGAGGTCGTAGAACCTCCTCAAGGTTCTCAAGATAATTTGGAAAACCTTTTGTGAATAAGGGCATTTTATAAACTGATTGCCAAAGATCTTTGGCTCTTTCAGACTGATTATTCTCTTCTGTTATTTTCATTTTAATAAACGTGCCCCAAGAAGTATTGGCCTGAGAAGTCTGCGCAATTGGTAAAGATTTATTCATTACAACGGAAATTTGTGAGCCATAGCTTGCGGAGAACTGATCCAGCGTGTCTTCCAATTCATCCAAAGACAATTCCTCAAAAAGGCTAACGAAAAAAAATTGGCAATAGTCCTTGTTTCTTAACACCTCGTCGATCCCTTTGCTTTGGCTGTGCAAAGGTCCACGAGTCACGCTTTGTCCCAACGTCACCGGTGCCTTAATAAGGGAATAAAAACTTCCCGTACTTGGAGCATCTATAATCACATGATCGTAATTTAGTGGCGGACCATGCTGGCGGAATCGACTGGTCAATTTGCCTAATATAGAAAGGTCATTCAAACCCGGCGCTACATTAACCAACGTTTTTAGCAACGGAGAATCGAAAAATTTCTGCGTGACGCTTTCTAAACGAGTGAACGTGCTAACATACTCCACCAGGCAATCTCGCCCTAACAGCCGGCACCAATCAAAACCCCAACCACTGGGTGACGGTTTATAGCTGGGATGCCTCGAAGTACCCACAAGAGCTCGTACAGAGCTTTGCTCCTCCAGCTCCACCAGCAGGACACTCTTCCCTTGCTGAGATAGAAAACGAGCCAATGCGATGGCTAGGGTGCTCTTGCCCGTTCCGCCTTTGCCGCTTATGAATATGAGCTCTTTAAAGTCCAACAATACGCCTTTTACTTACTAGAAATTTCAAGAATTATCTATACTTAGATATCCTTGAATTCCTTGATTTTAAGCACTTCTTCCCCTATATTCCACTGAATTTTAACGGAGTGAGTTACATGAAAACAGAGATCGAAAATCTTTCGAATCTTGAGCGAAAGATCAGTGTGCAAGTCCCAGTGGACCAAGTAGATAGTGAATTTATCAATGCTTTCAAGTATTTACAAAAAAGCGTCGAAGTGAAAGGGTTCCGTAAGGGCAAAACTCCAATCGCCACCATTCGCAGCATGTATACAGAAAAAATTAAAGGCGATGTGGCCCAAAACTTGGTTCAGACTTTCTACTTCAAAGCTCTGAAAGAGCATGATTTGGTTCCTGTTGGCATGCCTGACATCGATTTTCAGAACCCAGAAGAAGGTAAGGAATTTGCATTTACTGCAAAATTTGAGGTTCAACCTGAAATTGAAATCAAACAAACAGGTGACCTAGAAGTCGAAAAAGAAAAAATTGAGGTGACTGACGATCAGGTTGAAAAAAACATTGAGCAGATTCTCGAAAATCAAGCCAAATTGGAAGATGTGATTTTAATCCGAGACTTGAAAAGTGGTGACTATGCCGATATCGACTTTAAAGGGTTTATCGATAATGAGCCCCTCGAAAATGGCGCAGCTCAAGGACATGTTTTAGAAATTGGCTCTGATTCTTTTATTCCCGGCTTTGAGCAGGGGTTGATTGGAATGAAGCCCAATGAATCTAAATCGATCAGTATTTCTTTTCCAGACGATTACCATGTTGAGCACCTTAAAGGTAAGCCGGTAAAATTTGACGTCACTTTGAATAAAATCCAACAAAAAATGAAACCTGAGCTAAATGATGAGTTCGTCAAAAACATGGGTGAGCACAATACGGTGGAAGAATTCAAAGCCCAACTGAAAAAAGATATTGTCGAAGGTGAAGAAAAACGAATCGAAGCCGATTTAAAAAATCGCATATTCAAAGCTTTGGTTGCTGCCAACCCGTTTGAAGTACCTGAAACCCTGATCAAAGAGCAACGTTCGGCTTTAGTTGAAGACTTCAAGAATAGAATGCAAGGACAAGGGATCAGTCCTCAAGAGTTCTCGGAGTATGAGGACAAATGGACTAAAGATTTTTCCGATACGGCTGACTTTATGGTTCGCTCGGCCTTGTTAATTCAGAAGATTGCCAAAGAGAATGAACTCAATGCAACCAAGGACGACGTCGAAGGCAAGTTACAAGAGTTCGCCGACCAAACCGGATTGGATCTTTCAAAGGTGAAAGAGTTTTATCAACAGGGGCAACAGTCTGCCAATCTTGAGTTCCAGGTGACTGAAGAGAAGGTCTTTAAATTTCTTCTTGATAAAGCTAAGGTGAAAGAAGTTCCAGCCGAGACCCTGAAAGAAGAGGCTTCTCCCGAACAAAAAGCCTAAGACTTTTTAACTTTCAAATGAATTTGAATTCGCCCGTGGTCAATTGAGATACGGGCTTTTTTATTCTTTAAAACTTTCACTTCGCCTCGAGTGATGGTCTCGTTGTTGGCCTCACGAATCGCTAAACTGTACTGCAACTTTACATTTTGTTCGCTAGTTTTTTGGGGAAACACCTCGAGGTTGTACTCTCTCTTATTCTTTTGATCACTCATTATGACTTTGGCTTTTTCTCCCGCATTGGTCACAATTCGCGGCGATGCCACTTTGCGCCCTTGAAAGAACAATTTTGAATCGATCTCGATTTTTTGTCCTATCCCAAAAGCTGGGAAAACGAACACAAAAGATAGAAAAAATAAGACGATGGGTTTCATAAGGCCTCCGCTCTAAAAGCCTACCTCTGGCGGTTTCCACCTGATAGGCTTGATGAGCAAAGTTACGACCTAGGTCTAGTCTTAAATTCCCTTCATGACCTTGTATGCTTTGAGATAGTTGTAGGCCTGTAAGACCTGAAAATCATTCAACAAAGTCTCCTTGGTGTTTTTCTTACCCTTCTTGTTAGACTTCTCCCACCAATTAAATAGACTTCCGCCTTTGGGTTGATCTGTCTTTTTGGTCTTATTTTCTGATATCAGGTGACCATCGATATCCGCTTCCCGCTTCACCTTTCGATTTATTATAGCTTTTTGAAAGGCTTCACTATCAACCTCATCGATCTTAACATCTGGAGTGATCCCCTCAGCCTGAATTGAAACCCCACTGGGAGTGTAATAACGAGCCACTGTCATTTTAAGTCCAGACCCATCACCCATTTTTACTACAGATTGAACTGAACCTTTTCCGAAACTTCTTTTTCCCATAACCAATGCCCGCTTGTTATCCTTCAGTGCTCCCGCCACAATCTCACTGGCACTCGCAGAATACTCGTTGATAAGAATAACTATTGGAAAATTTGTATAGGAACCGTCTTTATTTGCTGACACAACTTTTTTGTTTTCTTTATCTCGACCAATTGTACTAACAATGATTCCTTCATCAAGAAAGAAATCACTGATTTTTATAGCCTGATCCAGAAGACCTCCAGGGTTTCGGCGCAAATCTAAGATTAATCCCTTTAGTTTTTTATCTCCTTTTGTGGCAGCCTTTAAAACTTTCTTAAGGTCTCGCGATGAGTTTTCAATAAAGCTGGTTAAGCGAACATAGTTATAACCATTTCCAAGGTCTGTGTGCTTCACTGACTTGATTTTAATGGTACCTCTTTTGATAGGATAGTCTTTCTTCCCTTTTACTCCGTCCCTAACAATACCAAGAAGAATTGTTGAACCTCTATCGCCTCTCATCATTTGCGCTGACTCCGCCAGACTCAAACCTTTAGTGGAGTTGCCATCGATACTAACAATCTTGTCACCCGCCTGTAGACCGGCTTTCCATGCCGGAGTGTCTTCAATAGGAGAGATTATTGTAAGAATGCTATCTTGAACAGTGATCTCAATTCCCAAGCCTCCAAACTTACCGCTGGTTTCATTTTCAAACTCTTCATATATATCGGGGGGCAGAAAATTGGTATGTGGATCAAGCTCCTGCAACATTCCTTTGATTCCGCCATAGATAAGTTTCTTAGTGTCGACTTCTTCCACGTAATATTTTTGCACCAAATTCATAACCTTGGCAAAAAGCTGAAGATTCAAGTAATGATCTTTCGACTTTGCAAATGCCGAAGGCGCCAAATGCAGGCTACCTACAACCAGAGCAGTCAGGATCACAGCAGAAGAAATAAAGCGTCGAGTTGATATTTTCATAGTCACCTTCGTTATAAGTTTGCCAGATGTTTTGCTGGTTTTTTCAGCCAGTCTTCTGGGTTTTGGGGTTGTGAAAAATGTCGAATTTCAAAATAAAGTCCCGTTCCAAACTGTATATGACCAAAGCCGGTAACACCAATTGGGTCACCCTGATTCACTTCTTGATTCACCTTCACATTGGTCTTCTGTAAATTTGCATAGGTCGAGTAATACCGACTGCCATGGTCGATCACTACAATTTGGCCATAACCCTGAGCTGGACCAACATAGCGAACTCGCCCATCTGAAATACTTTTCACAAATTGATCAGTCGCCGAGCCATAAAAATAACCTTTGTGAACCAGTTGAATACGATCCGGCAAGAGCCCTTTATTCAATCCATAGCCATGGGTAACCGGACCATCCACAGGATGAGGTAATTTACCTTTCTGGTCAAAGAAACGCGAACCAAAGAGAATATGAAGATCTGAGAAAAAAGAATCTTTTAATGCCTTTTCTCCCTTGCCCTTGATTTTCTTTAAATTGATTTTCTCAGAGGTCAATCGGCGCTCTAGGTTTTTTAAGAATTTCTTTTTGTGAGTCTGATTGGATTCAATGTCTTTCTTTTTCTTCAACAGATCTTTCCTAAGATTGACGATCTTTAAGGCTGTGACGTTGAGTTTCTTTTTCTTCTCTTCTAACTCTTTCATCAGCCCAATAAATTCAACCACTTTTTCACTCTGTTGTTGGTTGATAAACTTTGCTGTTTCAAAAGTTGTATCAAGCTCGTTGAGACTTTGTGCCGTCAGAAAAGTGTAGAGCCAAGGCAATCCGTTGATTTGATCGGCAAAAGAAAGCCTTTCGACCAAGTCTGGGATCAAAGTTTGAATCTGTCTTTCAATCTCGATAACTCTTTTAGAAATGTTACTTAATTTAGCATCTAAATTCATCTTATCTTCATCAAGCTCTGTCTTTTGTAAAACCAATTTATTGGTCTTTTTTTCAATAGAGTAGATTTCGGCTAGAACTCTACGCTTTTTCAATTCAAGCTTAGAGAGCCCTTTCTTTGTTGCATTGTACTTAGCAGCGAGATCGAAAACATCGTCGTCGGACGAAATAACCGGACTAGTAAAGCACAACAACAAGATTCCAAGTAGTAACTTTATCAATCCATGACTCCCTTGATCAGCAAAGCCTTCTTGCGTCTTGGGAGCATATTGAAAATTGTCAGCATTGAATAAATGGCCACTGAAGATATAGCGAGGAAACCAATTGTTGCCAATATTCCCGGTGAGATAAAACTCAGTTGGCTTTGTGCGGATGAGCTTAAAATAGCGATCGGCTTTTCCTTAATCTGAATATAAAGAATAAAGTTTGCTAACAGAGCTGTTAAAAATACCACCGTAGAGAGCAACAAAGTGTTGATGACCTGAGGCAGGTAAATGGTTTGGTCATCTGCTCCAATAAACTCCAAAATTTCAATTTCGTCTCTTCTGGAAAATAAAATGGTTTTGATCACACTGGAAGCCACAATCACTGAAGCAATTAGGAACGAAACAATAAGAAACCAGCCAATCCATTGGAAGGCTGACAACAAGCCCACATAACGTTGCAGCCAAGACTTTCCATAACTCACGTTGCGAACGGAATTAAATTCGGTTTTTAAATCAAATGCAAATTGATCCAAAGCTCCAAGTCCTGATTTATAAGCCTTCTCGTGGTTTAACTCGACAACCAAATAACTTGGAAAAAATTTTGAGACATGATTTGCATCAATCTTTTGTGATGTTACTTTTGCAAAGCGTTTTTCAAATTTCTTTGCCGATTCTTGTGACGTGACTTCCTGAAACGATGTTACCATAGGATTATTATTTAACGATGCTATGACCATACTCTTATCATCGGATTTGGTATCTGGTTGTAGATAAACAGTAACTTGATTGACTTGCCCCCACATCTCAAAAAGGTTTTGCACATTAGTTAACGCCAATGCAATAAAAAACAAGGCCGAGAAAGACATCGTCATAATAATAAATGCGGAAAACTGCTCTACAAAATGTTGAGACCAGCTTCTTTTAATGGTGCAAAAAATCGACCACATGGTTGCTTCCCTTCATCTTCATAGACCTTTCCTGATTCAATTTTAATCACTCGCTTGCGCGGCTCATTTTCAACAAGTGCATGATCGTGAGTGGCAATAATCAAAGTTGTTCCGGCTCGATTCGCCTCACGAAAAAGACTCATAATATCGGCGCTGAGCTTCCAGTCCAAATTGCCCGTCGGTTCATCAGCGATCACCAATGCGGGTTGATGAACCATTGCTCTGGCAATCGCCACCCTTTGTTTTTCTCCACCTGAGAGATGTGCCGGGTTCTCATTCATTTTTTTCGATAGTCCGACTTTACGAAGAATCTTCTCAACTTTTTCTACGATATCCCACTTATTGTATTGCAGTACCTCTAGCGGCAAAGCGATATTCTCAAAGACTGATCGATCGTAGAGAAGTCGAAAATCTTGAAATACAACACCGATCGAGCGACGAAACTGAGCCATTTGTTTGCTAGATAGAGAACTCACCTCAAAATTATTGATTTTTACTGATCCAGAAGAGACTTTTTCAAAACCTGTCATAATTCTAAACAGTGTGGTTTTTCCGGCTCCGCTGGGGCCCATAAGAAAGACCATTTCACCTGCTTGGATTTCCAATTGCAGGTTATGTAGAACATGTTGATCAGCGACAAAAGTTTTGTAAACGTGGAATAACGATATCATCCCTTAATTTTAACGAGAATCAGACGAATTGACCAGAAATGAGACGGTCTAGAATTTCCTTATGCTGCTTTTCTATAGCTATACGAATGGACTGGTTTGATGGAAAAGGGGTCTTCAGAACTGTCTGGTAGGGTATTTTATAACTTTTTAAGACAGCTCCCTGGCTAAAAATCTTGGTTACGATGAAAGGATTGTCCCAACCCCAGTCTTCAGTCTGCACATGAAAGTCTCTTTGCCCAATTGTGATGTCTGAATTTAGTCCAGCTTCCATAGGCTTAATAATTCAATTTTTCTCAACTTGAATCAAGTATAATTTTTCAAGGTCCCTCTGAAATGACCCGATAAGTGAATATTCCAGAGGTGCCACTTGAAAACGATCAAATTCATATTCTCTTGCATTTTTCTTTTCGCGTTCGGTTTGATCTTGCAAGCCTGCTCTAGTAACAGTGATGGTGACTCCATTAGCTCAACTTCTCCCAAGGCTCCCTACTGCTCAACAGTTGAAACTTTTTCTGACAGTGTGACGATCACTGGTTCTGCTGAGTACGAGTATCGCAACAATGGAAATGGCAGCGTGGCTTCTCCGGCACCCATACGTCGGGTAGAAATTCGCGTAACAGACAGCACGGGTGGCCTAATTCAATGTGGCGAAACAGATAACTCTGGAAATTTCTCTGTGCAACTTCCTAACAATGGTGCAACTGTCACCTTGGCGGTCGCTTCGCGAGCAGACAACGACTACATGAAAGCCTATGTGATGAACTCTCCAACGGCTAATTCGTTCTACTCTTTAACGACCTCAGTCACTTTGGATGGCTCGAAAAGTGTGGGCACTCTAACCGCTCCCGCAACAGGAGATGTTTTGGCGGGAGGAGCCTTCCATATTTTAGATAAAATTTTGGATGCGAACGATTACCTGAGAGCCCAAACCAACAATTGCTCGGCCACCTTCTCAAACTGTTCCGAAATTACAACGGTACCCATGGTGGATGTCTACTGGGCTAAAGGCGTTAATCCTGGAAGCTATTTTGGATTACCACCACTGAGCTTTTATCTCCCCGAAGCCAATCAATTGTTTATTTTGGGCGGTTCTGGCGGTGATGTGGACAACACCGACACTGACCACTTTGATACTTCCGTCATTCTTCATGAGTACGGACACGCACTAGAGAACCGCTTATCGGTGGCCGACTCCCCTGGTGGGAACCACAATGGCGACAACATTTTAGATCCTCGTTTGGCTTGGAGCGAAGGCTGGGCCAACTTTTTTCAAGCAGCTGTAACTGGCAACCCTGTTTATCGCGACACTTTTGGAACTCCTCTCGGCACCAGTGGCGTTTACGTCAATGAAAGTTTAGAGTCTGGTACGACCGACATTCCCACCGAACCGGAAGAGGGGAACTTTCGTGAG
>CBDUOS010000001.1:0-63649 GCA_965368905.1 uncultured Bdellovibrionales bacterium | reverse complement strand
GAACCCATATTGATAACTTCTTCTTGGTTTGCGAGAGCATCTTGATCGGCTTGGGAACATAGATTCTCGGCAAAGCTACGATCACCAATTCTTCTTAAATCTGAAGTGATTCCATTGCGATACTCCATTTTTTGTCTGTAAGCTTGAGCTTGTTCATCCAGTTCGTTTCCGGGTTCAGGGGCTTCTGAGTTGAGGGCTGGACCATCACCGGGTGTGCTGTTGTTTCCTTGAAATTCACTACAGTTAACCAGTGCAGTTGAGCCAACCACTGCAAGAACGGCCATGATGATTTTGAACTTGTTCATTAAACTCCTCCATATATATAGGCAACTTGGGTTTGACCTATCAGAGTTCAATTATTGTGCCGCGAGTTAGATCGAAACAAAGAGGTGCTCACAGCACGAGACGCCCTTTAATCACTAAATACTGTGATAATCCTCAATATTTCACTCCAGAAGTGAAAAAACTTTGTTCGGAAAAAACGCAAAGATTGTCACAGTTTAGGTCCACTTGTTCTGAAAAAAATGTGATGAAAACAGGATAAAAATAACAGGGTAAAAGTGCTTTAAATGCCCTTTTTTAACCAAAGTTTTTCTTATAGGTCCCATAAGTTCCCGAAATCACTAGCTGAATTTCTTGCAAAACACCCCCTTTTTGGCCTGTAACCTTTACTTTCATCAGAATTTACATTGCCCAAATGTCCTTAAAAAGAGACTTTCATCGTCTGATTATTGGGATTAACGGGGGGGTACAAACTTGAGGGGCCTCTATTATGAAACGATGTTTCGCCGTTGCCATATCATCATTGATATTATCAATTTCAGTTTTTCTTGTGACTTCTTGTACTTATGTCACACCAGAAGCTGAAAATCCAAATCCAGAACTGCTGAGCACAGAGAATTGTGCGGTTCGTGAAGGTGTTCTTTCCTGCAAAAAAAGCTTCTTCGGCTATCAAATTGGCCAAGAAAGCTTGGAAGTCACTTACACACCGAAAACCTATCTTTGCGGCTGGGCACCCGTCACCCAAAGTGGACAATGGCGAGGCGCATTTGGACTATCCAATACACCCTATCGATCACGCCACTGTAATGTGGAGATGCGAATCTCAAAAGATGGGAAAAGCCTGATCGGTAAGATGGTCGACCTGAATTATCCTAATGACTTTGAAAGCTGGGAGCCTCTGTTCTCAATCAATATCACTCAGCACTATTATTATGAAAAAGATGTGGATTCTCGTGGAAGAGAATTGAACAAGTACAAAAAAGTAACAGATCGTGGAACATGGAAGGTTCGTCCATGGATTGACCTTGATCTAAGCAATATTGAATTCCATGACATTTTTAGAAGGCCCTACGGATACTGGGGTGGAAAAATTTTAGATACCTTTGATGTGGAAACATCTGTTGAAGATGGAAAAACATTTATTGGTTTCAGTGGTGTGATGACCCACGGCCGTTATGGAAATTTATTCTCTCATACATATAGATTTAATTTCCTAGAAATTAAAGACAACCCCAATTTTATACCCACTCCCTACAATACAAGAAACGCAAAACACATGAACATTCTTCATATCCTTGGATACCAACCAACGGGTAATCGAGCTCAAGAAGTAAATTGGGCTGCGCACTGGGACCTTTCTAAGCCAGTTGAATTTTGTTTGAACAGTTTTCCCGATGACAATCGAGACTATAATGGTGTTGCAGTAGAAGTTATCGATGAAATGAACAAAGCAATGACCAAAATTGGCGCTGTTCCAGCAGGTCAGAAGGCATTTGTCATTTCAGATAAAAAATACAAGTATGATTTTGACTTACGTTGTCCTGCGATCACTTGGGTTGATGATCCGATTCTTTCGTTTCGTGCGCCTCTTGGTATTGGATTAGTAAACACCAACATCAAAACCGGTGAAATTCTTTGGGGAGGAGCCGTAATTTGGGGTGGACTGATCGATTATATTGTTAATCGTGATAGTGAATCCACTGCGGATGCTTTAGCTCGCGAGACACATTCCATGTTACAAGAAGTGGAATTGGCAAAACACAATCCATACTTTGAGGATCTCTCCTCACAGTTGCGACTCACTGATTGGTCAGTAGGCTTTACCAACCTGAAGGATATAGTAGAAAGCGCCAATTCAAAAGATGCAAGTGTTGCTGCTAAAGAAAGACAGCTCCAACAGATCGCAGAATCCATCGCTGGAAATATTTCGCAAGAAGAATTTAATGAGATGGATCAATCTTCGAAAGATGAACTTTTTAGGACGCTAATCTCTCAACTTCAGGATATCGACACCATTGAAAATCTTAATGTTGAGGGATATGACTTAGAGCCGCTAAGCTTGTCTGATGATGACTTGGTGTTTGACACTTCTTATGCACAGGCAGATGAGTCAGACTTTATTTCGGACTTGTCACGTTTTGCTGGATTGACTCAAGACGTAAGTTATTCTGATGAAGAGAAAGAGTCTCGTAATATCGTTCAAGGCACAACCATGACAATGGAAAAAGCCGAAGAGTTGGTAATGGAGTTCTTGAGCGATCAAAGTTTAGCTTACGATGCCGATAACCGTATTGAAAATCACTTCGATGCTGTTAGCAACGCCGTTTCCGGCATGACCGGAATGGAGAAGTTGAAAGCTTCGAAATCAATGATTAAGAACGTGACACTTCATGAATTTGGTCACGTTGTTGGGTTGGGACACCAATTCGAAGGAAACCGAATGCCTGAAAAGGGTATGGTTCCACCTAAAGTTTATAATGAACTAGCAGCTGAGGTTGAAGATCGTTTTAACTACTCTTCCATCATGGACTACATGAGTGGTCACACCGAAGTTTCACTACCTATTGAAAAAGTAAAAATGGGAACTCAGGATGAGTTGACGCTGACTTACCTTTATAAGCAGCAATATTCTTCATACAAATCGGGTGACGAAGATTGGACTTTCCACAGCGTGCCTGAGAATGGTGTTATTCCAAACCAAACTGGAGAATACCAAACTCGTTACATGCCACAGTGTTCAGATTTTGATGCATGGTTGGCAACGAGTCCATATTGTCGTCGATGGGATCGTGGTCATGATGCCCCAACGATGGTTGAAGAAAACTTAAAAGAGTACACGGATTCCTTTATTTCTCGCTTGAATTCGTTTACTGAAGCGACTGGTGGAAATCCCTTTTGGGCTAGATACCGTCTTTGGTGGAGCACTTACAATTTGATGAACTACAACCGTACGTTCTACGACAACATGAGATATCAGTTGTCTAATAATGATCTATATCGAAGTGTTTTCGATAAGATTAAAAAAGATGAAGATGCTTTATTAAGTTTTTCTAAAGCCTGTATTGATCCCTCTATGGCGCCGAACAATCGTTTGGGTATAGAGTTCACTAAATTAGCGATACAACCTATGTATGCTGAATCTGGAGTGAACACGTTAGAATCATTGCAAGCTCAGCAAACTAACTCCTCATACCGAGCAATGTACGCAAAGTATAAATCGATACTTGGCGAGGTAAACACTCGCGAGTTGGATGACGAAGGTTTTGTTGCGTTGGAAGCGCAGCTAAATGAAAATGGATTGGCTTACACTGAGGTTCAAAAACTTTGTAGAGCTTCGAAAAAGTCACTAGATATATCTAAACTATTGTTAAGCCTGAAAGGCCCCGATCATCCGGTCATGAACTATGATGCTGCAATTGTTCCAACGGGTCTGCGTGGTGGTGAGGCGACTTCTGACTATTCGCGTGTTTTTGGTACCTACGATCAATTGGGTCTTTTACCTGTGAAGATTGCCGCTCTTGATGTTTTGACGGCCACTTCTTCAACCCTCAGATTTTGGTGGTGGAGGGTTGGAAAACCAATATATAACGACTCCAACGAAGGAAAGTATGGATACTTTTCTATGTATCCAGAAGAGTTCACTGATATTGTTGGTACTGCAGTGAAGAACAATATGGGGTTTGGTGGAACTCAATTGCAAGATTCTGCAACGATGAGCTTAGCTAATCTATACATGCGTTACTTTTTATTTAGAACCTACTTTTGGAGTAACGACAATCAAGCGCGAGGATTCAATACTAACTTTATTGAAGACTTGAAAGCGCAAACTAAATTTCGTGTTCAAGTTGCCCCCGTTCTATTGGAGTCTATTGATATTCCAGGTGAACCTTCAAACAAAAGATTTGGATTTCGTCCACGGTTGTTTAACTTTGCTCAAAGAAAGATTATTGATTTACCAGAGGCTTATGCGCTTCCTGATAAGAAGGTGATCGTTCGAGGAAATGACTCACAAATCATTCTACCTTTAACTAAGATGAGATTTTTAAGCCAAGAAGCGGCTTATGTTTGGGCTCTTGAGGTGACTTACGATAAGACCTCTTACGATGACCCTCTCCAAGGTTTTACAGTCAAGAATGCAATTGCTGAATTAACGACACAAGAACTGGATAAATGTATTACGGGTCAGGCCGGCTTAGCGACTTTCTTTAATACAAATGAAGAGTTCACGGGCTTTCAGATTGATCCATCTATTGCGGTCGATCCGGATGCGCAGACGAATTTTGAAAAATCTTTGAATGACGCATTTGAAGCATACCAAAGCAGAGAAGGATTAACTCCAACCCAATGGGGATGCGAGGAATCATTAAACGGCGTAGGGCTGATTAGCTCGACCGCACTTTCGTTGAATGGTTGGTACCTGCCGCATATCTATGAGTACATTAAGAAGTAAGGAGCGATACGATGAAAACGACAAGTATTAAAATATTTAAGATGGTCGGTGGAGTTGCCCTTGCTTTTGTCTTGGCTAACTGTACACCAGAGAGTTCGACTAGAAAAAGAAGCCTACAAGACGGAGCTGTTGGTGTAACAAATGACACTCCTGTGGTTCAAAAATCGGCGGAAACCCAAAGACTTCAAACTATGATGGAAGATAAAGAAGCCATAGTTATGGGTCAAATGGCCGTTATTGATGAGAACGTTGATGCCAATATGCTTATGCAAAAAGTCATCATCCCCTTGCGAGATGTAGTTCTCAACGTCAATTATCTTATGGTTGATGCCAATCGCAATGCACGGACAGAATCTGGACGATATATAGTTCCCCGATTGGTTGTGTTGTTCAATGAAGCATTGATTATGATTTATGAATCCAACCCTGAGATGATTACTAATACTGATCTTCTAGTGAAGTATAAGGAAACCATTCTTTGGGATTGTGACCAAAACCTTCAGGGCTCATGCGAATTTATTAAGTTTTTCCGTTCCAATGACAGCGTGAACATGTCTCAAATTGTTAAAATGATTCATGATCAAGAGACTGATGCTGCAGAGAAACTTCGTTTAATTCGCGCTGGATTTGATCTTAAAAATAGACGATTGGATGCGTCCCTTCGTTTTATGCTGTTAGAAAGAATAGCGGGTTCTTTGGATGCAGATCAGGCTGGAAACTTAAATCCTATTCGCCGTCGTCAGGATGCGGATCTTTTCGCGAATATTCTGAAAGTAAATATTAATAATTATGATGGCGATCAAAGGTATATTGAGTTGGTTAAAGCGCTGAACCCTTGGATGCTATCTCGTAATGTGGATAGCGCTAAGAATCCAGCCATGACAGATATTCTATCAATGGCTTCTCAGCAGCTTCTTTATGATGAACAAGGAAACCTAGCGGCTGAAATAAAAAATGAAGTAATTCCTTCGCTTCTCTATTCCGTAGGTAAAAACTACGAGCAAGGTGTTAATTTTATTCAGTCCAATATTCGTGGTGAATGGAAAAAAGCTTATGAGAGCTATCTTGAAGCTAAAGCCGCTGGAGAGCCTGTTGGCAACCTAACTCCATTACAAGAAGAAGTTTTTCCTAAAATAGAGAACGGCCTGGATGTCGACTTATATGGCGGGAAAAGTAAAGACATACTCAACACAATGCTGTCTGATGTTAGTTTCGAGGGCGAGGATTTGGACGAGTATTTCTATCTTGCGAATAGAGCCTTTTATGGTCACTTCAACTTAGATGATGCAACAGCCTTTTGGGGTAACACCAATAAGAATGTCGATCGATTAATGGCTGAAATTGAAAAGCTGTTAAAGATTCAATTGGTTAACAATATTGTTTTAACGAACAATAGAATGAAAGATTTTTACAACAGAAATGAAAACACGAAATTAATAGAATTGTTGAGAGAATCTGACAAAGAAGCCAGTAAAATTAGGAAAGCTTGGACGAAGAGTATTGTTCGTTCAAAAGCAATCAAAAGCTTTATTACCCGTGTTGTAAATGCAAACAACTTGAGTCCTGAAAGTGCGAAGGTTTACGAGAGAATTAACTCAAGTATAGATGCTATGACTAAAAATATTAAATTTTTGGTTACGTACCCTAACATGTTTCCACTTATGTATGTGATGGCTTCTCAGGAAATGAAAGATACAATCCGATCTTTCTGGGGAACTTTTACTGTGGATAGCTTGACTGTTATTTCATTGTTTTTCGATGGATACTTCTTTCCATGGTTCAACTTTGGGAATGATGGAGAGAAGCTAGATTCTACTGAGATTATGTACACTTACTACTATGCGCTTGTGACTCAAATCTTTGAAACTTATTCTGTAGAAGAAGACGAGAGTCGACCGTTGATTTATTTCTCACATCCAGAATTTTTTCAAACGGTTGTTAAGAAAATGCTCCTTCCTATGGAGAAAGAACTTGATAATGATCGTCGTAGCTTTCTTCAGAAGGTTGAAGAGTTTAAAAATAATGCTGGTGCGTTGCAGACAATGTGTGCAGAAGAACGTCGTCTGCAAGCAGAGGAGGCTGAAGAAATAGCCGCTTACAAAGAACAGTTGGGTGAAGATTACGACTGGTACGAAGTGATGAAGTGGCGTCAAACTATGCGTCCTCGTCGACGAGTTAAAAACCAAATGGCATTTATCGATATTGGGGCATACCTTTATGACGGCACCAATAATAAAAATGATAAAATTGGTAATTATCTAGGAAAGATTTATTCATCAAAAACACGAGGTGTCTTTGAGCGTATGAGAATCGAATTTCCTAGAAATGAAGTGAAACTGGGGACAATCCTTGACGTTTTTAAACAAACAAAAGGTGGAGACCAGTCTGAAATTGAAGAAATATTCGAGCAACAATTTGAGGAGTATTATCGTCTTCGTGCAGAATATGCGAAGTTGTTTAAAGATGCTCAATCTGAAGTTGAAGGCTGTGATTGGTTATTCTTGCAAAGAGACCGTGACATCGTTCACATGATGATTTTCCGTGAGGCCGAGGAATTGAGTGACCTGTTCGACAAAGTTTGGGATGTGTTATCGCCTTTGACAGAAGAACAGATTCAGGCTCTTACAGACGACAGTCTTGAAATGCAGAAGTTAGAAGAAATTCGTAAAGAGTTTAATGGAAACACCCAGGATGCTGCTTACCCTGCCGAGTACCAATCTCGCTTTGGCTACAATAAGTTGACTCCCTCTCGTTTAACATCGTTTCGAATGGATACAGCCACTCGTGTACGAGCCTATTTGGATGAATTGTTTCCTGGGCAGTACTCGATCACAATGCCTGCTGACTTTAAAACTTCTGGAATTTACAAGGAAACATCACCTGATCTAATTTACTTTGACTGGACGACAAAAGATAAAGAGGAAGCCAAGGAAGCCTTTGTAAAGTCTGGTATTAAAGCACTAGCTAATCAAATGAGCTGGGCCAATAAAACGACTCCAATTGGCGACATCGAAGAAAAGGGTCGTATCTTGGTCAATCTTTATAAAATTGGTGAACTCTCTACGGATCCAGAGGTTGACTGTAAAGATCCAGAGTTAGCCGAAGAAGTTCGGGTTGAAAAATGCATGAAAATTTCAGCTAAAGATGTGATTGATCACTACAAAAGAACCATTCAATTTATCAATATCGATGACAGGGACATGGCGGTTCTTGAGCTGCTTGGTAAGGAAAATAAGTACGACGTCTCTACATATGAAGAAGTCATAAAGAAGCAAGATGAGCATGTTCTATATTCGTATTATGATCTTATGTTTAAGAGAATTTATGCAGACACCAGAGTCGACGCTGCTGAAGAGACTTGGTTTGCGCCAACATTAATTAAGTATGTAGACTCTGTTCATAAAATTAAAGGTTCAACTTTTATTTTTGATGCGCCCGACTTTATCAATGAGGCTTATGTACGCCGTTACTCAGCGTGGGTTAGCGAGTACTTTAAGAAAAGCCAGGAGTTCCTTGAAGAAGTGAAAGCGCAAAAGGACGATGTAGAAGCTTTTCGTTTCCGTTACAGAACTGATCGAGTTCATACTGTAGGTGCTAATCAGAATGATTGGAGCCAAAACAAGAACGTTGCGATGGAGCCGTTAATTAGTGATTTGATTTATAGTAAGTTTGAAGGGATCACTCAGCAGTTGAATAACGACACCAGTGGCTACTTCTACACTGTTTTGCGTACTTACCAGTCTGAAATCAATGAACTAGTGGCTACCGAGCAAGGAGAAGAGTAAGTGAAACTTCTTAACCTTTTCCTCATTTTAATGCTGGTTTCTTCAGGTGCGGTCTCCGTCGCAGCGCCTGGTAAGTCGGAAGTTAAGAAGAAGGTCGATCAAAATGAGGCTAACTCTAAAAAAGATGATGAGTCGTCTCAGAAAAAGAAGATCGGAGTCGATCAGTCAGACTTTATGCCCTCGGCAAGAAGTTTTGGATTGATTGTTTCTTATGCGGCTTCTTATGATGATTTGGAACAGGTGGATCAGAAAACTGTTGGGCATAGGGTTAGCTTTGCTGGCACATACAGTTTTGACCAACATTGGAGCTCTTATGGTGCTGTAGGATTCAGTCACGCGTCCTATGGCTCGAACATCGTAAGAGATAATGACAATGATCAGTTTCACCAAATTTCGAATCTCAATTTAGGGCTTGTCTATACAAAAATGAAACCTTTAAGTTTTGTTAGTCGAAGTTCTAATACCCTTAACATTGGTCTTCCTGTTAGTGAAAGAGCTAGGGTTGATAAACACATTGCAAACCTTTCTTTAACTAACTTTATGCAAAGTTACTCTTGGAAAAACTTTTCTGTTTTCAATCGTTTGACAGGAAATTTTCTGTGGAACACACAACGCTTTTCATTATTTGCGAATGATGAAATGAACCGTGATTGGTTAATTTCAGATAGTTTCGGTCTGACCTATATGATTTTGCCGCGTTGGGGTGTTCGTTGGAATGCGCGAGTCGATACCATTCGGTATTTAGATGGTAGTTGGAATTTAAGTTTTGGTGACAACCTTTCAACATTTGCCAATATTAGTGGATTCCAGATTTTTGCCAGCATGATCAATAATTCTTATGAAGAAAACGAACGAGTGGATTTAGGCTACTACGATAAATATCGTCGTGTGTTCCTAGGAGGGGTGACTTATGCGTTCTAAGTTTTTGTTGATAGTTGTCGTTTTTACTTCATTGGCTGCATGCACGCCGAAAACTATTCCCGATGAGCAGGCAGCGATTCGTGATGATGTTGCGCGAGATCAAGTTGTCGAAACAGTAACCCAACAGGGTGAAATTCCGGATACCAATCGATACAGCGATGCACATCTAGCGATTGCTGAACAAATTGAACAGGGACAATGGACCGAAGCTTTGCAAGAACTAGAGGGAAGAATATATGGTCCAGGATCTTTGGATAAAGTCACTTACATCAGTCCAGCTTATGGAGCTTATCTAGAGCTTTACGTACAGCTAGGAAAACAAATTGTTGATCAAGGCAATGGTGAGCAGAAACAACTATGGGCTGTGTCTGAGGAACAGTTTGAAGAACGTTTTTTGTCCGAATGTCTCGGAACAGAACAGAGTATCTGTGAAATGTTAGAGCAAGTGTTAAGACACGAGGCCTCTACACTTTGGATTGTACTCAATATTGCTGATAGCAAAGAAGGTAATATTGAAAAACTCAATGTACTTGGCGCGGCTTATGATGTGCAAAATCGTCGTGGTTCTGAGAAACTAGAGCAAGAATACATGAAAGTGGCTTTGTTAGTATTGGCAGACGTTGAAGAAGGTCGCACACAACTTGCAATGGAGACACAGCGTATTCATTTAAACAATATTGTTGCTTTAACAGTACAAAACAAATGGAATCGACCAAACGCTGACAAAATGGCTTGGTTTGAACTTATTAAGCCCTGGGAATACGATTCTGATGCTAATACAGCACTCAGTGCAGTTCGAAAGCAGCTTGTTCCCTTTCTTCCTGTCTACTCACGGATTAGCCCTGCGGTAAAAGAGGGTATCAAAGAACAGGTTGCAAAGCGTTTGGAAAGAATCAAGACAGGCCGTAAAGATTTGAGCCAGTATCCCGCTTATGCGAATATACAAATCGACAGCCTTCTTTCTGGTCCTATAGAAGTGGCCTATTTGGCCTTAGAAATGTACTTTCAAAATGTGCCCGTTACAGACGCAAGTTCTTATGTGAGTTCTATTGAACACAAAGCTGCATTTGTTGACGAAATGTTTGAGGCCTCTAAAATGTTGGTTCGCTGGGATATTGCTCAGCTAGGTATTGAATCTACTGAAAAGCTGCATGATCGTTTGTCTGAGCAAGATGCGGTGACAAATGCTCACTTTCAAGAAGTGTTAGATTGGAGCAAAACTTTGATTCCTGTTTGGACAGAGTTTCATACAGTTCGACTGTGGTCTGTTAAGACATTTATTGAGTCGAATATTAGGTACAGCCACAAATATGACGAAATTAAAACTCAGGAATTTTTTACTTCGGTCAATCGTAATATTTTGCGAGCCGTGACTTACCCGAACATGATGGCATTCGCATTCAATATGATGAAAACTGAATGGGCAGCCACTATCAGAATTCTTTGGTTTCAATTCAAATTAGATTCAACCCTCATTATGGATTACATGATGACGGGGCAGTATTATGGTCCTTGGTTTAACTTTACCAACTTGCAGGAAGAGAAATCATGGTGGGATGAAGAAAAGAAAACTCTTTATCGTTCTGATATGTACGATGCTCTTTACTATATGTTTACGACTCGTACCGCAGAGATCTATGGGATCACTGCAGACAAATTTATCGCTGCTACTGCGGAAACATTAATCAAGCAAAGACGCTCGCAGTACGAATACACTTTAGAGGCTCAAAAGCAGATTTATTTCAATGAAAGTTCAGAAGGATCAAAAATGGTACGTTGGTGCGATGGTATCAGATCTCAACAACCTGAACCTGAAAATATCCCATTTTATGAGCTGAACAGTTACATTACTCCCAATATTGTTAACATGGGTTTTGACGAAGTAAACGGCAAGGAATCTTTTTATTGGGGAGACTACTATAAAGAGTCTAAGAACTTTGAACGTTTGCATCAAACAAATGATCGCTATCGTTTAGAGCTTGAACCAATTTACTATACTTTGAATCAGTATTTGGAAATCGCGGAAAGAGCGAAAGAGGCTCATCCGGAACTCAATATTGGAACTCTTGAAGAGGCGCGTGGCGAAATTAAGCAGATAGAGCATTTCAAAATGACCTATTTGGGGGTTCAAAAAGCCATCATGGAAAAGGTTGATGACTGTTTATTTGTTGCAGAAAAAGAAGCGAAGAGAAGAATTCGTGAACAAGCTTTTGCACAGCATGAGTATTTTTCTAAAGTCGTCCACCCTCTTATGTTGGCCGTGAAAGAGGGTACTTTGTCAATAGCTGATGCGAACCAGGTTATTCAAGATTTTCATGGAAATATCCCAGGAGTTTTAGATGCCATCGATGCTTCTGAAGCGGGTGATCCGGTCTATTCTTTGTCACAAGTCACATACATGTTGAGAACGAAAAAATTCTTAACAGAAAGTGTGAATTTTCAGTCCCCCTATACTGAGCCAGTCAATGTTCCAGCCATAGTTGGTGATTATTTGGAGATTGCGATTCCTCCCAAATTTTTGGAAGATCCGAGCAATAATCCGTATATTTCTCAAAATTCAACAATTGATAATTTTCGGACTCTGAAATTTGGAGAAGATGTCGATGAGTTTTCTAAAGCGGCTACTAAGTTGACAACAGATGACAGTCGATTTGCTATTTTAGGGTCTCGATTCACCCAATGGGATCAATATGAGCTTAGAAAATATGCTTGGGAATTCCGCTACGTTGTGGAACAGCAGGCAATCTTCTTACAAATTCCAGTACAAAGATTTTATGACATTAACAAGCCAAACTGTTGGGTCACTCAGTATGAAGAACTGGGAGATGACTGTGTGAGAGAAGAAACTCCTAGTATGGACACGTTGGTTGATACTATGGGCAACGTTCTTCAGTCTTATGTATTATCAGAGGAAGACCAAGCTTATTTTAACCTGACTGGATTTCAAGGATGGGTTGGATCCGAAGCTCTGGATACAGCTATTGAATTTGATATGTCTTTGGACATTAATTGGATGTCAGAGACATTGCCATATACACGTTTGGCTGGGCTCATGGACTTGCCATATCAACTTTTAGACGCTGATGTTTTGGGTCTTACTTTTCAAACCAATTGGGACATCAAAAGGAATGAGGGCAATGATCGCCCGATGGACAACAGTTGTGCAGGAATGCGAGATGGCTGCTATTGGGTTTGGGAACGTCAACAAGCCAAACAGTTTTTTTGGGCTAGAGGAAAGAGACCTGGAATGATGTTTAACTATGATTATAAAATCGTAGAAAATGATTTCAAGAGAATGAAAGATATAGTTTTTCCGAAGTTTGAGCGGTTACTTGAAGTTGAGAAAAATGCCCAAAATTTTGCAGAGGCTGTAATCAAAGAAAACAATTACCCAGATTTGGTTAGTATTAACATATACATGGAGCCTGTGGAAGTTTACGGTTTGAACGTTAACTATAAGAATTCTGCAAGGGAATATGAAAAGTTCTTTGATGAAGTGACCGAGGGTTTTTTCAACCGTGAACATAACTGGGAAGCGGAACTAAAAATTCAATAATCAACAATATCTGTTGATGTGCAACAATGGCCCGACAATTTGTCGGGTCTTTTTCTTTGTAAATCCCCTACTAACTGTGCCAGTATTCACTCATGATTTTGGAAACTCTTAATCATTTTCGACATTCACCATTTGAATTCAGAATTCTTGGTAAAGGGCTTTTGTATGGAGTCGATCTTGCGGCCCACCTTAAGTTCCACGGAGAGACTGTTCACTTTCATGCAGAGGGTGAGGTTCGTTTTGGAGTCTTTAAAAGTCCCGGTCGCTTTAGTTCTTCGTATATTTTAACAGAAACTAATGTGCTGTTCTCAGCTCACACAATTGATTTCCCGAAGGTGAAATTCAAAGAAAGCTATAGAGCAGAGGGCCAGGGAGTAAGGTTTCAGAAGGGCAATGAGCAAGCTAGGCTCATCGCCACTCCAGAATCTCCTCTTCAGGATCCATTGCCTTTGATTTTTAAGTTACTCACACTGGATTTGAAAGAAGAAGGGGATTTTTCAGGATTTCTATTAGCCGGAGGAAAACAAAAACCTTTTCGGTTTGTAAAAAATAGAGAATCTTTTTCTGTAGATGTTTCTGGCAGAAAACTATTTGAAGGACTGATGTTGGAAAACAAAATTTCACTGAAAATTCCCAAATTTAAAGTTTCTTTGGAGTTGGTTAAGATGACAAAAACATAGAGGGGTGTGATGAGTTTAATTCGTTTTCCCCGAGGCGGGATGGCGGATTTCTGCTGGTTTTATGTTCTTTAAATGATAGGCCGCAAAGTTTCCAAGTTTTGGATGGTAAGAATGAACATTGATTACTTTTTTGTAGAGATTATTGTTGGTCAGAAAAATAGAACTGCTCGAATTTACGACTATCATTTTCTTTTTGATATCACTCGGTGCTGAACGAAGAATTTTTCCAGTAATCGGGCCACTAAGGTGATACACAATAGCGTCGGCTTTTTTGCTTCGTTTCCAACTTTTAAAGTTTTTTAGGTGATAGAGTTTGCTTTTTAACTGTTCTTTATAAGTTGTGAGGAAGCGCCAGGAGTAGCTGTAAACGTGTACAACTTTGTCTTTGAGACTTTCTTCTGGGGCTTGATTGGCGATAACTTCGTGGAAAATTTTATCGTAAGTTTTCTTGAGGGGAATCTTGGTTAGTTGTTTTCTCAAACTCGATTTTACTGGATTTTTGAAAAACTGCATTTTGTAGCGAAAGAGGCGAGACAAACTTTCGTCAATTCGACTCATACTGATTTTTCCTTGTTTAACTGCTTCAATCACTGATTTTACAGCTCTTTTCTGAATCTTGTGATTCCATCCCACCATGACGAGATCGTTGCCAGCAATGATGGCTTGAACAGCTCTTTCACCAATTGACATTTTATTGGCTTTGGCTCCACCCATTTGGATATCATCTGTCAGAAGAACTCCTTCAAATCCCAGTCCTTGGCGTAAAACATTTTGTAACAGTAGAGAGGAGAAGCTGGCTGGTTTTCTGGTCGCATCAATCAGTGGATAAGAAATGTGAGATGCCATAATTGCAAACGGTATTCGATTATTGAGCATTTCTTTGTAGGGGGCGAGGTCATTAAATAAAAGTTCTGTGAGAGTGATTTGTTTATAGGGGGTCTTTAAATGAGAATCCGTACGAACTCCACCGTGTCCAGGAAAGTGCTTGGCCGTGGGTAAAATCCCGGCATCGATCAGACCTTTTGAAAAAGCTGTGGACATTTTGTTTACAATTTCTTTTTGGTCACTGAAGGAGCGATTTCCAAGAAAATCTGTGAAGTTGGTATTTGAGATATCAACTACAGGAGCAAGATTCATATTAAACCCAAGTGCTGTCATAAGTTGACCCGTTACATAGCCTGAATCTTGTACTAGAGTTTCATTGTCAGTGAGAGCAAGGGTTCTTGCGCTTGGCAGAGAGGGTGAGGTTTTGATTCGAATCACTTTTCCACCCTCTTGATCGACTGCGATTAAAAGAGGAACTTTTGTGTGTTTAATCGAATCTTTTTGTGCTTTTTCATTAAGTGATTTTACTTGATTAAGTGTCTTGATGTTGCGACCGAATACAATAATTGCACCAGGATGAAGTTCATTGATTTGTTTTTTCAAAGATTGGGAGTATTTAGAACCTGTGAATCCGAAAATAAAAAGCTGTCCCACTTTTTGCTCGAGAGGCATCTCATCAATCATCTGTTGAATTGAACGAGTTTCATTGTGATCTTTGGCGAATCCTATAGAAGACAACACCAAGACTGAGATGAAAAGAATGTGTTTCATTACTAGATCCCCTGTTCTACGTGTGGGTTTTGTTTCTAAAGCATGACGAATCACACATCTCTATTGTATCAAAAAGATGTGAAGAAAAACCATGTCATTGATTTGGCCCAGACTTTTGTAATTGGGGCCATTCGGTTATGAATCAGGACAGTAGCGGAGTAGAGTTTCCACCTCTTCTAAAACACGTGGCCATGAAATCTCTTTCATACGAATTTTTAGTCGATTGTCAGGGGTGATGCTGTACTTTTTGTTGGATTGACTGGTTAATTCGATGACTTTGGCGACAGGCAAAGGTGTTTGATCAGTAAAACTTAAGACCAGGTTTTCTTTTCCGCTGGATATGTCTTTCACTCCTAGCTGGATGCAGGCATGTCGAATCAACATCAATCCGAGTAGATTGATAACCTCTTCGGGTGGTTTTCCAAATTGGTCTTTTAACTCTTCTTCGAGATCGTCAATATCTGAGGCATACTCAATTTGAGTGAGTGCACGATAATATGAAAGTCTTAATCGGATATTTGGGATATAAGAATTAGGAATAAAGGCTTTAATTTTTAGATTGATATCGGGTTCAACGGACTCACCCCTGGACTCACCCTTCGCTTCGTTAATCGCTTCTTCTAAAAGCTGCATGTAGAATTCGTATCCCACCTGATCTATCAATCCAGATTGCTCTTCTCCTAATAGTGTTCCAGCGCCTCGTAGTTCTAAATCATATTGGGCGATTTGCATGCCACTCCCTAGAGTGGTGTGTTCTTGAATAACTTTTAGTCTTTCTTTTGCGATGTCGGTGAGTTTTTTGTTCGGTTCAGTTAGGAGGTAACAGTAAGCACGACGCCCACTTCGACCCACCCGCCCACGCAATTGATACAGCTGACTCAACCCAAAACGATCTGACTGGTTGATCAATATGGTGTTTGCATTGGGTATATCAACACCGGATTCAACAATTGCAGAGGCTACTAAAACCTTAGTTTCATTGTTAAAGAACGAAACCATGACAGCCTCTAATTCCTTTTCTTTAAGTTGACCATGTCCAACGGCAATGGGTACCCCGGGGAGGAGTTCACGGAGCTCTTCGCAGACAGAGTATATACTTTGAACACGGTTGTGTAAGAAAAAGACTTGTCCTCCCCTTTGTAGCTCTGTCTCGATAGCACGCTTGATAATTTCTTTATCAAAACGACAAATAAAAGTTCTAATTTCGAGGCGATCCACCGGCGCCGTATTGATTAAACTCAAGTCACGTATTTTCAATAAACTCATGTTGAGTGTTCGAGGAATTGGGGTGGCCGACAAACTGATTGTGTCGACATTAACTTTCATCTTTCGAATTCTCTCTTTGTGTTTAACCCCAAATTTTTGCTCCTCATCAATTACCAAAAGACCAAGGTTGGCAAAATCAACATCCTTGCTTAAGAGACGATGGGTGCCGATTAAAATATCAACTTCTCCTTTTGCAGCCGAGGCCAGTGTTTTCTTAACATTTGCTGTGCTTTGCAGTCGGTTCACAACCTTGATGTTAATCGGCCAATCTTTAAAACGTTTTGCAAAGGTTTCGTAATGCTGCATAGTCAAAACTGTCGTGGGCGCCAGCACAGCCACTTGCTTCTTATTGGAAGCGGCTATAAATGCGGCCCGCATAGCCACCTCGGTTTTACCAAAACCAACATCCCCACAAATCAAACGATCCATGGGTTTTGAGTTTGATAGATCGGTGACGACATTTTCAATGGCGGCCATTTGATCTTCTGTTTCCTGATAAGGGAAAGCGTTGAAAAAATCGACAATGTCATCGGTATTGACCTTGTAGGGCTGCCGAGTCGAGTTAACCCTTTCAGCATAAAGCTTAATCAGGTCATGAGCCATTTCGCGTAGACGTTTCTTTGTCTTTGTTTTTACATTGGTAAATCGTGACCCACCGAGCTTGTCGAGAGTGGGTTCCACCTTTTCAGAGCTGTATTTGTGGATCTGATGAATCCGATAGATAGGTAAAAACAATTTATCCTTGTCTTTAAACTCCAAAGACAAAAATTCTGCTTCAACGCCAGCAACAGGCATTTTTATTAATCCTTTAAATTGTGCAACACCATGAAGAGCGTGGATCACATAGTCTTTTTCTTTCAACTCCCCAAAACTGAGATGCTTGGCTCGTTTACTAGATTCTTTCCGACCAGACTTTGAATAAGTTTTACCTAAAAATTGTTCTAAGCTGAAGACGTTCAAATCTTCAGAAGGAAAGCTGAAACTTCCCTTTAATTTGCGAGGGAAAAAGTGAAGCTGGTTGAAGCGAGTATCATGAACAATGTTATCGATATCGAAATCATTTTCATCGTGTAGGAGACAAGAAAAACCCTGGTTTTCAAAAGCCAATTGCAATCGATCGAATTGGGGCTTTCCTTTGACAGCAAAAATCTTGTGTGATTTTTCTGGCAAGGTTTTGGTTTTATCAATCAGTTCACTGACTCGCTCATTGAATTTTTTGCTTTTCGGTGAATTGATATTTTTCGACGAAACTTCCACATGTTGTTCATCGAGTGCAGCAGCGGTATCGATAATATTGAGTCTTTCTAAAACCACTTTCTTCGAAAAGTCTTTTTCTAATGTAAGGTAGTCTAAAAATAGATCATCTGGGGCCAATGGATGTCGTTTCTCATCAAAAAAACCCTGGTAGAGAGAAAGCTCTTTCTGTCGAAATGTTTCAATATTCAAATGTTCGACCATCCAAACCGTAGGATTTTTCTGGAAATAATGAAAAGGGGAAAGGGGCTTTTCGTGGAACAGGGGTAGGTGGTATTCCATGTTTTCCCCATATTCATCCCGACGGAGGTGATTGACCAAAACCTGTAGCTCTGGGTGGTTTATTTTCAAGAGTTTCTGGGTGGCTTTGACAGAATTATGGGAATCTAAGATGACTTCTCGTGCTGGGGCTACAGTAAACTGCTCAACCTCTTCCACCGTACGTTGGGTATTTGGGTCAAAAGTGCGTAAGCTCTCAATCTCATCATCAAAAAGCTCAATTCGTACCGGGTATTTCATTTGGGGTGAGAAAATATCCATCAGCCCGCCTCGGTTAGAGAACTGCCCGCGATCCTCTACAAGAGGGCTAGATAAATATCCTAAACTACTAAGCTTTTCGAAAACTTCAGGGGGAACTCGATCACCTCTCGAAAACTGCAAACAGTTATCATAAAAGGTCTCAGGGGGCAGTGTTTTCTGGAGTAATCCTAAGATTGGCGCCACAAACACCTGATTTTCACTTTCATTTAGTGCATGAAACAGCCATGACAACCTGTCTTGAATTTGCCGATGGCTAATCTGGACGCCTGCGAAGACATGGGGGTCGTAATAAGGAAGCAAGTGGACCTTGCGATCACTCCAAAAGGCAAAATTTTCAGCAAAACTGCTGGCTTTTTCAGCATTTTCAGTGAGGACAAGTTGCGGGCCTTGTAATTTCTTTGAGGTACCCAGGTAAAAAGCCAAAGATTCAATTGGCAAAGAGGTTGTGAGGTCCAATGAAAACTGGTTTTTATTATGAACCAATCCATCCAAATAGTTTCGCATGTTTTCTTATTTAGAATGGGGGTCAGCTTGTCAAAGAAGGGCCTGAAATGACTGGGAAAAGATGCTATGCGGCACCGAGTGGATGCTGGAGCAGAAGGCCGTCTCGTTGTATAGAGGATCCACACATATTTGCAAATATAGGAAGTGGTTATGGAAGTTATTGTGCCTGTGTTGGTGCTGACCCTTGTGGTTGCAACCTTTGGCAGCCTCTTGGTTTTCGTGTCGTCAATTTTGGGTCCTAAAAAGCATTACACTCGTACTAAGTATATGCCTTACGAATGTGGTCTCCCCGGAACGGAAAATGAAAAAACAAACGTTTCTGTTCGTTTTTATCTGACTGCTATTTTATTTATTGTTTTCGATATTGAAATTCTATTTATGTATCCCTGGGCTTTGACCTACAAAGAGTTCGTGAGTGCCGGGCATGGTGCTTATATTTTTTGGACCATGTTTGTGTTCATCGGATTCTTTTTGTTTGGTTTGCTTTGGGAAATCCGATCAAAAGCTTTGGAGTGGGATTAATGGGAAGCACAGGATTTGAAATCTTAATTAACACAGTCAAAATGTTGGCCATCTTTTTATTGATGGTTCAATTGGTGCCAATTTTAGTTTGGGTGGAAAGACGTGGTTCTGCGTTTATCCAAAACCGCTTTGGGCCGAATCGGGTTGGCCCCCTTGGCCTAACACAGCTTCTGGCTGATGCTGTGAAGTTTTTATTCAAAGAAGAGTTTCGTCCCCCTAAAAGCAAAGCATTTATGTATTATGCCGCTCCAGTTGTGGCATTGATTCCCGGTGCGTTGGCCTTCGGAGCGCTGCCTTTAGGTGCTCCTTTTACATTAGAGTCCGGTGGTGAAACATACTCCTTTTTGTTTCAAAGTTTTCATTTGAACGCTGGGATTGTATTTGTTTTAGCTATATCCTCCTTAGGAGCTTACGCCTTGCTTTTTGCTGGCTGGGGATCAGGAAACAAATACTCATTAATGGGTGCAATTCGGGCGAGTGCTCAAATGATTAGTTATGAATTGGCACTTGGCCTGTCTTTGGTCGGAATCCTAATGATTTACGGTAGTTTTGATTTCGCCGAAATTATTAAAGCTCAACAAGGGCCCATGCGGTTCGTTTTGCTGGGCAATCAAATCGTTGTGGATTTCTTGCCGAACTGGGGAATTTTTTATCAACCCCTCGGCTTCGTACTATTTTTTACTGCAACATTTGCTGAGACCAATCGAGCTCCTTTTGACTTACCCGAAGCGGAAGCCGAATTGGTAGCAGGTTATCACACCGAATATGGTGGGTTGAAAATGCTCATGTTCTATATTGGTGAGTACGGCCATATGATGGTGGCCTCAGGCTTAGTTGTGACTTTTTATTTTGGCGGCTGGGATCTTCCTTTTGGTTCCGATGGATTAAAAGAAATTATTGGATCGCCTTTTCTATACTCACTGACCACTCACCTGGTGTTTATGGGCAAAGTTTTAATATTCCTTTGGGTTTTTATTTGGGTGCGATGGACTTTGCCCCGTTTTCGATATGATCAGTTGATGGATTTGGGTTGGAAAACAATGTTGCCTTTTGCACTGGGTAATACCGTGATTACTGCTGTGGTGATTGTCCTTTTTAACTCCATGGGGAGCTAAGTTATGGCTGAAGTGTTTATGTTTTATTTGTTTGCGGGGTTAAGCTTGTTTGCAGCCCTTGGTGTTTTACTTCACCCAAACCCAGTTATGAGCGTGTTGCATTTGGTGGCCGCCATGATTGGTGTGTCAGGGCTGTTCTTTAATCTGCACGCTCCCTTTGTCGGTTTAGTGCAGATATTAGTCTACGCTGGCGCAGTCATTATTTTATTCCTTTTTGTAGTGATGATATTTGACATTCGCTCTGAAGAACGTCAGGTGTTTTCTTATGGAACCGTCGCCAACGGCGTCAAAATACTATTTGGAGGCGCCCTTTCTGGCTTGATCTTATTCTCAATTCTTTTTGAAATGGAGAGTTTTCAATATCAGCCCACCGATGCCATGGCCCCTCAATTTGACGTGCGCAATTTGGCTAAGGTTTTATACACCGATTATTTGTTCATGTTCGAAGTCTTGGGTCTTCTTCTTTTGGTGATTCCCATTGGAACTGTGGCCCTATCCCGTATACGAGGGGGAACCCATGCTGAGTAGTGCATTAACCATTGGCCTTGGCCACTATATGTTTGTTTCTGGAGCTCTTTTTGTAATCGGGCTTTTGGGCGTGCTCTTACGTAAAAACATTATTGTTATTTTGATGTCCATTGAGCTGATGTTAAATGCGGTGAATTTGGCTTTCGTTACGTTCGGGTATTATTTCGACGATGTGAATGGGGCAGTCATCACTTTGTTTGTTATTGCCATCGCAGCCGCCGAAGCTGCCGTTGGGTTGGCTCTCGTTGTGAATTTGTTTAAAAACTTCAAAGAGCTCAATATTCGATTTTTTGAGCATCTTAAAGGGTAAGGGGTTCCGCATCATGTTTTATTTACTTCTTTTTGCACCTCTCGTTGGATTTTTAATTAATGGGGTCCGCTTTCGCAGTAAAGATGCAAAGGTGGCAGGAATCATCGCATGTTCAGCCATGGCCATTTCTTTCATATCAGCACTCACATTCTTTTTTAAGCTGAAGGGTTTGCCGGTTGATGAACGCGCTTTAAGTTTCCATTTTTTCAACTGGATTCAAGTGGGCAACTTCACGGCTCCCATGGCCTTTACCATTGATCCACTCTCTATGGTTATGACCCTGATTATCACAGGCGTTGGTTTTTTGATTCATTTGTTCAGCGTGGGTTACATGGATCATGACGAGCGGCCAGCAAAATACTTTAGTTATTTGAATTTTTTCATTTTCAACATGTTGCTCCTGGTTTTGGGAAGCAACCTCCTGGTCATGTTCGTCGGCTGGGAAGGCGTAGGCCTTTGCTCCTATCTATTGATTGGTTTCTGGTTCACCGATCCGGCAAAAGCCGCTGCGGGTATGAAAGCCTTTATCACTAACCGAATTGGAGACGCGGGCTTTCTTCTTGGCATCTTTAGTCTCTTTTCTATCTTTGGCACTATTGGTTTTGATGGCATCAATAGCTTTGCCATGAATAATTCTGATGTTCTGGCTAATGGTGGACTATCAGGTGGTTGGTCCGCCCCCGTGACCTTAGCATGTTTATTTCTGTTCGTTGGTGCGATGGGAAAATCAGCTCAGATTCCACTTTACGTATGGCTGCCAGATGCGATGGCAGGACCAACTCCGGTGTCGGCTTTGATTCACGCAGCGACCATGGTAACGGCAGGGGTCTATATGATAATCCGATTAAACCCAGTCTTTTTAATCGCGCCCAATGCCATGTTTGTTGTGGCTTGCGTGGGCGCGGCGACGGCTCTTATGGCGGCAACCATTGGTGTCCTACAAAATGATATTAAGAAAGTGTTGGCTTATTCTACGGTATCTCAATTGGGATATATGTTTTTGGGAGTAGGTGTTGGGGCCTTTGGAGCAGCTTTGGCGCATTTAATGACTCATGCTTTTTTCAAAGCGCTTATGTTTTTGGGTTCGGGGTCCGTCATACACGCCATGCATGAAGAACAAGACATGCGAAAGATGGGTGGTTTAAAAAAGCATATGCCGATCACTCATTGGACATTTGTGATGGGATGGCTTGCGATTATCGGTGCACCACTGTTTTCCGGTTTTTTCTCAAAAGATGAAATTTTGTGGATGGCTTATCACTCTCCTCGCGGCAGTGTTGTTCTTTGGGGCGTGGGTGTGATCGCGGCATTGTTTACCGCATTTTATATGACACGTTTAATGGCCATGACTTTTTGGGGCAAATCAAGGGTGTCTGAAGATGTTCACCCACATGAGTCACCATGGACTATGACAGTTCCATTGGTTGTTTTGGCCTTGCTTTCTGTCTTCGCGGGTTGGTTATGTGTTCCCCACGGTGTTGGGACTCTTTTTGGTCATATGCACAACCATTTGGATGATTGGATTCATCCCCTTATGGCAACCTTTGATATTCCTCATGGTGAAAATGACCTACAAATTGAGTTTGCCTTGATGGGAGCCACTTTGTTTGGCGTAGTTGTCAGTTGCATGTTGGCATACAGTTTTTATGTGTCGAACCCACAAGTACCAGGGCGTAATAAAGAAAAACTAAAAGGGTTATACAACTTGATTTACAACAAATATTGGGTCGACGAAGTGTTTTTCAAAACGCTGATCAATCCGTTGATTCGCTTTTCTCAAGCACTTTGGTCAAAGGTTGATGTGAAGATTATTGATCGAATGACTTATAACATTTCAGATATGGTTAAAAATGCCGGTGGTGGACTTAAGATGGTTCAGTCCGGGAACCTACAAATTTACGCCCTATATATTCTAATCGGACTGGTCTGCAGTCTTTGGTTCTTGATGGAGATATGATCGATGTTGTTAACGGCCTTAATATTTTTACCATTCTTTTTTGCGATTTTGGTGGCCATGGGCCCCCAAAGGCTGACCAAGCCAATCACATTGATTTCAACAATTGTTCACTTTGCTTTTTCACTATTGCTGTTCAAGCATTTTGATCCGACAACTGCCGATTTGCAATTGGTAGAAAAAGTGTCTTGGCTAAAAGAGTTGGGTGTTTCTTACTTTGTGGCAATTGATGGGATTTCATTTTGGTTGGTTTTGTTAACCACATTTTTAACTCCAATTGTTGTCGCGGCAAGCTGGTCGACGATCAACAAACAAGTGAAGGCATTCCATATATCCATGCTGATCTTGGAAGCTGCAATGATTGGATCTTTTGTCGCATTCGATACGATCTTGTTTTACGTCTTCTTTGAGCTCTCCCTAATACCGATGTACTTTATTGTAGGAATCTGGGGCGGTGAGAACAGGATCTACGCAACAATGAAATTTTTTATTTACACGATGGCAGGTTCACTGTTGATGCTGGCGGGAATCATTTATCTGATTTTCCAATGCGATGTTCAGTTGGGAGAACTTAGCGCCAGTGTTCTAGATTTTTATAAGCTCAGACTGCCTTTTATTTATGGAACCTTTATTAGCCCGCAGAACATCTTGTTCTTTATTTTTTGTTTGGCTTTTGCGATTAAGGTGCCGATGTTTCCTTTTCACACTTGGTTGCCTGACGCCCACGTTCAAGCGCCAACAGGTGGTTCAATGATTTTGGCGGGTGTGATGTTGAAAATGGGAACTTACGGGTTCCTTCGCTTTGTGATGCCCATATTTCCACAAGCGGTGATCACTTGGACTCCTCTTTTTATGACTCTGGGGGTGATTGGCATTGTGTATGGTGCTTTGGTGGCCATGGTTCAGGTGGACATCAAAAAACTGGTGGCCTACTCATCGGTTTCTCATATGGGCTATGTGATTTTGGGACTTTTTGCCATGAATATGTATGGCTTACAGGGGTCTCTCTTTCAGATGTTAGCCCACGGGGTTTCCACTGGTGCTCTATTTATGTTGGTTGGAGTTATTTATGAGCGCACACATTCCAGGAAAATTGCTGATTATGGCGGGTTAGCGAAGGCCCTGCCGATTTATACAATTTGTTTTATGATTATTACTTTTTCGAGTATCGCTGTTCCGATGACAAATGGATTTGTTGGTGAGTTCCTGATTCTTTTTGGAACGTGGCAAACTTCAGCACTCTTTGCCGGAATTGCAGTGACCGGCGTGATCCTTGGTGCAGCTTACATGCTTTGGATGGTTAAAAAGGTCTTTTTCGGTGAAGCGGGTGATATCGTAAAAAGTCACTCTGATATGAAAGATATGAACCCCCGTGAACTTTTAGCGATTGCTCCGTTAATCGTAATGGTTTTTTGGATGGGTCTATTTCCGGGAACATTTTTGAAATATTCTAATGCCAGCATTGATCATTTGGTTCAAAACAAAGCGGAATATCGTTTGAAACTCTATAGCGCTACGCCCGAAGAAAAGCCATCCACAGTGGGAGATCGTCGTGAATTTTAATGTATCTGAACTAATTGTAATAGCTCCTCTTGTCTGGCTTTTTATAGCCAGTGTGATTCCACTTACTGTGAAAGCATTGCGTGATGGGGAAGAGATGAACCCCTTCACATCTCTCATGTGGGCCGTTTTTGGCTTGGTGGGTGCTGCGGCTCTAAACCTTTCGGTCGTAAAAAGTTTTTGGAAAATATCTAAGTTGAATTTTGTAGAGGCGTTTTCTCAAGCGATAGTAATAGATGGGATCACCGTTTGGGGCTCATATATTATTTATTTGGTGGTCGGCTTTTGTCTTTTCCTTATGTATGACAGTAAGGCGACACGCGACCGCCAATTCTCAGAGCATATTTTTTTAGTGTTGAATGCGACCATCGGTATGGCTCTTGTGGTGATGTCCAACAATTTAATCGTTACCTTCATTTCCATTGAATTGATGTCACTTTCTCTTTATCTGTTGATTGCTTTAAACAAAGAGAAGTTATTTTCTAAAGAAGCAGCTTTTAAATATTTTATTTTGGGAGGCGTCGGTTCAGCGATTCTTCTTTATGGAATTGCTTTTATTTATGGTGGGGGTGGTAACACTAGTACCAATCTTCACGAAATGGGGAGGTTGGCATCTCAAGATTTCCAAAAAGAGGTTTTCTTTCGTTTTGGCGTTATTCTTACATGTGTGGGTTTTGCCTTTAAAATTGCCTTGGTTCCCTTTCATTCTTGGGCTCCCGATGTTTATCAGGGAGCAGCTTCGCCCATTTCAGGTATCATGGCTACTGCAGTGAAAGTTGCATCCTTTATCGCTTTCTTACGCTTCTTCCTTTATGCCGACTTCTATGAACTAGATTCTGACAAGTTTGTTTGGTTTATGCAGTGGATGGCGGCACTCACCGTCATAGTGGGTAATGTGGCTGCGATCATGCAGAATAACTTCAAAAGAATGTTGGCTTACTCCAGTATCGCCCATTCAGGCTATGCTTTTATGGCAGTGATCGTGGCTTCATTTGGTACGGATTCTGATGCTGGAATTACGAGTTTGATGTTCTATTTGATTGCTTACTCAGTTATGACAGTGGGAACGTTCGCATTAGCAGTCGTTTTAGAGAAAAATGCAGACACAATGATTTTAATGACCGATCTCAAGGGGTTGTCAAAAAGCTCCCCAGGTTTAGCGTTTTGTTTGTCTCTTCTTTTGTTCAGCTTAGCCGGATTGCCGCCAAGCGTTGGGTTTTTCAGTAAGTTTTACCTATTCTCAGCAACCATTGAACAAGGCTTCTATTGGCTCACGTTTATCGGTGTTTTGGGTTCTGTAATCAGTGTTTACTACTATTTGCGCCCTGTTGTGATGATGTACATGGTGGAAGGTGAAGGTTTTAAGGCAAGAAAAGAGGCGATGTTTTCACAAGCGATTGTGGTGGCCTCGGCTGTAGGCGTTGTGGTCTTGGGTCTTTTGTCGTCTCGTCTTTTCCGTTTCGTGCAAAGCTCCATAACAGAATCACTGTAATTTGCCTGGAACAGTGTAGAATAAAACCATGTTTTTATCGACATTTTGCTCGGTTCTATTGGTTTTTCATTTTGGATGGTCACAAGACTCTCCAGAAGTGGCAGAGGCTACCTCTGCACGGTCCGCCACGGAAGCCCTCGCTATTGAAATTGATACATTAGGTAAACCTGAGAATAGCAAAAATATTGCACAAAGCTATAATGAGGTGAGTGACCTTTGGGAAAAAGTTGCTGATCACTTAAAGGCTTCGTTTTATAATGTCCCTGATACAGGCGAGACTCAATCCAATGCCTCAATGGCAAATTGGCAGGCTGAAGTGGCTAGCCGCTTTAGTTTGCTTCGGAAAGTGAGTCGTGTGCGAGCTAACCATTTGAGAGAATTGAACAAACAAAATATCAGTTTGTTTAATACAGATAATAAGACTTTCAGAAGAATGGGAATGGAAGTCACTCTTATTCCTTATAAATTTCTTGCTTATTTCTATCAAAAAGCCTTCTGGTTTAAAAGCCAGTTAAAAGATGGTTTATCTGGGGTCTATTCTTTAGTTTTCGAACTGTTAATCCTACTGTCTTTATTATTGATCCCGTTTATCTTTATTCGGTTATCTCGCGTTGTTGAAAAACAAATTGAAAGCCAAAAACGAAAATCATTTTACTTGAGTTTTCGATCCCGGTGGCACAGAAATTTAACCAATTTTCTACCCGTTTTAAGTGAGTACCTTCCCTGGTTATTTACACTTGTAGCGATTGAAATGGTTTCTGGCCTATTGGAATTTTCTGAATTCAAAGAGTTTAAATATTTGCTGCCTTATGCTTATTACTTTGTATACTACAAGTTATTCCGAGTGACATTGGAACTAGGGTTACGGGAGTTTGTTTCTAAGTTACCAATGGATTCCAAGGAACATTTGAATAAAAAAATTCAAAATACTTCAAAGTTTTTGGGGTCGGTACTTTTGGTTATCTATTCTCTGAAAGCTGCTTTTCATAGTATTCTTGGCCAATCGTTGATTTTCTTTTTAATTGAGCCCTTTTTCGGCCTATTGATTCTTTTTATGCTGTTTTATGTTTCGGCTCGTTGGGAGCTAGAAATTGAAAAGTACTTGAAGAATACCAATATTATTTTTTTCCAGAAATATGCGGCCCGAATGGAAAACCGTTACTCTTTATTTTTAAGTTTACCCGGACTAATTCTGATTGTTTTTCACTTCACCATTGAAAAATTAGTGAGCTGGAGCTCACAATTTGACTTAGCTAAAGTTCTATATGCTCGTGTGCTGCGCGTAAAATATGAATCGACAAGGAGCGACTCCTCTGGTCTCGAGAAAATTGATGATGAGTACAAAGAGAAATTTTTGGAAACCTGTAACGATTCATGGAAAAATTTTGTTTTTGAAAAAGATTTTTTTAAAAGAATTGATAGACAAGTTGAAGCTTGGATCGAAGACCAGAATATGGAGCAAACTGTCGCCATTTATGGCCCAAAAGGTTCTGGGAAATCAGTTTTTTTAAAGCAATCGGCTAGTTATTTTGAAAACAAGAACTATAGATGTGAGTCCATTTCGGTTCCACCAAGGGTATTCACAGAAAAATCATTTGAGCAATTGTTAGACCCAGTCTTTAAAAAATCTAAAGAAGAAAAGGTGATTGTCTTATTAGATAATGCTCACAATTTGTTCCTATCTACAATTGGTGGATTCAAAATCTATCAAATGTTTCTAGAAAAGACTGAAGAGTTTGATAATATATTTTGGATTGCATCCTATAATGAGTATTCTTGGCAATTCTTGAATAGCATTCAGGGTGAAAACCAATACTTCCGTTTAGAGCTGACTTTGCCACGTTGGTCGGCCCAAGAAATTAAAGAGATGATTTTAACCTTTCATAGTCAGCTAGACTATAAACTGGACTACGATCAAATTTTTCGTTCCAATCAAAGACTGAACGAAGAAGTGACTTCGGCCGAAAATCGATATTTTTATCTTATTTGGGAAAGGTCACATGGCAATCCAGGATTGGCGATCTATTATTGGTTTAAAAGTTTGCGGAGAGTGGGTCCCAACCATCTAAAAGTCTGCCTACCTTTTGAGAATCCAGTCGGTGAGTTATCAAAGTTACACCAAGAGATGCATTTTGTTTATGCGAGCTTGATGAAACATGAAAACTTGAATATTAGCGAGGCTTCTCGTGCTACAAATCTACCGCGTGCGATGGTTAAACAGGCTATCTATCGTGGACTGGAAGAAGGATTTCTAAAGGAAGAGGGGGGGCGGTATACCGTTCGCCTAGAGTGGATCGATGATTTGAAAAAATATCTACGAGGGAAAAACTTAATATATGAAATCAACGGATAGTTTGTCGGATTTTTTTCAACTCTTACAATTCCAAAAGATTATTTTTGTTATTCTGGGCTTGGTGGCGGTTGTCATTGTAGGTAACCTTTTAAAACAGCTCTCTGAGAGGTTAAGTGAGACTGCTCCGAACTACAGACTTCAGTTTTTGCAAATCACAACAATTCTTTCATTTTGTCTTTATATTTTTGGAACTGTAGGTTTAGTTTTTGGAGTCCTACGCCCCTCAAAAGAACTGTTGATTGGATTGGGTGGCTCTGCCGCTGTTGCTATTGGTTTCTCATTAAAAGATTTAGTGGGTTCAATCGTGGCGGGGGTAACTTTGCTTTTTGATCGTCCTTTTCAAGTTGGTGATCGAGTCACATTTGGTGAAACTTACGGGGAAATCACAAATATCGGTTTACGAGCTGTAAGACTACAAACCCTTGATGACAATGAGGTCACAATACCCAACTCCAAATTCATGTCGGAATATGTAGCATCTGGAAACTCAGGAGCTCTAGATATGATGGTGGTTTGTGATTTTCACTTGTCATTAGATGCTGATATAGGCAAAGCAAAAACTCTCCTCTATCAAGTTGTAGCGACCAGTCGGTTTGTTTTCTTAAAAAAACCCATCAAAATAATTGTCGAGGAAGTATACAAAAACTACCAATTGGTTATGCGATTGAAAGTTAAAGCCTATGTTTTTGATGTTCGCTTTGAAAAAGATTTTCAATCCGATATTTTTGAAAGAGGAAACCAAATACTCATTCGCAATAAAATTACCCGTCCGACGAATGAATTTACCAGATTAAAAGAGCCCGACCTTTCTTAATTAATCTTACATATTACAAAAATATGAATATTGACTCCTGTTTGAGTGAAGTTTATTGGTGTTCTCAAACCTAGGGGTGGCTTTGGCCTGAGATACACTCAGTTGTGTGAACCCTTGAACCTGATCCGGTTAATACTGGCGTAGGAAAGGGGGCCTTGTGAAGGTGTTCACATGCATTTTTTGTCTAGTCATTGCGGTAAGTTCAAAAGCATATTTAGAAGAAACAGAAAGAATTAGGGTCGAAGGAAAAAAGGATGAATTTTTTCATCTTGCTAATCCCCCGCATGAAACGCTTTTGAAAAGTACCGTGGAGGGAGAAAGCTTGTTCCATAGTGAAAATCTATGGGATCATTTTTCAAATATGAACACTTCCAGCAGCACAAATCGTATACGTTACTTCAATATTAGAGGAATTGGGGAGAGAAGCGAGTACGACTCTATGCCATCAAATTCTGTTGGATTTTTTTATGATCATATTGATTTGGGTGGGTTGAGTGGTGTGGTTTCCCTCTACGATGTCAGCCAAGTGGAGGTATTGAAAGGGCCGCAAACCTTTTTATATGGCGACTCTTCTTTAGGCGGGAACGTACTTGTAACGAGTTCAAAAGCATCGATGAAAAACATGTCGATCTGGGGTGGTACGGGGTCTCAGGATCAAAAAGTGTTAGGCGGACAAGTGAATATTCCGTTGTCTGAAGTTGTTTCAGTAAAAGCGGGTGTTCAGCTTAGTGAGTCCAATGGTTTCTTCTACAATCTGTATCTTCAAGAAGACACATCTAAACGTTTTGAAACATTCGCAAATTTAGGATGGGAAATCGAGATTGGATCATCCTTTTTACGAACAAGTCATATTTTAGGGGAAAACAGAAATGGCAATGACTTTTGGAATACCGATAGCAGTTACATAGTTCTTTCTGATAAAAAGGGGAAAGATGATCAGCTCACTCATGGTCATTCCATTGAATGGACGACACCATTGTCTGAGAGTTCCTTTCTTCTTTTGATAGGTTCCTACAGTCATTCAGATCAATATGTGTCATATGATGAAGATTGGAACAACAATGCCTATTGGATTTCTGTTCCAGGTTGGAATAAGAACTATGACTACTTCAAAGAGCACAATAGAAGAAAAACAAATTTTCATATGAAATCTATTATTCAAAATCGTTGGAGATCTTGGGATATTTCCTATGGGATACACTATTACAGAAAAACTGAAGACACTGATTTGAATTCATTTCGAAATTCAATCCTTCGGGACGATCTTATCGCTGAATACACTTCAGACAAGTTCGCTCTACTGTTCAACACAAACTACCATTGGTCAAAAAAATCACAGTTAGATTTGAGCGGGAGAATCGAAGAGCAGAAAATTGATTATCAAGATACAGGTGGTTTTCACAGTCAGAAAAGCAACTATCCGGTTGCCTTTAATATTCGCTATAGTTATTCGAGCGAAAATCATACCATTCATGCGATGGTTGCAAGAGGATTTAAAGGGGCAGGATTCAATCCAGAAACAAACCTAACAACAGAACAGCAAGAGTATAACCCTGAATATGTTATGAATTATGAACTGTCCTGGGTCTATCAACGAGAACAACTTCGGAACAAAGTGGGTTTCTTCTACCTTGACCGAAGACATCATCAAATCACTACATCAAGCCAGGATGATATTAGTGATCCCAGCCGATTTACATTATATGTCGATAATGCAGCTCAAAGTCATCATTATGGATTAGAGTGGCAGGGTGAATGGACGCCACTATCTTATTTCTCACTGCATGGAAGTGTGGGACTTATGCGGGCTGAATTTGTAGACTATGAACTCAGAAATCAAAGCTACAATGGGCGTGAGCTAGCCCACTCTCCAACCTACACGTTTAGTTTGAGTGTAGTAATAAACTTTTCATCAAAAATAAAACTTAATTTAAATACGACAGGTCGCGATCAATTCTATTATTCAAATAGTCATGAAGAGCAATCCCAACCTTACGAATTATTTAATGCCAGTTTGCTCTATGAGTTGAGAAAAAACTTACAAGTTTCAGTTTGGGGTAAAAACCTCTTTAATAAGCGATATTCGCAAAGGGGATTCTTTTTTGGTAATGAACCGCCCAACTTTAACGCTCGCTTGTATGAGCAAAACGCAACCCCTCTTCAATGGGGTGCTCGGGCGCAATATTCTTTTTAAACCCAGTTGGATCGTGAATTCAGAAAATGATGGTCATAGTGGCGTGCTAGACAGTATGCCGCTGGTGCCCCGATCAAGTGCCAAAGGGCATGACCGTGGATCCAACCATTAGGATTGCAATAAATCCGTTGTATATCGGTGATCGCGATCACTTGCGCCAAGACGGTTAAAAATACACCCGCAAAAAAGAACTTCTGCTCAGAAAATTGTTTTGTTCTTAAAAATATAAGCAATTCTAGCAAGATGACGGGGCCAAGGCTGACATACATAATGTATTGAACGGGGATTTTGCTGATATGAAAGATCATAAATATCACACAGTGCATAGCGAAAATAAACCAATACCAATTAAAGAATGAACCTTGGCTGGCTTTAAAAAAACGCAAAAGAGATCCGGCAAAGATAAAGCTCATCACAGTAAACATACCGAGAAAGTCGAGGTACTGGGTGAGAAAGTTATTTGAAGCGTGATAGATAAAAGAAAAAACACCCATCATTAAAACAGTCCCACCCAAAAAACGACCTAAGTAGCTTTTAAACCTAAATAAAATATAAACTCCAACCAATACAAGACCCATATTGGTCCAAGTGTTGATGGGTTCATTGATGAGGGCACAAGTAGTTGGTTCGCACCAATTCACATTTGGAGGGCCATATGTCTGTTGAGCTTCATACCAGGGGCAACCAGGGTCGATGGTGAACTCACGTTCTGTACCATAGGGGCTAATCATTCTTGGTCCTTTATATATCGTGCTTTCTTAGGACATTAATAGCCGAACGGAAACCAGTTTGCACAATCTTTGAAAGGATTTTCGGGTTAAGGCTGAAATGATCGGCGAAAAACATCTCATAATCGTGTGGATTGGGGTGAATGTAGAGATAGTCCACATCAGGTCGGTAGTCTGCTCTTTGTTCAATAATATTAAGAAGTTTATGCATGTCTTCTTCGGGCAGTTGTTTTTGTTTAAAGTAACCGCGGATGGCATGATAGATTTTATCGACGGCATTTTGGGTTGAAATATGAGTTTCAATTTTCTGCTGTACCACTTGATACAAAGCTTGGTTGAAAATTAGAGGAATTCCATATTCATGTAAAGACCCCATGTTTTCATTATAGTGATAGGGTTGAATGCTGTAGCTAGCGATGACTAGATCACAACCGTGATCTTTGGCAACATGTGTCGAAAGTGTGTCGCGAATTTCTCCATCAAAATAGAAGATCTCTTTTCCACGTTCATTCACAATTCCATAAGGTGCAAAAACTGGAGGAAGGCTCGCTGATGCTGCAACGGCTTCCGAGACTTTGGCATAGTTGGCCCACCCAATATGTTTAATTTTTGATGTCTCTTCAAAATCACCAAAAATTACTTTTCGAGAATGATTGAGTTGGGTGGCAACGATATATAATTCTACACCTAAGGATTCAAAAGTATTTTCTGGCCAAACATTATTTCGAATATATTTCTCTAGACCTTTAGCCGTAACCAGGCCATTGATTTTCAGGCCATTTTTCACCATGGCTTCGAGGCCACCTGACAGAATCGACCGATTCTTAATCATGTTAGGAACCATTTTAAGCCAATTTTTTCCATTGATCGCAAAGATGTCCGTATAAGATATAGGCCGCAAAGATTCTGCGAAATCATCTTCCTGCCGCAGGCCTTTAAGGTCCCATTCGGCCCCTTTTTCAAAGGCCGAAATAATAGCTTGAAGTGAGTATCCACTGGCTAGGAAGGTGCTAATAACAGCTCCAGCACTGGATCCTACGTATAGCTTAATCACCTTGTCATCATCTGAGTACTTACTGGCCACCTCTTCTTTGGTGCCTCCAGCAAATCGAAAGCCCTTTTCTTTGAGTGCTAAACACACACCAATATGAAAAGCGGCGGCTTTAATTCCTCCACCACTAAGGGCCAGTCCAATTTTCTTCTTACCTTTGAGCTTCATGCCTAACTGTCCATTTGTACTAAGATTAGAGTGTACTCGCCCAAAACAGACTTTGCCAACCCCTAACCCCAGCATTTTAGTGAAATCAATAACTTAGTCGCTAGTGACCATGGATGACCAAGTGACTACCTGGTGAAAAGCAAGCCCAAAGCCGTGAATATCAATTTATCCATTGTCTTGGTTTTTGGATATGCTAGTGTTGAATAGTCATGAGTGCTGTAGATGTAGAAAATGATTGGTTGTCTTTAGCTGAGTATTCGAGTGAGTACGGCGTTAGCGTATCCACCCTAAGACGCAGAATTAAAGGTAAGAAAATCAAATACAAACTGATTCATGGCAAATACTTTTTGCCTAGGCAAGAGTTGCCTCCCCAAAATAGCCAAACTTTCACGCCCGTCCCAAATACTAAAGCGCCCGAAATGTTTGGCTCACCTGCGGAGGGTACCACTTTCAACACCGCCAAGACATTATTGGATGAGTTGAAGAAAGCCTATATGCAAAGTTTGCAGAGTAAAGAGGATCAAATAATCCAGCTCAAACAGCAGATCTCTGATCTTAAGACTTTGGTGATGTATTTAGAGAGAGAGAACGAGAAATTATCTGGTAGAAACCAGAGCCAATAAGAAAACTCCGTAATCAGGAACCCTAAGGGATCCATGGGGTCTGGGTAAAGAGCACCTGATCACGAAGCCGACAACGTGAATGAATTCACGTTCAGCTTTTGCAAAACGCTGTCGTTAAAACAAAATTCAAATTTTACTTATCTCGCGGAGTCATAGCTATTACGTGAAGCTTCTGCGTACGTGCATTCGTAGCGAACACCATGATTAAAGCAAATCGCTGGTTGTTCCGCTTTGGGGTGGTTGTCCCAACTATTTCCCACTCTGGCTCGACCTCGTCCCTCGTCATTGAGGGCTACACCCAATTCTGAAAGAGCAGGACGAAAGACCAGTGATTCAGTCGCCGCAACTAACGATTCCTGCCTGTGAGTGACGACCCCAGCATTTAAACGTCGACCAGCGAGGTTATTTGCTGCGTCTGTACTGGGTAAGGCAATATGGGAAGAGTTTAATCTCATGTTATGAACTCCGGAGCCCGCCGCATAGGTTCGACCAGGAAGTCCTCCACATTGATAAAAGTTAAAAACATTGTCGACATTTTCGGGTTTATTATAAGTTGGCCCACCATTGCCGCCGCAACGAATCTCACTGCCTTCTCGACCATCGAAGACAATCATGTCACGGACGTTTACGCCTTGGCTGGCAAGAGTTGCGGCCAATTGATTGGCAGCACCGCCTCCTAAGCTGTGACCAACAATAGAGACATTTCCGCCACCAGTGCTTGAAAGCCAGCGCCGAACGCAGGCAGCGATTGTACTGGAGGAGTGTCGGTGGGAGTAGCGCGCAATCTGATAACCATTGGTGTTAGCTCGATTGGCAAGACGGTATGCCGGTGAACCAAGAAGTTCTCCACCAAGCCCTTCAAGAGTGACGACCAAGTGATTGCTCGTTGAAGTTTCAGGGCAGCGATTTAAGGCAAAGCTGTCATGGGTGTAAAGAAACAAAAATATCATGAAAAATCGGGCCATCTTATATCCTTCCTAGCTTATTGAATTGCAAGGAAGGGGCCAGAAAAACTGTCTTCAAATGGGATTCATTTGGGTTTTGAAAAAAGTGAGTGTTAATAACCGTTTAAACTCTCTAAAATTTAAACGGTTGTAGAAATAATGACACTTAGGCAGCAGGCATGGTGGTTTTGTCTTTGCTTGAGCTACTTTTTTTCTTCGCGCTTTTCACTTTAGACTTCAATGCGATTTGCAAAACTTCGTCCAAATGCTCAACAAAGATAAAGTTGATTTTGTCGCGAATCTCTTCTGCAATTTCATCGACGTCTTTTTTATTGGCAAGTGGGCAAATCACGGTGTTGATGTCGTGACTTAAAGCTGCCAAAGCTTTTTCTTTAATACCACCGATTGGAAGCACGCGTCCTGTAAGGGTTACTTCACCAGTCATCGCGACATCTTTGCGCACAGGATTGTTAGTAATGATACTTACAATGGCAGTGGTCATGGTGATTCCAGCTGAGGGCCCATCTTTGGGAATCCCGCCAGCAGGCATATGAATGTGGATGTGATTCTCTTCAAACCACTTGGGTTCAATTCCAAGTTCATCAAAATGAGCGCGAGCATATGAAATCGAGGCTGTCGCCGACTCCTTCATGACGTCTCCCATTTGACCGGTCAGAGTGAATCCCCCTTTTCCTTTCATATTTAATGCTTCGACATAAAGTACTTCTCCACCGGCTTGGGTCCATGCCAAACCTGTGGCTACACCGACGGTGTCTTCTGTTAATTTATCTTCTTTTAAGAATCTTGGAGCACCGAGAAAACTTATTACTTGTTCAGCATCAATAGTGAAATTTTTTGTAGCTCCCATCACGACTTCTTTAGCCACTTTTCGGCAAAGCGATCCGATCTCCCGTTCAAGATTTCGAACACCAGCTTCACGTGTGTAGTGGGCAATTAAGAAGTTAACACCTTCTTCTTTAAATTCAATTTTTTCAGGAGCGATTCCATTGTTATCGATCTGTTTACGAATCAAATGTTTCTTAGTGATTTCTACTTTTTCAGCCTGGGTGTAACCAGTAATTGGAATAAGTTCCATTCGATCACGCAGGGCAGCTGGGATGTTTTCAACCACGTTGGCCGTTGCAATGAACAAGGCTTTCGAAAGATCAAAGTCTACATTTAAGTAATTGTCGCGAAAAGCTGAGTTTTGCTCGGGATCAAGGACTTCAAGCATGGCAGCCGAAGGATCACCGCGAAAATCACTTCCCAATTTGTCTATCTCATCGAGCACGATCACTGGGTTGTTGGTTTCGATCTGCTTCAAGGCCTGAACAATCTTACCAGGCATAGCTCCAACATAAGTTCTTCTGTGCCCACGAATTTCTGCCTCGTCTTTAACTCCACCTAAAGCAATACGGAAGTATTTTCGATTCATGGATTTGGCGATACTCTTACCAAGAGAGGTTTTACCGACTCCTGGAGGTCCACAGAAACAAAGAATAGGGCCCTTCATTTCATCTTTAAGCTTTTTAACAGCTAAAAATTCCAAAATTCTTTCTTTGGCTTTTTCAAGACCATGATGGTCGGCTTCCAAAATTTCCTTAGCTTTTAGAATATCAATGCTATCAATAGTTTCTTTATTCCAAGGAAGGTCGCCCATCCAGTCTAGGTATGTGCGAATCATTGAGGCTTCTGAAGCATCTGGGTGCATTCTTTCTAAACGACCCAATTGTTTCATTACTTCCTTTTCGACTTCGTCAGGCATGCCTGCAGACATTAATTTTTGTCGTAGCTCATCCATTTCATCGTTTTTAGAATCCCCTTCACCCAGCTCAGACTTTATAGCTTTCATTTGCTCGCGCAAAAAGTACTCACGTTGACTTTTCGACATTTCATCTTTGGCTGTGGTGCGAATTTTGGCTTGCATCTGAAGAACTTCAACTTCTGCTGTTAAGATTTCGTTCACAAAACGAAGTCTATCGAGATGATCTCCTGTTTCGAGGATCTTTTGTGCATCTTCCACCTTTAAACCTAAGTTGGAAGCAATCAAATCAGCCACTCGCCCAGGTTCAGTAATATCATCTAATACTAATAAAATGTCAGGAGAAAGAATTTTTCCAAGAGCGATGACCTTTTCAAGTTGCTCTTTGGCTGTTCTAATCAAAACTTCTGCTTTCAATTTGATTTCTTCAGACTCTTCATATTTTTCTTCAATCTTATCTACAGACACATTGAAGAATGGTTGGTTTTGATGAAACTTGGAGATCTTGGCTTTTGCCATTCCCTGAATCAAGATCTTTACGCGGCCATCTGCAAGTTTGCGCATGCGGATGATCATGGCAACAGTACCCACCCGGTAGATGCTCTCTTCAGTTGGCGACTCTTCGGTCAGGTCCATTTGGGATGCTAAGAAGATTAATCGATTTTTTGCCAAGCTATCTTCTACAGCTTGAATCGATGATTCACGCCCCACAAAAAGTGGAATGATCATGTAAGGAAAAATAACTATGTCCCTTACAGGGAGCATGGGTATTTGGTCAGGTATTTGTAGGCTTTTTTCGTCCATTCACGGCCTCCATCAGAAATTCACTGTTGCCTTAGTTATTTTTTCGGAAGATAGAAAATATTATTTAGGTTTCAAAGGTCCCAAAAAGGTCGAGATTCCGAGCTTATAAAGGCAGTTTGAGGCTTTGGTAAAGAAAACGCGTGGTTACCTGCAGTATGAGTTTTAATGGTTTAAATAAATTCTATTTATGGTGTTTCGTCTAGAGACAGTTTTAAAACCCGCTCCTGTACTGGAGAACAGGGCGTGGGGTCAAAAGTCTATGGACAAAGGTTAGAGTTCCTCGGTTGTGAACGGCACAATCTCACCCTCTTTTACGGTCAATGTGACGACGGGTCGTACGAATTCCTTCTTATTATTAAGAACAAGAGTATTAAGAGCTCCAGGAACTCCTTTGTTTTGCTGGATAACCTTTGCGAAATCCAATCGATTTTCCACTCCCTGGGATAAAACAGATCGTAGGACTAGACCAGAGTCATAACCTAACAACGCAAAAGTAGAAGGGGCTTTGTTAAAAGTTTCTGTGTAATTATGGTAAAAGCGGGAGCTTAAAAATCTTTCGTCTTTTCCATAGAAACCATCTGTAAAAATTGACTTTCCAACAAAATTTTGTCCGCGCCGTAAAAACTCATTGGAATTCCATATATTGGTGCCAATGAGGTAGACATTGTTTACATCGTTATAAGCGAGCATTGGGGCGATCTGCCCGATCGCTTTTGGTCCATCCGGAATAAAAACAGCTTCGAAATCTACAATTGGGGGAAGTAAGCCGACAGGGGGTTTCTTGCGTCGTCGAGATCCTTTGGGTTGTTTTTCGTACCATTCTTTCAAACGTTTGGAGTATTCTTTTTGTCGATCGGCAATGTAGAAAGTACCAACCAGTTTTTGAATATGTTCATTAAAGTCGGTTTCGCCAGGCAAATAAGACTGGGCACCTGAAATCTGGCCACCCTTTTCTTGTACCTTCTTCCAAAAAAGATTGCTGATTTTCACACCATAGGGATCATTGGGATAAAGAATGGCAAACTTCTTAAACTTCATTTTCGCCATTGCCGTATCAATCAATTGATCCAACTGAGAATCGATGGTGAGAGCGTTTCGAAAAATAAATGGACCAATATCGGTCAAACCCTCTTTTTGTGATAGAGCGAGAAAAGGTACACCCAGGTCTTGTGATTGAATGGCTGCAGAATAGGCAGTTTTACCGAGCAGCCCGCCGATAATTGCAATGGAATGATCCTCTTCAATTAAGCGCTTCACCGCCTTGCGTGCTTCTTCTGCATTTCCTCGACTATCGATCACAGCTAAGCGCACGTTCTCCGTGTTCTGACCGCCCTTGATTCCAAGGGCCAATTGCAACCCCCACAAGGCTTGGTAGCCAATACTAGAGTAGCGACCACTCAATGGTAATACGACACCAATGGTTCGTTGATTAACTTTTCCTCTTGCAGAGAGCTGTTCGAGAAGTTGAGCGGCTTGGGTGCTGACATAACTTTTGGGTCGCATTGAGATGACGCTCTCAAAGTAAGAGCGTGCCTCACCATATTTACCTTCCCCCATCAAATGGACACCGTAGCGGTACATGGCATCGACTTTTAAATCAGATTCTCGACTGTCATTGGCGAAGTCCTTTAGATCTGGACCAGTTAAGCGAGAATCCAAGAAGGCTTTTGCTTTTCTTTTAAACCCCTCTCTTTTTGAAGCATTGGGGTGTTGTTCTGAAAGCTGGACTAGGGTTTCGAAGGCTTCTAACTGTGATCCTGTTCGCATCAGACAAGTGAAGCGAACTTCCAAAAGGTCTCCCTTCTGTTCCCGGTCTAATCGTGTATCCAGAGATTTTTCGACCAAATAGAGAGCCTGTTTATAATCACCAATTTTGTAGGTGAAAATTTTAGCTGCCGCTACTCGAGCCTGTGACTCTCGGCTAGAATAGTATTGAGAATCATAAAGCGCCTTGTAAGCATTCAGCGATTTTTCCCAATTCTCCATACGAGAGTAAGTCTTAGCTAATAAGAAAAGCGCATCATCACCAGTCTCTGTGCTGCGATGAAATTTTAAAATGCCATTCAGTGTTTTAACAGCTTGGCTGTATTTTTTCTGCTGAAACTCTTGGGTGGCTTTGTTTAGCTGAACTTTAACGGGCTCTGGAGCCTGGTTGAGTTTTTCTTTGCGACTGAATGTGGAGCAAGAAATCATGAAAAATAATGTGGAAAAAAGAATCAGAGATCTCATTTTTTGCTCCCTTTTAGTTCCCGTAAGTAGACCTGGTATTGTTGCATCATTTCGCCCTGAGGCCAAGTTTTGAGGCTTCTTTCTAGGTTGGCTCGCTCTTGAGTGCTCAACCGTTTAGGATGTTCGATAAAACAGTGAACAATAAGGTCACCTTTGAAGTTTCCTTTAGGGTCAGGCAGACCAAAGCCGCGCAGAACATGCTGGAGATCATCAAACTCACAGACTTTCAGCTTCAGTTTGCGTATACCATTCAGTGAAGGGACATCGATTGTAGAGCCTAAGGCCGCATCTGCATATGTGATTGGAACATTCACTCGAAGATTAAGTTCATTACGAATAAACATAGGATGGTTTTGAATGTGGACAATGACAAACAGGTCCCCTGCCCCATCTTTTGAAATGTCTCCGTACCCTCCCAACTTCAATCGTTGGTTTTGGAAGGCCCCCTTTGGAACCCGAACTTTTATTTGAACAGTTTCTTTTTCATTATTATTGGTCCGAATATACCGAATGGTACGGTCGCATCCTCTGACTACATCTTCGAGAGTAATGAACAAATTGTAACGAAGGTTTTTACCTTTACCGCCTCCCTGGCCGGCTTTTGTCCCATTTGGTTGTGGTTGGGGCTCGGCTCTTGGTTGTGGTCTAGGGGTGGGTCGATAGGTAGAGTCGTAATTTTTCTTAAGTTCTGTTGTGGTTAAAGTTTCGTATGCTTCCTTGATTTCAGAGAACATGCTGATGGCATCTGGGTTATCTGGATTGTGGTCAGGGTGGTATTTCAAGGCCAGCTGGCGATAGGCTGACTTGATTTCTTTCAAGTTGGCCTTCGGGTCCACATTTAGAATTTTGTAATAGTCTTTACGAGCCAAAGTGGCTTTATGTTATTCAGTTTTCTTTCGACTGACAATCACTTGTCCAGGTCGGAGCAATTTATCGTGGTAGCGATAAGGGGGTTTGAACACCTGGGTCACGTGGCCTTCAGGATACTCATCGGAGGCTTCGCTACTCAAAGCTTCTTGAGTATTGGGGTCAAATGGTTGACCAACACAGTCCACCTCGATGATTCCGTGTTTTTCCAGGTTGGTTTTTAAAGTCTGTTCGGTCATTTTAACGCCATTGACGAATTCTTGGTAGTTGTCTTGGTTGATGTCCGCAGCTAAGGCAGAGCGAAAGACGTCTAGAGTGTCTAATAGATCTCGCGCTAAGCGTTCAGCCCCATATTTCAAAAGCTGAGAGCGTTCTTTGAAATTTTGCCGCTTTATATTCTCCATTTCAGCACGCAAATAGAGGTGGTCTTTTTCTAACTGGGAGAAGCGATCCTCAAGCGAGAGATCTTCGTTAGTGGCTTCTTCAACCCCATTGGGCTCAGTTTTATCGACCTCATCGATGTTCTCTTTATGAGCCTGTCCAAAATCTTCTGTATTTTCTTTGTCTTCATCAGCCATATTTTTCACCTACAATTCTCTCAAAATATGGGGTTTGATTGCGGCCTGTCAATGTCCTCAGGCAGAATTAGGAGGGCTTCGAAGACTCGATTGCTCAAAAGGAAGCCTTTTTCTGTGAGGATTAAACGGTCCTTTCGAAGTTCTACGAGGTCGCTGGCAATAGGTCCCTGTAGTTTCTCAACGACCATCTGAGCGGCGAGATTACCGAATTTTTGACGCACTGACTGCAAAGCTAACCCCTGCGTCAGACGTAAACCCGTGTGGCAAAAGTCTGTCAAAGACTCGTGAAACTTCAACTTTTCCCACTGTTCAGAAGGAAAGCTGTTTTCTATCGAACTGGAGACATCGAGTTGATTCATTTGTTTAAAATAGGTGTCGTAGCTTTTGGTATTCCAGAAGCGGTAGCCATAGTTAGGAGATTTTCTGTAAGAGTGGGCACTCAACCCAACGCCCCAGAAATTCTGGTCTGTCCAATACAGATTGTTATGTTGGGACTCAAAGCCTGGTTTGCAGAAGTTTGAAAGCTCATAGCGTGTGAGTCCAACTTCAGAAAAACTGTGCAAGACTCTTTCGAACATTTCCACTTGCTCTTCTTCACTCCCACGTCCTTTGTTCATTGGATGGTGCTCCGGAAGGGTGAGACAATAGGCACTCACATGAGGGGGTTGAAAACTTTTGATTTCCATCAGATCGTTTTCCAGCTGGCTTAGGCTTTGATGGGGCAGCGCAAACAAAAGATCGAGACTAAAGTTATCAAACTGTGAATTCACCAGCTCAATGGTTTCGCGAGTCTGATCCGCTGAGTGTTCGCGGTTACAGGCCTTGAGGAAATCGTCATTAAAACTTTGGCAGCCAATACTCACTCGGTTAAACCCAATCTCCTTGAGTGCTAAGCATTTGTCGGCATCCAAGGTTGCAGGATTTACTTCGATGGTTACTTCGGTTTTATCTGTGATTTTTTTTCCAGCTTTTTGAAAGCTTTTCACAATTCGATTCAATTGTTCGGGGCTCAGCAGGCTGGGTGTGCCGCCACCAAAATAAAGAGTGTCCAGTGAGTCAGAAATAAAAAGATTTTGTCGCATTTCAATTTCACGACAAAGAACATCAATGTATTCATCATTGGCTTGAATCTGGTCTTTTCCGAAGGTGGCGAAATCACAATAGTGACAGCGTTGAATACAGAATGGAATGTGGACGTAAGCGCCAAATTTTTTCATGGCGTTGTAATTACCATGGGCTCGTCAACAGGGTCTATTACATTCCTCGATGAAACCTATAATAGACCCTTATAACACTAGAATTATTGACTTATTTTGAGACAGTATTCTAGACGAAACGCTAAAAAGAACCCACTTAGCCTCACAAAGACTTTAGGCTCGGTTATAATGAAAGTCGAGGAACTGATACGCAGCGAGGATGAGTTTATGTCGTCACAATTGATTTTTGATTCCGATGCTTACTTTCAAACAGTAGTGTGTGATGCATTTAAAGAGCGCCGGATTGAAATGCACCCTCATATCCAAACTTATGTTGTGGATGTCTTGAAGCACTATCTGATTGTGGAGAATCTTTTTGATGAAGAAGATACCGCTGGAAAAAAAACACGTAAAACCATGGCTGAAATGTATATGAGTGCCAATCAGTTGGGTGGCCGCATTCGCGCGGAAAAGTTAAAAAAGGTGGGAGACACGTCGCTCTATATCTCCGGCTTTTTCTCCGATTCGTTTCAAAGAAAAATTATCGATGTGGATTACTATGTGGACATGGGTAAGATGGCCTTTGGTAGCCTTGCGCAAGATGTGGGAGAAGACACTTTCGCAAAACTTTTCCATGACCTTTCAGAACAATTTTTAAATTTAGTGGATGTTTTGGCACTCATCAGTCAAAAAGCGAAAATGACGGACGAGGAAAACATCCTCAGAATGATGGATGTATACTCTAAAACCGGTTCCAATCTCCTCGGCGAGACCTTGGCCGAGAAGGGGTATTTTAGCTCTTCCAGTCAAAAGAAGACCAAGCAGTAAAGGGTACGCCGTTCCTTTTTTAGCACTCCATTCCTCGCTGGAGGGACCTTTTGCTAAAAAAGGAACGGCGTACCCTTTACTGCATTGAACTTTTATCTCCCAAAAGATATCTTGAAGTGGTGTTAAGACAAAGGAACTTTTAAGTGTTCAATATAGGCTTTTCAGAATTTTTAGTGATTGGTGTGGTGGCCTTAATCGTGATTGGTCCTAAGCAATTGCCAGAAGTCGCCCGAGTTGTGGGCCGTCTTCTATCTGAGCTCAAAAGAGCCACCCAAGATTTGAGTGGAGGCTTGCTCGAGGTTACCAACGAAGTGAAGTCTTCGATCAATGAAACCAAACAGGGAATTGTTAACGAGGGTCACAAAATCATGGATTCTGTCACCAATATCGAAGACCCCCATCACGAACACCACGAAGAAGGTCATCACAATGAGGATCATCACCTTACTGAAGAACAACGGGATCATGATGACCACCAGCAAGAACAAGAAACCGATGAATTAGTAGAACAAGAAAGCGAAAACAAAGATCATGGAAAAACCTAATCACCCAGATGATTACACTTTGGTGGAACATCTCACCGAATTGAGAGATCGATTGATTCGATCCATTATCGCCGTGGCAATCTTGTCAGTGGTCGCGTGGGAGTTTAAGGAGTTTTTCTTCGACATTGTCCGCTCACCCATCGAACCCTATTTGAACGGTGAAGGGTTGAAGTTTTTAGCGCCTGCAGAAAAATTCATGGGTTATTTAAAGGTGGCTATTCTTTCGGGTGTTATCATGGCGACCCCAATTTGGGTTTATCAGTTTTGGAGATTTATTTCGCCGGGCCTTTATCAAAAAGAAAAGAAATTTGGAATTTATTTCATTTTGTTTGGCTCAACATTGTTTTTGACGGGAGTGCTCTTCGTTTACTTTGTCGTTTATCCGTTGGCATATGGCTTTTTGTTCAGTGTGGGTGATCCCGCAGATAAACCAATGATCACAATTAATGAATACATTTCGTTTTTCACAACGACCACCCTTATTTTTGGTCTGGCTTTCGAACTACCATTGGTTCTGACCATTTTGGGAATTATGGGGTTGGTGAATTCAACAATTCTTCGCTTGCTTCGTCGTTATGCATTGATCTTAATTTGTGTGGCCTCAGCAATCATCACACCTCCTGATGTGATGAGCATGGTTTTGTTGGTAATGCCTCTTTATGGACTCTACGAACTTTCCATCATTTTGGTGGATTGGTTTGGCCATAAGCCTGAAGAGTTGTAATGGCGAGTAACTTTAATCTCGATGAAGTTGACTTTACTAAGGCAAAGTACACCGCCATTGTGAGTGATCTTCACCTTTGCGAGGCGGAGCCGACCCACCCTAAATACCCTTTGTGGAAGAAATACAAATCCAGAGATTACTTTTTTGACGACCAGTTCAAAGTCTTTTTAGAGCATATTCATGAAAAAGCGGGAGATGAAAAGGTTGAGTTGATTCTGAATGGGGATATCTTCGATTTTGACAGTGTTACCTTTCTTCCGGAACATCCTTCTTACAATATCTCATGGATAGAAAAGACTCGCGGTCTTGAACCAGAAGAAGAGAAGTCTGTGGATAAAATTCGAGTGATCATGTCAGATCATTCTGAGTGGTGTGACACTCTTCATTGGTTCATAGAGCAGGGGCACCGCGTGGTGTTTGTGATTGGAAATCATGATTTGGAACTACATTGGAAGGCCGTGCAGGTTGAGATTTTAAACATTCTTGACCTGACTCCAGAAGAACGAACACGAGTGCGCTTTGTTGAGTGGTTTTATGTCAGTAACCAAGACACTTTGGTTGAGCATGGAAACCAATATGATCCTTACTGTTTATGTGAGGACCCCATTAACCCTTTTATCATTGATTACAACCGAGTGCAGGTGCGTTTACCTTTTGGTGATTGGGCCTGCCGCTACTTGGTTAATGGAATGGGGTACTTTAATCCTCATATCGAGGCCAACTATGTGATGTCTCTTGGTGAGTACGTCACTTACTTTTTTAAGTACATGGTTCGAGCTCAACCGTTGATTCTTTGGACTTGGTTCTGGAGCAGTGTTGCTATTTTGTGGCGAACTATACACTCTAACTTACAGCACCCCCTAACAGACCCACTGACTGTGGAAGAACGAGTGGAAAAGATTGCCAAGAGATCCAATGCTACTCCAAGAATGGTGCGTGAACTTCACGCTCAGTTTGTTAAGCCGGCGGGTTCTAATCCACTTAAAATTATGAAAGAACTTTGGTTGGACAGGGCGTTCTTGGTTTTGGTTTCTTTATTTCTACTTTTACAGATTTTCATTATCATTAAGCAAATCTATGCTTTGTCATTCTTTTGGATGTTCATCCCCATTCTGGTCTTGCTCCCTCCCTTTATTCTGTATGCGCGAGGTGTGGATTCTTACATCAGTTATTACAAGCAACCGAATGAACAAATCATGACCACGTCGGGTTTGATCACGGGTGTCGGGCGGGTCATCTATGGTCATACCCATGATGTCCGTCACGAGTTGATCGGAGGGGTCGAGCACCTCAACTCAGGCACCTGGTCGCCGGCATTTGCTGATGTCGAGTGCACAATTGCGCAGGATGCCAAGACCTTTATTTGGATCCAACCTGGTGAAAAACAACGCATAGCTACGGTAATGAAAGTCGAAAACGGCCAAGTTAAGGGCTATTTCTACGGGAAATAAGTTTCCGTACGCAGCGCATAAACCACCATTTTTCAGGGGTTTCCCAGCTACCCGTCAATTGCTGTAGGCCGCCAGAACGAAATATTTTTGTCTTCAGATCGAAATATGCGTTAGATTATCCTGGTATTTTAAGGAACCGCCTGACCATTCGGAGGTAATCATGGCAAATGTATTAGTTGTTACCAGTAAAGTTAAAAAGTTCATCAAGGAAAGCTCTGGCTGTAACACTTCTGCTGAAACGGTCGATGTGTTGAGTAAAGCGGTCGAGCAACTTTGTAAAAAGGGAGTTGAGTCGGCTCAAGCGGACGGTCGCAAAACCGTAATGGCTCGTGACATCGTCATCGACCATCTTTAATTAACTTTAGCTATTATTGTGCGTTTTTTCTTTCAAGCCCTGGATCTTTCCAGGGCTTTTTTTAATTCAGATTGGCGTTAAGGTCATCCCAAGACCAGACTTTTACTCCCAGTTTTTGTGCCTTGTCTAATTTGCTGCCGGCTTTTTCACCGGCAACGAGGACACTAGTTTTCTTACTGACTGATGAACCAACCTGGCCCCCGGCTTGGCGAATGAGGTCTTGGACTTCGTTGCGAGGTATGGGCAAGGTCCCGGTGACAACAAAACTCATATCTTTCAGTTTTCCTGAAGATGCACTGGTTGTCTCTTTGATCTTCTTCGGTTTTACGCCCACTTTAAGTAGCTCTCGCACTTCCTTTTGGAAGTCTTTTTGCCCCAGTGCCTGCACAATACTGGTGGCAACTTTTGGGCCCACATCAGGAAGAGATTCAAGCTCTTCTTGATTGGTTGCCAAAAATAGTTCTGGTTCTTTAAAATGTTGTGCCAAAATGCGGGCGGTTTGTTCCCCTACAAATCGAATTCCAAGGCCATAAATCAAACGGTGCAAGTCTGTACTTTTGCTATTCTCTATGCTCTCCAGAATGTTCTGGGTGGATTTTTCGCCCTGGCGTTCCAAGTTGATAATTTCGTCATACTTAAGCTTATAAATATCTGAAAAATTCTTGATGAGTTTTTCTTCGAAAAAAACTTCAATCAAACGAGAACCGAGTTTGTCTATGTTCATAGCGTTTCTTGAAACAAAGTGTTTTAAACTTTCGACCATGACTGATGGGCAAAGGCTGTTTACACATCGTTTGACCGCCTCTCCTTCAAGTTGCTGGGCAGGTTGTTTACAGGTCGGACATTTATCGGGAATTACAAAGGGTTTCGAACCTTTCGCCCTCTTTTCTTTGACTACGGATAAGACCTCTGGAATCACATCGCCAGCGCGATGAATGATCACGGTATCACCCTTGCGTACGTCTTTACGATTTATTTCGTCTTGATTATGAAGTGTAGCGTGGGTGATCGTCACTCCTCCCACAGATACGGGATTCATGATCGCGACAGGAGTGAGAGCTCCTGTGCGTCCAACTTGTACCTGAATATCCTCGACCACAGTGGTTGCCTGTTCTGGTTTAAATTTGGCGGCAAAGGCCCAGCGTGGACTGCGAGCAATACTTCCAAGACTGCGTTGTAAAGAAAAGGAGTTCACCTTTACGACAATGCCATCAATTTCAAAATCCAGGTCATGGCGCAATTTCTCAATATTTTTGTAATATTCGATAACCTCGTCAGCCCCACGGCAAACTTTCGATAAGCCTGAGGTCTTCGGGTCCCCTTTTGTGGAAACACTCATGATCGGTAATCCCATTCCTCCGATTTGTTTTTCGAAATCCATTTGGGACTCAGGATCAAAACCCTCTTGGTGACCCAGTGAGTAACAAAACATCTTCAAGTTCCGCTCTTTAGCAACCCGTGAGTCCAATTGGCGAATGGTTCCAGCCGCAGCATTACGGGGGTTGGCGAAAGGTGGTAATCCCTTTTCGTCGTGGGCCTCATTGATTCTAAAAAACTCTTCTTTGAAGAGAAGAATTTCACCACGGACGTCTAGACGCGAAGGAACATTGTTTCCCTTTAATTTTTCGGGAACATTGTCGATGGTGCGAATATTGCTGATCACATCTTCACCGGTGGTACCGTCGCCGCGGGTGATTGCTCGCACCAGCGTCCCTTTTTCGTAGACCAGCTCCATGGCAACCCCATCATATTTGGGGGAACAAAAGAATTCGATGGGCTCCTCTTCGTTAATTTGTTTTTGTATTTTTTGCTCAAACTCTTTGATCTCATCGGGTGAGTAGGTATTTTGCAGAGACAGCATGGGTGATGCGTGTTGAGCTTTTTCAAAAGCGTCTAGAACTTCGCCCCCAACCTGCTGAGTGGGTGAGTCCTTTGCCACCAAATCGGGGAACTCATTCTCTAAATTGAGTAGTTTTTGAAAGAGTTGATCATACTCGTAGTCAGAGATTTCTGGGCGATCAAGTGTGTGATAAAGGCGATTGTGTTTTCGAATCTCTTCGGAAAGGTTTCGAATGCTGTCTTTGGCCTTTTTCTTATCCATAGCGAGGTTCACCATTATGTCGATGGGCATGTAAGGGGTCAATGAAATATGTTTTATCCACCGGCAAAAAAAGCTATATTGATGGTCCGAAGGGAGGCCACTGATGGCAGAAAAACAGAACATCCAAGCCATTGCCGATTTAGCTTGCTTAAAATTCGACAGTTCTGAACTGAAGACCTACGAAGGACATTTCGAAAAGGTCCTCAATTATTTTAAGACTCTGCAGCAGGTGGATACCAATGGCATTGCCCCCATGGTGACTCCCCATGGGCTATTTCCCGCACTCCGTGATGACGAAGTCAGACAAGACCTTGAGGTGGCGGAAATTTTAGAAAATGCCCCAGATGTTAAAGACGGACTTTTTAAAGTCCCACCGGTGGTGTGATAGTGTTCTTCAAAACTTCTCTAAACTCTTACATTGAAGGGGTTCAAAAAAAAGAACTAAAAACTGTTCCCGTTATTGAAGATCTTCTGTCTCGTATTTCATCCCTAAACCCCATCTTGAACGCTATGCTAGAGGTATCAGAAAAAGCCATCGACCAGGCAAAGAAAGTGGACGCTGGCGAATATGCCAATGGACGATTGACTGGAGTTCCGATCATAGTGAAGGACAACTTTTGTGTAAACGGCATGAAGGCGACTGCGGCCTCTCGAATTTTAGAAAACTTTAAGCCCCCCTACACTGCTCATTGTATTGAGCGTCTGCAACAAGAGGGAGCGATCATTCTAGGAAAAGCCAACATGGATGAATTCGCAATGGGTTCGTCGAATGAGAACTCTTTTTTTGGGCCATGCAAAAACCCATGGAACCCTGACTATGTTCCGGGAGGCTCCAGTGGAGGATCTGCGGCAGCAGTGGCTGCCGGTTTGTCTCCGGTCTCGATAGGTTCCGATACGGGAGGCTCCATTCGGCAGCCTGCCAGTTTCTGTGGAGTTGTTGGAATCAAGCCCACTTATGGATCTGTTTCTCGTTTTGGAATGATTGCCTTTGCATCGTCTTTGGATCAGGCTGGCACGTTTGGCCGCAGCGTTGAAGATTCGGCTCGGGTCTTAGAGGTGATGATTCACAAAGACATGAAAGACAGTACGAACGTAAAAACGCCTTTTGATAGTCTTCAAGTCGACAAAAAGACTTCTTTAAAAGGCTGTCGTGTTGGTTTACCCAAAGAGTATATGGCTGCCGATTTAAACGAAGAATTGCGCGGTGAACTTGATGCCACCTTAGAAAAACTCAAGGGCGAAGGTTGTGAAATTGTTGAAGTGGAATTGCCCCACACGGAATACGCTATTCCTGTTTACTATTTAGTGGCTGCCAGTGAGGCTTCAAGCAACCTGTCTCGTTATGATGGTGTTCGTTATGGCCTGCGAGACTTGCAGGATGTAGAAAGTCATCCCCTCACCGGCCTCGATGACTTTTACAAACGAACCCGCAGCCAAGGTTTTGGTTCTGAGGTGAAAAGACGGGTTCTTCTTGGAACGTTTTCGCTTTCGGCAGGGTATCTTGACGCCTTTTACAACAAAGCCTGTCAGGTGCGGCGACTGATTGCCAAAGATTTTGCCAATGCTTTTGCAAAATGTGATTTTATTGTTGGACCTGTAGCCACGGCTCCAGCTTTCAAAATTGGAGAAAAAGTGAATGACCCGATCTCTATGTATTTCAATGATATTCTTACAACTCCTGCTAGTTTGGCCGGTTTGCCATCGATGAGCCTTCCGATGGCATTGAACAGCGAAAAACTTCCATTGGGTTTGCAAATCATCGCCCCAAGCTTTCAGGATGATAAAATGATCATGTTTGCAAATAGCGTAGAAGAAGTTCTTGGATTTAAGGAGGTTTGCCATGTCGAATGAATACGACGTCGTAATAGGCCTTGAAATTCATGCTCAGCTCTCGACCAAGTCGAAATGTTTTTCTGGAGCGTCTACCAACTTTCATGTGGGACACAATGAGAACGTCACTGAAATTTGTGCTGGAATGCCGGGGACCCTCCCCGCCTTGAATAAAACGGCTGTTGCAATGGCGGTTCGAACAAGTTTGGTGCTTAATTGCGATATAGAAAAAGAATCCGTATTTGCGCGAAAACAGTATTTCTATCCTGATATGCCAAAGGGCTATCAAATTTCTCAATATGACAAACCGATCGCCACTAATGGTTATGTGGAATTTTATTTGGACGGAGAGAAACAAAGGGTCAATCTTGAAAGAGCCCATATGGAAGAGGATGCCGGTAAGTCCACTCATTTTGGAGAGTACACCTTAATCAATCTCAATCGGGCAGGTATTCCCCTTTTAGAAATTGTCTCACGTCCTGAAATAACCAGCCCACAACAAGCAGCGGCTTATGCAAAAACTGTTCGGCAAGCGTTACGCTATGCCGAGGTTTGTGATGGAAATCTTGAAGAGGGATCTTTACGCTGTGATTGCAATGTGAGTATAAAACCGAAAGGTCAAAAAGAATTGGGAACAAAAGTGGAGTTGAAGAATATCAACTCGTTTCGGTTTATTGAAAAAGCATTGGAGTATGAAATTCAAAGGCAAGTTCAATGCAAGAAAATTGGTGAAACCATTGTTCAAGAGACGCGACTTTATGATTCTGTAAAAAATAAAACTTTTTCAATGCGAATGAAAGAAGAGGCCAATGATTACCGTTATTTTCCTGAACCTGACCTAATGCCTTTGGTTCTGCAGGAAAGTGAGATTCAAAAAATTAAAAAAACTTTACCCGAACATCCGACTCGTCGCTTTGAGAGGTTTATTGAAGAATATGGGTTGAAGTCCGACGACAGTGAACTCCTCACTTCAGAGAAACTATTGGCCGACTTTTTTGAGTCTGTAGCGAAACAGACTGGCGACAGTCAGCTGACTTGTAATTGGATGACTGGTGAGTTTTTGCGTCTCTTTAATGAAGATGAGAATGCATCATGGGAAAACTTTCCCATGACAGTTGAAAAATTCTCTGAGCTGCTTTCACAAATTTCTGGGAAGAAAATTTCTGGTAGTATGGCGAAAGATGTTTTTGAAGAGATGTGGAAGTCAGGGAAAAGTGCTCTTGAGATCATTAAAGAAAAAGGTCTTGAACAGATCACTGATAATTCTCAGATCGAAAAGATGGTGGACGATGTTTTGGCGACTAATTCTGCCAAAGTGACTGAGTATAGAAATGGTAAGGATAAATTGTACGGATTTTTTGTTGGACAAGTGATGAAGATATCGAAAGGTCAGGCCAGTCCTGAGGTGGTCAATCGTTTACTGAAGGAGAAGTTAAAAGGATGAAAGCTTTGATTTGCGCTTTTCTTATTTCATTTGTTTTTTCAAAGGATCAAGGTCTAGAGAAGACGACGCTTAAGTTTAGTAATGGAAAATCGATCAAGGTTGAAGTGGCCCAGTCTTTCTCAGACAGATCCAGGGGACTGATGCATCGGACAGAATTGGCTGAAAATAGCGGAATGCTCTTTGTTTTCGGTGCCCCTCAAAAATTAAGTTTTTGGATGAAGAACACCTACATCCCCTTGTCCATTGCTTACATTGATCAAAAGAAAGTCATAAAAGAAATCCACCAAATGAAGGCGCAAAGCCTTATGGAGCGAGAGCAAACAGTTGAGAGTTATCCGAGCCAATGTCGGTGCCAATACGCTCTTGAAGTCAATCAGGGCTGGTTCAAAAAACATAAAGTCAAAGTCGGCGACACCATCCAATTTAATATTCCTACCGCCAAGTAGCTGGACCATAGGATTGCTCTTAGACTTTTGGTAGAGGTGGTCTCTTCCGACCACGGTTTTTTTTGCCTAGACCCTGGTCTGAAAACGGTTGTATGGGTCGGGGATTTTTTGCGATTCGTACCGGATTCTACCCAGTTATGATCTAATAGTGATGTCAGGATGACCATAGATAGAACTGAGGATACAGCTATGAAAAAATCAATCTTATTAATTGTTCTCGCACTTTTTTTCTCAATGAACATTACAGGTTGCTCATTGTTCTCTTCTGATGAGGAAGCAGCAGAAACGGCAACAATGGCCGAGTCTGGTGAACTTTCGGAGGATGGGGATGAGTTCGCGAGTGACGAATTTGAAATGGGAGACGCTGCGGGCGCCGACTTTGAAGCTGACGACTTTGATGCCGAGGCTGTAGCCAAAGATGATGGCGAAGGCTTTGATGATCTGAGCGGTGAAGACGTAGAAGTCGAAGACAACTTTGGCGACGAGTACCCCGACGAACAATTTGGCGAGGCTGCGAAAACAGCCGGCACAGAGGCTGAAGGAATTGGTGGTGATTTTGGCGACGGTTTTGATGATGGTTTTGATGATGGCTTTGGAGACGAAGCAGCGGCGACAACGACGGCGGCGGCTGCTGCCGATGATGGATTCAAAGAAGATTATATAAGTGATGACAGTTTTTCTGATGGTGACGAGGTGGATGATTCTTTGGGAAGCGACCCCTACAGTTCAGCAGCTTCCGATAACTCACTCTTCGTAGATGAAGGCGGCGGGATTCCTGAAGGACCAATGACGGCCAACCAAGAGGAAGACCTTTTTGGTACCGATACTCTCGATCCTGTGGTTGATACACCGAATTACAGTGATCCGATTTCGTATGGTGGCACTGGATATGATGAACCAGCCGCTGGTTTTAGCGACAGCCTGGTTCCTGTGAAAAAAATGAAGCCGGCTTCATATAAAAGAGCTGGTGGTAATGTGAACCGCCTATATGTTGTTCGTCCGGGCGATAATATGGATAATATTGCGCAAAAAATCTATGGTTCGGGCAATGCTGATAAGCTTTACAGTTTCAACTCTCATCACAGAGGACGAACTCTTGATGTGGGTGACAAAGTTTATTACGAATCTCCTAATAACCCGAACGACCCAAGCATGCAGACTTACTATGAGGATGTGAGCTTAGCGCCGTCGTATTATACCTCGCAAGAAGGGGACAATATTAGGAAGGTGGCCAAGAACTTGTTAGGTCACGACCGCAGTTGGATGGAAATTTATGCCACCAATAGCAACATTGAATCTAAAGGTCGCATTCCAGCTGGCTTGCAGATTCGCTACTGGCCAGACGGTGGAACTCCTCAGCAAACTCTTGCAATGAACGACCCGGCACCAGAGCCTGTGGTGCCAGAGCCTGAGCCGGTGACGGAAATGCCTGAGCCCGAGCCGATTGCTATGGACGACCCACCTGAAATGCCGGATCCTGGATTAGAAGAACCGACAGAATTTACAGAACCCGAGCCTATAGAAGGAATGGACGAGCCCACTGAAATGGCGAATCTTGATGAGCCAGAAGCTTTGGATGATCCGGAGGAGTTTAATAACACGCCACCGCCGGCCATGGGACAAGCTGGTAATCCGCCTCCTCCGCCGATGGCTAAGCAACCGGTTGCTCCACCACCGCCACCAAGCAAAGGGCCAAAGCCAATGAATAAGCCCGCTCCACCGAAAATGGGCGGGGGATCCAGCGACCCATTGGCAACAATCAGTGGTGACGACAATATGATTATGGGTGCTTTGGGAGGACTACTTCTACTAGCAGCGATCATCATGTTGATCTTTATCAGAAGAAGTCGCGCCAAACGCGTGAACTTTTCACAAACCCAAGTCTAAAAGGGTACGCCGTACCCAATGCTTCTCGCGGGGCACAAAAAAAGGAACCCTAGGGTTCCTTTTTTTGGTTTGGGACGGGCTTGGGCCCTTAAGAGACTTTATCGAAAATTTCGTCTAAGACGTTTTTATGCTTACTACGTCGACCTTTTACAAAATACATAAGATCATCCACGATCTGTACATCGCGATTATTATCAGGGTGGAACTGCAATCCACAACCAGTTTCGCTTAGCCATACGACGGAAGCATTGAGCGTTCGCTCGCGGCCGCTCACTTTAAAGTGAATATTGATTTTGTCATTGAGGGTGATTTCGTCCGAGCTATGGATCAAAAAGGCACCTGTTAAACTGATATTTTTTAAATCCCCATAATCCGATTTTCTCGAATAATTTTTGCGAAACTCAATGGGAAGCTGTAAAGGCAGGCGTGGAGCCGGTTTTTCCATCATGTGTTTCCTCCATCTTTCATATAACCCTTCGGAGAGTTGTTTCGATTTAATAAGGGTTTTGGAAATGTTTTATACATTTGTGCAGGCTTTTGTTTCACATAGAAACAAGTTCTGGAGGCCTGTTCAGAAGATCGACAAAGAACTTGACTCATCGTATCATACTGAGAATTAACTTTCGGACGGTAAAGAATTTGGCTAATCTGCCGAGGTTAAATGCAACCACTCTAAATCCCCTACCTAAAAGAATCCCAAAAAAATGGAGTATTAGTATGTCAGATGCTGATGTTGTCGAAGAAAAAGCTGCGAAGAGCGAAAAACCTGCGAAAGAGCCAATAGAAAGAAAAACTCGATCGAAAGATGACAACGGTGGCCGTCAACGACGGAATAACCAGCGCAATAGTAAAAAAGGGCGTGGTGGCCGCGGTCGTAATCCAAAACAAGATCATAATGCCTCGGATGACCTACCTCCCATCGCCGGTGCCTCTGAACCCGTTGATTTGTCTGATGTGGAATTGACCGATGAAGAAAAAGCCGCACTGAGCTCCAAGGGATTGAAAACCAAAAAAATTGAAGAGGTGATCAACCTGGCTCAGAAGTTAAAAATTGAAAATGCTGCTGGATTAAGACGTCAGGAGCTTGTTTTCGAAACACTTAAACGAGCGGCTCAACTGGTGGATGTCTTTGGAGATGGGGTTTTAGAAATCCTTCCTGATGGCTACGGTTTCTTGAGAAAACCAGATTATAACTATCTGCCGGGACCCGATGATATATATGTGAGTCCTTCGCAAATCCGACGTTTTGGGTTGCGAACTGGAGATACGGTGAGCGGAACAGTCCGCCCCCCGAAAGAGGGTGAGCGCTATTTTGCCCTTTTGAAAGTGGAAGAGCTGAACCATCAGCCACCCATGAAATCCAAAGAGAAAATTCTATTTGATAACTTAACTCCTCTTTATCCAGAGGAGCGTTTGAAATTGGAGCATGAGCCAACAGAATACACCACAAGGGTGGTGGATTTGATGGCCCCGATTGGAAAAGGACAAAGAGCTTTGATTGTGGCGCCGCCGCGAACGGGTAAGACGGTCCTTTTGCAGGATATTGCTAATGCCATCACAGCAAATCAGCCAGAAGTGCGTTTGATCGTTCTTCTTATTGATGAGCGACCAGAGGAAGTGACGGATATGTCGCGTAATGTGAAAGGTGAGGTGGTCAGCTCAACGTTTGATGAGCCTCCAACCCGACACGTGCAAGTGGCGGAGATGGTTTTGGAAAAGGCTAAGCGTTTGGTTGAGAACAAAAACGATGTGGTGATCCTTCTGGATTCGATTACACGATTGGCGCGAGCCTACAACACAGTGGTACCGCCATCTGGAAAAATCCTATCTGGTGGTGTGGATTCCAATGCCCTTCATAAACCTAAACGCTTTTTTGGTGCCGCCCGTAACATTGAAGAGGGTGGAAGTTTGACCATTATTGCCACAGCTTTGATTGATACAGGGTCTCGCATGGATGAGGTGATCTTTGAGGAATTTAAAGGAACTGGTAATGCTGAGATTCATTTGGATCGCAAGCTGATGGAGAAACGTATCTTCCCTTGCATGGATATCAACAAGTCAGGGACACGAAAAGAAGACCTGTTGATCGAGAAAGCGGACTTGAACCGACTCTGGATTTTGCGCAAAGTTTTGGCCCCGATGAACGTGGTCGACAGTATGGAGTTCCTCTTGGACAAGTTGAAAAATGCCAAGGACAATGCCACCTTTTTATCCGGGATGGGGCAGTAGCTTAAGCAAGATTTATAGGCATGATGCCAAATCCAATCTCTGCATTTAGTGGGTTCCAGCAGGTAGCTACCTAGATCTACCCCCTAACCTGTGGAAAAACCTGTGGAACTACCCATTTGAGTGGGGATAACTCCCGAAATTGCTGGAAAAATAGAAAAAAACCTCGACCTTTATAGGGGCCTGTGTTAGTTTTCCGGATTCTAAATGGAGTAACGCGTTATGAAAGCAGAGATTCATCCAACTTATTATACTGATGCCAAAGTGGTGTGTGTTTGTGGCAATTCCTTCTCAACTGGGTCCACTAAGCAAGAGATCAAGATAGATATTTGCTCTGAGTGCCACCCATTTTATACCGGTAAGCAAAAGCTGGTAGATACTGAGGGGCGTGTTGAGAAGTTCAAAAAGAAATACGCCAAGTACTACAAGAAAGACGACCAGTAATCTTCACCAAGAAAGCCCTCTATGTTTGATAAACTGGGTGAAGTGGAGAAAAAATACGAATCTCTCTGCCACCAGTTGCAAAATCCTGATGTTGCCAACGACCAGAAAAAATTTCGTCAGCTGATGCAAGAGCAGGCGGAACTTGAAAAAGTCGTCAAAGTCTATCGCCAATACAAACAGCTCAAAAAAACCATTGCCGATAATAAGCAGATGCTCGTTGAAGAGAAAGACGAGGAATTGCGTGAAATGGCGAAAGAGGAACTTTCCGAAGCCGAATCCTCTATCGTTGAAATCGAAGAAAAGCTGCAAATCGCTTTGTTACCAAAAGATCCAAATGACGATAAGAATATTATCCTAGAAATTCGTGCAGGTGCCGGCGGTGATGAGGCTAGCCTTTTTGCAGAAGAGCTTTTTACTGCTTATGGACATTTTGCTTCAAGCTTGGGTTTTAAGTCTGAACTCTTGTCATTCTCTGCAGGTAATGTCGGTGGTGCTAAAGAAATCGTTGCTATGATCACTGGTGACCAGGTCTATTCCCGATTAAAATATGAAAGTGGAGTGCACAGAGTTCAACGCGTTCCCAAAACGGAATCTCAAGGGCGAGTTCACACGTCGACTGTGACAGTGGCTGTGATCCCTGAGGCCGAAGATGTGGATGTCTCAATTGAGCAAAAAGATATTCGAATTGATGTGATGCGTGCTAGCGGTGCTGGTGGCCAGCATGTGAACACCACGGATTCCGCTGTGCGGGTCACCCACCATCCGACAGGGATTGTGGTTTATTGCCAAGAAGGAAAAAGTCAGCACGCTAATAAAGATCGAGCGATGAAAATTCTGATGTCTCGATTAAAAGATTTGGAAGAGCAGCGAAAGATTAAAGAAGCTTCTGATGCTCGCCTCTTACAAATTGGAACAGGTGATCGTTCGGAAAGAATTCGCACTTACAATTTTCCTCAAAGTCGGGTGACTGATCATAGAATTGGACTAACCCTGCATTCATTGGACGACGTCATGAAGGGAAATATGGCACAGGTGATAGATCCTGTGATTGCTTTTTATCAGGCTGAAGCTCTGAAACAGTCGGAAAACAATGAAGGTTAATAGCCTCTTTACGGAGATTAAAAAAAAATTTCCAAGTCTTGAGATTCAACGACGGGATGTGGAAGATATTGTGACTTTTCACACAGGCCTGTCGTGGAGTGAACTCCAACTTAAATCAGACAATATTGTAAAAGATGACGAGATCGAGGCCATTTGGAAAGATTTAGACAAACTCAAATCTGGTCAACCTTGTGCTTACATCTTAAAAGAAAAGCACTTCTTCAAGAATAATTTTAAAGTTGGCCCCGGTGTTTTAATTCCCCGTCCTGAAACAGAAATCCTGGTGGAATCGGCATTGGAGTTGTATAGACCTGCAATGAAGGTTGCTGACCTGGGTGCGGGATCGGGCTGTATTGGACTGTCATTGGCCAAAGAGTGGCCAGATGCCTTTGTTCAGTTGTTTGAGGCTTCAAGTGATGCCCTGGCCCTATGTCGAGCCAATGCTGAATGTATGAAATTAGAAAACGTAGAGTGTATAGAGGCCCGAGTTACTCAAGGTCAACCAGTAGGGTTTGGACCTTTTGATCTGATCGTTGCCAACCCACCCTATATCGCGGTGGGAGACTCGCGCGTGGAGAAATCTGTTTACGATTATGAACCTCATCAGGCTTTGTACGCCGACAAAGAAGGTCTGCAATGCATCGAAGATTGGCTGCATTGGGCTAAAACACACCTCAAGGCAGATGGTCATTACTTGTTCGAGTTTGGACAATTCCAAGAAGGTGAAATTCAAGATTTGATCGACCCGGTCGACTTCTCTGTGCTTGAAATAAAAAAAGACTACCAAGGGATTCCACGTTTCTTTCATCTCTGTAGAACCAGCCAGTGATACGGGAAATCCCCCTTTAATTTACTACTTCTCTGTAATATCATAGATCGTACTACGACGAGTCTCATTAAAAGGAATTCCTATGGATAAAATGGTGGTTACAGGAGGCGGCTCATTGAAAGGGCAAGTGCAAGTTAGTGGAGCTAAGAACTCTGCCTTGCCCTTGATCTTTTCAACGTTACTCGCTGAAGGAGATCATAAACTGAAAAACGTTCCCCAATTGCGTGATATCGACTCGGCCATGGTTTTGATGGATTCTCTGGGGTGTAAAACGAAATTTTCAAACAATTGCTTAGAGATCCAAGTGGACGAGAAGCTGGAAACTTTGGCGCATTACGATCAGGTACGAAAGATGCGTGCGAGCATTTTAGTTTTAGGCCCCTTGCTGGCCCGATTTAAAAAAGCCAAAGTGAGTTTGCCTGGAGGATGTGCGATCGGAGCCCGCCCCATCGGTATGCATTTGGATGCCATGGAAAAAATGGGTGCTCAAATTGAGGTGGATGGTGGATACGTGGTGGCAAAGACGGAAGGACTAAAGGGAACAGTCATCGATTTACCTTTTGCAACAGTTGGCGGAACAGAAAACATAATGATGGCTGCTAGTTTAGCCAAAGGAACGACAACGATTAACAACGCCGCTCGAGAACCAGAGATTGTAGACTTGGCTGATTACATTGCGAAAATGGGGGCCAAAGTTGAAGGCGCCGGGTCACCAACAATCAAAATCCACGGGGCAGAACAATTAAAAGCCCAGGAGCATGCGGTCATTGCCGACCGCATTGAGGCCGGTACTTTAGTCATTGCGGGTGCGATTACCAATGGTGACATTGAAGTGCGAAACTGCCGGCCTGACCATTTAGTTAGTTTTCTTGAGATTTTGCAGTCCATGGGAGTTGAATTGTCATGGACAGAAGACAGTATTTCCGTGAAAGGTTATAAAGCACTAAAACCCTGTGAGGTCGTTACCGAACCTTTTCCGGGTTACCCCACTGACTTGCAGGCCCAGCTGATGGCTCTGATGACCCAGGCAGAAGGTGAGAGTCAAATCACAGAGAAAGTTTTTGAGAATCGTTTTATGCACGTTTCGGAGCTACTCCGCATGGGTGCTAAAATTGATATTAACGACAAAACGGCACACGTTCATGGCAAAGCTGAACTGGTCGGAGCCCCAGTGATGGCAACAGACTTACGAGCCAGTGCCAGTCTAATTTTAGCGGGGCTTGTCGCGCGCGGCGAGACTACGGTGAATCGCATTTATCATCTAGATCGAGGCTATGAAAATTTGGAGAATAAGCTCTCGGCCATTGGCGCTAACGTAAAAAGGGTGAAAGAATAGTCTGTGAATGAAATTATTCAATGGCTCATTCGAAATAAAAGCGGAGAGATCGAAGGGCCTCTGACCACTGTTGAAGTGGTTCGCCGCATCCGATCAGGAATCTATTACGGTGAAGAGTATGTTTCTCGTTACCCCGAAGGTCGCTGGCACCCCATTTCTTACGATGAAAATTTTTTCAATATTCTTCTCGAGGCACTTGAGCAAGAGCTATTCGAAAAGCCTGTTTCTTCTAAAGAGGAAAGAACACAGGTTACCCAACGAATAGAGAACATCAAAAAAGAGCATGAACAGAAGGAAGAAGAGGAAGATGATTTTGATATAACCAAAGTGGTTGAAAAACCATTGGGACAAGCTGTTTTCGAAGATGTGGATGGCAAAACCCCTGTTATTATTGAAATGGAAAAAGAATCTTCAAGAATGGGACGAGCGGTTGTCGATGAAAAAGTAGCGCCAAAGACCCGGAGCTCTCAACACAAACCACGCCGCCGAGTACGTTCGACTCGGAGAGATCAAAGAAGTCGCCTTCAAGTCGTTCTTTTCGTGAGTGTTCTGATGGTGATTGGCGCTGTTTACTTATTTTTACAACCGCAAGCCGGTGGGGCAAAGAAGATTCATCTTTTGGAGCCCAACTTTTCAGGACCTGCAAATGGTGACAAACGATTGATTCAGCAGGGGATGGCACGAGCCATTCAAGCTTTTCGTAAAGACAGTTACGATAATTACCTAGTCGCTCAAGATGCCCTAGTGGAGGTTGTGCAGAAATCTCGTAGTCCTGATGCCTTTGGTTTCTTATGTATGACTTATCGTGAACTTTGGCCATTCAGTCACCAAGACTCCAGGGATTTTCGCACTCTTGAAAAAGTTTTGCGACAAATTCAAAAAATAAATCCGAAGAATCCATCAGCCAATATTTGTTTAGTCGTTTCACATTGGGTGAAAGGGGAGTACGACGATGCTCTCCGTATTATGGATAGCCAATTATCACAATCACCGGGGTTGATTTTTTTCAATCATATGACTGGAGACATTTATGCAGCTCGTGAAGACTATCGTTCGGCTTCATATTACTTTTCAAAAGTTAGAGAGCTGTGGAATCCACCGCCCGTTTGGTCGAAATCGATTTTGCAGGAAGCGAGAATGTACCGGAAACGAGGCATTCATAGTACAGCCATCAAACTTTATCGCCGCTTGTTAACCAGCAATCCACAGCATGCGGTGGCTCGAATAGAATTGGGAATCATTGAGTTTGATCCATTTCAAAATATTGCCAAGGCCAAAGATTACATTGGGGGAGGGATTGCCAGTCAACAATATGTACCCAAAATGATTGAGTCCGAAGCTTATTTGACGTTGGCCAAGATTAGTATTCTTCAGGGGAATAACCAACAAGGCCTGAAGTACGCACAGAAAGCTTTTTCAATCGACTCGAGCAACGACGAGGCACAGAAACTTATTGTAAATATGGGTGGAATTAAAGCTCTGAATGCGATTTCGATCGACAATGTGAATATGGTTTACCTTGGTGAACAATATATGAAGATGAATAATCATACCGCAGCTCAGGCCGAGTTTCGCGCTGCTTTTGAAGCGAATCCTAAGAATGGTTTTGCTGCTTTAAGAGCCGGAGAAGCTCTGTGGAAGTTGGGTCAGAGCAGCGAGGCCATTCAATGGGTTAAGCGATCCATCGATGCTGACCCGCAGTTTATCCGAAGTTATTTAATTCTAGCAGATTTTCAAAGCCAAAGGTTTGATTACATCAATGCCATAGAAACCTTGAAAGGGGCTCTGCGAGTGAACCCAAGGCATCATGGAATTTTTCGAGGTTTTGCTTTAATTGAGTTTCGTCGACGCAACTACGCAGGTGCTGTTCGGTTTGCTGAGAAGGCTTTGGATCTCTACGACACCGATATTGAGTCATTGGTTATTTTAGCCAAAGCTTTGAATGAACAAGGAGAATCGGAAGAGGCTTTCAAGTATCTACAGAGAGCTTTGGAACTTGATAATAGTAATGATGAAGTTCAAATAACATTTGCCCAAATCTTGGCGGCCTTACAGGGAACCGATGCAGGAATCGATCATTTGGATTCGTTAATCTCTAAATATGGGAAATTGGTATATATGCGCGCCATAGGCGAATTGTTAACTAAAGAAGAGCGAAATGAAGAAGCCATTCAATACTATTATGATGCTCTTGAGAAAAACCCGAAAGATAAAAAGATTTTGATGTCTTTAGCAAAACTCTATCAGGGTCAGAAAAACTTTGATGAGGCGAGGGATATGTTTCTTGATGCGGCCATTCTCGACCCCACCGATGCGGAGCCCATTTTTCTTATTGGTCAGCTTTATTTAGACTCCGGAAAATATAGGAAAGCACTCGTGCAATTCGAAAAAGTCATTAAAGTAAACCCGAACTACCCCTTTGCTCACTACTATGCAGGGCAGGCTCACTTAAAACTGAAAAACAATGATGAGGCCCTAGCAATGGCCAATCAAGAAAGATTGATGAACCCGGATATCCCAGAATCCTATATGCTGGCAGGTGATGCCTATTTTAATAAAAAGCAGTATCCACTTTGTACTGAAGAGTACCAGAAAGTACTAAGCAAAGGGTTGACGACGGCGGATGTCTACATCAAGTTGGCTCGCTGTTATCGACTAGCAGGAGCCTTTGACTCGGCCTTTACAATGTTGGACGAAGCCAAGGCCAAAGAATCTGGGAATCCCAATATATACAAAGAGCTAGGGGCCTTGTACCATGAAAAAGGTTCGTTTATAAAAGCTATAAAAGGCTATGAGAGATATTTGCAGCTTCGACCCAATGCGGACGACAAGAAAAAGATCGAAGCTTTAATAAAGTCTGCCAACAAAATGGGAGGGTCCCCCGATGGGTGAGATGATCAGCCGAGTGAATTTTCAGGTAAAGAAAAAATCAGGTGATTTTGGGACTTATGTCTTTCGGGTGCTGACAGGGGGTTGGATTGGAATGGTCTTCGCTCACCTCTTTCAGCTGATATTTGAATTTGAAAATTTTTTATTCCTTTTTGTTATTGTTCTTATGACAGGGGCGGTAGTTCGGGTGACTAAGGGTTGGGGATTTTTCTCGATCGTGTTATTGAATCTTTTCTGCATATTGGTCGGAACATTACTGCAGTTATACGTTAAAGTGGCTCCTGGTGCCTAAAGTTGGATGATTTATGATCTATATTAAAAATTTAGAAGATGCGACATACTTAGCAGATTACAAAATGAGTCTAAAGGCACGGGGCGGAGATCTCTCGCAGCTCGAACAAATTCTTGAGTTGAACAACCAACGAAAGCAACAGACCCACGAAATTGAAACTTTAAAAAGCGAGCAAAAAAAGATCTCGCAGAAAATTGGTGAGAAAAAGAAAAACGGGGAATCTGCTGACGTAGAAATGGCAGCCGTGGGTGAGTTCAAATCTAAAATTAAGGGTTTGGAAGAGGGCTTTGAAAAG